>JAWLDJ010000067.1:1505-12285 GCA_041686695.1 Nitriliruptoraceae bacterium
GCGGGCGAGGGCGCGGGCGATGGCGCGGGTAGCCTGTCGACGTGGAGATCCAGGTACGCGCCTACGCCGAGCTCGTGGACCTGGTCGATAGCGCCGAATCCGAGGTGCCGTTCGGTCGCCCGCGATCGGTCAAGGACCTGCTGTCGTCGATCGGTGTCCCGCGCTGCGAGCTCGGGCTCGTCCTGGTGGACGGGGAGGCGGTCACCCTCGACCACCTGCTGACCGGTGGGGAGCGCGTCGCCGCCTACCCGCCCTTCCACCAGCTCACGCTCGACGCGACCACCTCGCTGTGGCCGGATCCACCCGAGCCACGTCGTTTCGTGCTCGACGTGCACCTGGGCACGCTGGCACGGCGGCTGCGGCTGCTGGGTTTCGACACCTGGTACCGCACGGATGCCGACGACGACGAGCTGGCCACGGTCGCCGAGGCGCAGCAGCGCATCCTGCTCAGCCGAGATCGTCAACTCCTGCTCCGTCGCACCGTCGTCCACGGCTACTGCCCGCGCGCCGATGGTCCGGAGGAGCAGCTGGCTGAGGTCGTGGTGCGCTACGGGCTCGCCGACCGGGCCGCGCCACTGACGCGGTGCGTGCGTTGCAACGGCGAGCTCCGCCCGGTGGACAAGGCCGAGGTGCTGGACGAGCTGCCACCGCGCACGCGGCGGGCGTTCGACACCTTCGTCCGGTGCGCCTCCTGCCACCAGGTGTACTGGCCCGGAGCCCACCGGCCCGCGATCGAGACGATCCTCGCCGAGGTCGCCGATCGCCGGTGAGATGCTCCGCCGCGCCGCACCCGCGTCGAGGTGGTGGGGTGCCGGCCGAGAGGCTGTCGAGGTGGTAGCGCCGGCCGGTACCCACGTCGAGGTGGCGCGCCAGGAGCCAGCACGGCGACGACCCCTGGGACTCAGTCCGCGGCTGGATCCGGCCCCCGGCGCCCCAGTTCGCGCTCGAGGTCGCTCACGCGCTGCTGCAGCGCGGTGATGGCCGTGGCGAGCTCGGAGAGCGTCGGCTGCTGGCCAGGTTCGTTCGCTGACGCCGCACCAGCGGCCATCGACGGGACGGCGTCGTCCGACCGGTCGGGGTCGTCGACCCCGGTTCCGGCCTCAGGCCACCTCGCCGGCTGCGTTGGATCGGCCCCGGCAGCACCCGCTGGCGGTGGCGTCGTGCTGGTGGGGGCTGCTGGCGGTGGTGTCGTGCTGGTGGGGGCTGCTGCTGGTGGTGTCGTGCTGGTGGGGGCTGCTGCTGGTGGCGTCGTGCTCGCGTCGAGGCAGTGGCGCCAGCGGGCCTGTTTCTCGCCGGGCCGCCGCGGTAGCTCCATCGCGAACCCGCGGTCCGAGAGCTCCGCGAGCGCGGCGCTCAGCGCGGCCGCGTCCGGCAGCGGCTGGAGCCGCTGGGTCCGGGCGCGCAACTCGCCCGGGGTCTGTGCCCCACGCAGCAGCAGGACCGTGAGCGCGGCCAACGGCACCTTCGAGGACAGGCCGAGCTGCTCCTCGAGGCGGTGGGCGTGCTTGTCGGCGCGCTCCCCGGGCCGGCGGACGCGCCGGGCCAGCCCCCGTTCGCGGAGCCGGATGAGGGCAGGACGTAGCACCGAGCTGTCGTAGCTGACGACCGGTTCCCGGTTGGTCGCCTGGTTACAACCTGAAAGGAGTGCCTTCTCGGTCAGGGGGTACGCCTGCGGGGTCGTCAGCTGCTTCTCGACGAGCACCCCGAGGATCCGGACCTGGGGTTCGGTCAGCGGTTCGCCACGGACATCCATGGGCACCACCGTAGTGTCGCGCGACCTGGCGCGGTCAGCGGGTCAGGGTGCCGCCTCGCCGGCGCAGCCTGTGGCCAGCGCGCAGTAGCGGTCGTCGGCGTCGTCGGTCAGGACCCGGGGGTAGGCGCCGTTGCCGATGCGCCGTGCCGCACGTCTGGCCTCACCCTCCGTGTCGAAGGGCCCCTCGACGATCACCCACAGGCCGGGGTTCAGCGACGGGTGCTCGGAGGACCACAGCAGTCGCTGGCCAGCGTCCAGGCGGTCGAGCGCGGCGGCCTCGGTGAAGTCGGCGCCGGAGAGCGAGGCGACGATCGTGACCCAGCTGCCGCCCTCAGCCTCGACGTCGATCTCCCGGGTCGGGTCGTCCTCCTCGGACGGGTCCGGCTCCTCCTCGGCATCGCCGTCGTCACCGGTATCCGGGTCCTCGCCATCCTCGCCATCCTCGCCATCCTCGCCATCCTCGTCCGGGCCGTCGTCCGCGCCGGAGGCGCCGTCGGTACCTCCGGCGTCGCTCGCGCCGGCGCCGGTGTCCGCACTGGCTGCGCCTGCTCCGCTCTCCGCCCCGGTGCCGCCGTCGGCGCTGGTGCCGCCATCGGCGTTCGTGCCGCCGTCGGCCGGCGGTGTCGCCTGGAGGTCTGCGTCGCCGAACAGCTCGGGACGCGCGGTCTGTGAGCCGGTCGTCACCATCGCGACGAGCCAGATGGCGAGCGCCCCGAGTACCAGCCCCGCCAGGATGGCAGCGGCGCGCCGCTGCTCGCGGGGTCGGTAGGAGGTGTGGACAGCCATGGTGTGCCTTCGGAGCGACCGGCCGCCGGCGGAACGAGCCGCAGAACGAGCCGGGGAACGCTGGCGGGACGGTCCGGCGGGCGAGCACCGGCACGATCGGCCACGATCGCTCGTCAGGTTGCCCTGCATCGCACCCGAACGCGAGGAACCCCGACCTGCCCCGGTTGCCGTTCGCGCTGTCGGCGGGCGTTCTGTGAGCCCGCTGTCGGCGGGCGTTCTGTGAGCCCGCTGTCGGCGGGCGCTCGCGGAGAGCCGCGGTCAGCGGCCGCGGTCGGTGGCCGCGGTCGGTGGCTGCGATCAGAGGGTCGCCTCGAACCAGCCGCGCACCAGCGCCAGCAGCCGCTCCGCCGCTCCGCGGTCGCTGACGAGGTGGTCCGCACCGATCAGCGGGTGGAACGCCTTCGGTTGCCGGGCTGCGGCGAAGATCCGCTCGCCCTCCTCGACACCGACGACCCGGTCGTCGGGGGCGTGGACCACCAGCAGCGGCCGATCGAGTTCGGCCACCGCGCCGCTCTGGTCGAGCTCATCGAGCTCGTCGAGGAAGCGTTGCGAGACGGCGATGTCCCGCCCTCCGATGCGGACGCCGACACGGTCGCCGGGTAGGTCGTCGGCGTCGGTGAACAGGTGGCGGAGATGGGCCGGCGTGGATGGCGCGCCCAGGGTGACCACGGAGCGGACGGTGTGCAGCCGCGGTGCGGCGAGCAGGCTCGCCGCACCACCCAGGCTGTGACCGAACAGGCCACAGGGCCCGAAGCCGCGCGAGATGAGCGTCGACGCAGCGGCCGTCAGGTCCCGCACGCTGTGGGCCACGGTGGTCTCGTCGAAGGCGCCCTCGCTGTCGCCGAGCCCGGTGAAGTCGAAGCGGAGCACGGCGAAGCCTGCTTCCTCGAGTCCCCGGGCGGTCCGGGTCATGGTGTGGATGTCCTTGGAACAGGTGAAGCAGTGGGCCAGCAGCACGCTGCCGCGCACCTCCTCGGTGTCGGGAACGTGCAGCACCCCCGACAGGCTCGCGCCGGTGCTCCCGGGGAAGTGCAGATCCTGCGTGCTCACGTGCCGCTCCTCGACCGGGGATGCTCGGACGCTACCCAGCGCGCAGGCGGGCGCAGGGCGGTACCGGACGGGGGAACAGCAGCGATGGCTCGTGTGTTCCCCCTGCATGACCATTCCGCCTGCCCATCGCGACAGTGTCGATCGTGACCGCTAGCGTCGAGGTCGTGGCCGACGACCGCACCGATGCACGGTTCCGGGAGCAGGTGCTCCCGGAACTGCCGGTGCTCTACCGCGTAGCGCGACGGCTGACCGGCGCAAACGCGGATGCCGAGGACCTCGTCCAGGACACGCTCGTCAAGGCCTACCGTGCCTTCGATCGGTTCGATGGCCGCTACCTGCGGGCGTGGTTGCTGACGATCATGCGCAACCACCACCGCAACCAGCTTCGCAAGCGTCGACCGGATCTGCTGGAGGACGAGGTCGCGCAACGTCTGCCCGGTCGCGACCAGGACGCCCGCGTGGACGGGGTCGACGAACGCGCCTTCCGCGACGACTTCGACCCCCTGGTCCGCTCCGCCCTGGTCTCGCTGTCCTCCAAACACCGCGCGGTCATCGCCCTCGTCGACCTCGATGGCCTGACCTACCGGGAAGCCGCCGAGGTGCTGGCCGTGCCGGTCGGCACCGTCATGAGTCGCCTGCACCGTGCCCGCGGCAAGGTGCGTGCCCAGTTGGAGGGCCATCTCGTGGAGGACGTGAACTGATGCGCCGTCGACCGCAGCTGCCGCTGCCTCCGGAGCCGGACTGTCACCAGGTGGGCGCCGTGCTGCAGTCCTACCTGGACGGCGAGCTCGGTCCGGAGGACGCCGGCATCGTCGCCGCGCACCTCGAGCACTGCGAGCGCTGCGAGATCGAGTCGGCGACCGTCAGCAAGGTGATCAGCGTGATCCGACGGCAGCGACCGGACCTCGATCCCGAGCCGATCGCACGGCTCGCGGGCTTCATCGACGAGCTCGAACGCGAGGGGCCCGACGACCTCGAGTGAAGAGTGAACGACCCGGGGTGCGCGAGCGCCAGGACGCCGCGGTGAGTGAGCTTGCCGGACGCGGACGAGCTCGCCCGGTGTGCGGGCTCAGGCGGCGCTGTTGTCGTCGGAGGTCGCCCCGTCCCCCACCCGGAAGCCATCGAGGCCGGTGCGGCACAGCTCGGCGGTGAGTTCGGGATCGGCCGGGGCGTCACAGCTGAACGACCACATGGCGGCCGGGTCCTGCTCGGCGATGAACCACTGGCGCACGTAGCGGGCCTCACCGCCGAACACCTCGGCTGGGACCTCGAAGGCCACGAGCGCGATGTCCCGTTCGTTCCACGACGTCGGCCCCGCCTCGATGACCTCGAGGCCCTGGTCGGTGAAGCGTGTCCGCAGGTCCTCGGCCAGCTCCTCGGCGTCGAGTTCCAGACCGGGATCGTCGGCGTTGACGTTGACCTGCCACGAGACGACGGTGCCCGGCACCGAGTCGGTGTCGGCGACCACCGCCCGGACGTTGCTGCGGTCGACCGCCGCGGCCTCGATGGCGGGTAGCCAGAAGTCGGACCAGGCGGTCCCGGCCGTCACCTCCGCCAGCGTCGCGGTCGGCGAGCCGATCGTCCAGACCTCGGCATCGGTCGGGTTCGCGAGCACGAAACTGCCGTCGCGATCGTCCTCGACGACCTGGGCATCCCAGTCCGCGCCGAGCTCATCGTCGATCGTGGCCGCCTGGTCCGCGATGGTCTCAGCGTCGGAGCCGGTGCAGGCGGCGAGCGTGAGTCCTGTCACGAAGACGAGTAGGAGCATCCGGGGCATGGGTCCTCGCTGGTCGTGGGGCGGGGGCAGGCAGATGTGGTGATGCTGTGGCCAGATCTGGTGATGCTGTGGCAGGGGGAACCCGGGACATCGCCGGATCCTTCCACTCAAGCGTTGCGGTCGGGTCGCACGGTCGCTCTGCGGCCCTTGATCGTCGAGCCTCGCAGCGCGCGGATCACCTCGTCGGCAGCGTGCCGGGGGACCTCGACCAACGAGAAGTTCGGGGTGATCTCGATGTTGCCGACGTCACGCCCGCTGAGGCCCGACTCGTTCGCGATCGCCCCGACCAGGTCCTTCGGGCGCACCCCGGCGCGCTGGCCGGCGCCGATGAAGATGCGGACGGTGTCACCGGCGCCCGACGGGCCACGTCCGCGACCACGCTGCCCGGCACGTTCCTCGTGCACAGCCCTGCGGCCGTGGCCGGCTCCGCGCCCACCCGGTCCGCCGGGGCCGGCGCGGCCACCCTTGCGGCCCCCACGGCCGCCACCGCCACTGCGATCCTCGTAGAGGCGGACCTCGGGCAGCTCCTGCTCGTCCGCTTCGGTGCCGGCTCCGTGCTCGTGCACCAGGGAGATGGCCGCCAGGGTGAGCTGCAGCAGATCGAAGCGGTCCCCGAGCGACTCCACCACCCCCCGGAACCGGTCCAGGTCGCTGTCCTCGAGCAGACGTGCCTCGAGCGTCTCGCGGGTCAGCTCCAACCGTCGGGCCTTGAGGTCGGCGACCGAGGGGATCGACTCGACCTCGAGCGGTGTCCGGGTGTGTTGCTCGATCGCCCGGACCAGGCGGTGCTGCCGCGGCTCGACCAGGGTGATCGCCACCCCGGAACGCCCCGCCCGTCCCACACGGCCGATGCGGTGGGTGTAGGCATCGGGTGCGGCGGGCACGTCGTAGTTGATGACGTGGGTGAGATGCTCCACGTCGAGGCCCCGTGCCGCCACGTCGGTGGCCACGAGCAGGTCGGCCGTCCCGGTCCGCAACCGGTCCATCACCCGGTCCCGCTGCTCCTGGTCCATGCCGCCGTGCAGCGCCTCGGCCCGGTAGCCGCGTCCGTTCATGGTCTCGGTGAGCTCGTCCACCTCGTTGCGGGTCCCACAGAACACGATGGCGGCATCCGGAGCCTCGACGTCGAGGATCCGTCCGAGCGCGGCCGGCTTGTGCTGACGGGCGACCACGTAGGCGCTCTGACGGACCTTCGGGGTGTGGCTCTCGCCCGCCTGCTCGCGGCTGATCGTGATCCGCAACGGCTCGTGCAGGTAGCGCCGCGCGAGCTGGTCGATCCGTGACGGCAGGGTCGCGGAGAACAGCACCGTCTGTCGCGTCGGCGGGGTCGCTGCGATGATGGTGTCGAGGTCCTCGGCGAAGCCCATGTCCAGCATCTCGTCGGCCTCGTCGAGGACCACCACCTCGAGGTCGTCGAGGTGGAGCGTCCCACGGGCGAGGTGGTCGACGGCCCGTCCGGGCGTGGCGACGACGACGTCGACCCCACGGGCCAGGGCTTTCAGCTGCCGCCAGATCGGCTGCCCGCCGTAGACCGGCAGGACCCGGGCGCCGACCGCGTGGCCGTAGGTGTGCACCGCCTCGGAGACCTGCATCGCCAGTTCCCGTGTGGGCACCAGCACCAGGCCGGTGGGGTGGACACCACGGTCACCCGGTGGCAGCCGCTGGAGCAGGGGCAGCGCGAACGCGGCGGTCTTCCCCGTGCCCGTGGCGGCCTGGCCGAGCAGGTCGCGGCCCACCAGCAGCGGGCCGATCGCCTCACGCTGGATCGGGGTGGGCTCCTCGTAGCCGAGCGCTTGGAGCGTGGACACCAGGCGGTCGTCGAGGCCCAGCCCCGCGAAGGAGGTGACGTCGGTCGGAGCGGTCATGGGATGTCCGGATCGTGGTGCGTGGCGCCGGGCCGGCGCGGGGTGGTCGGCGGACGGTGTCGCCTACCGGCGTGCGGTCGCGGAGGCCGAGACCGCGAGCGCTGGCTGCGGAGGGGCCACGTCCTCGGTGCCGGCGGGGTGCTGGCTGGAGGGGGACAGGTCCGCCCGTCGCACCGTGGACGGTAGGGGCCGGTTACCGTTCGTGCGTCATGGCGTCGCGCGGTCGCGAGGTCCGAACGTCGCCGGGTTGCCAGCGTCGCGCGGTCGCGAGGTCCCAAGGTCGCCGGGTCGCAGCAGCTCACCCAGAGTGAGGAGCCCAGCATGCCGGTCGTTGCCTGCCCCGGGTGCGGCGAGGATGACGACCTGTCGGGCGAGCGGGTCGATGAGCGCATCCTGCTCACCTGCGGTGTGTGCGGCCATCGCTGGGACCGTGACACCCGATTGCGGTGTGGGGTGTGCGGCTCGGAGGACATCGAGGGCGTCCCGACGTCAACGTTGGAGGAGGCGGGGCGTGCCGGTGTCCGGACCCCGTCCGGTATCCGGCTCGTCTACTACTGCTGGTCGTGTGAGGCCGACGACGTCACCTCCACCTCGCCGCGCGATGCGCCCCAGCCACCGCCAGGGCGTAGCCGCGACCTGCGGGCATTGCGCGCGACGGAAGGGTGAGCGGCATGCCACTGCCCTTCGAGCAACTCAGCTGGGACGAGACCCCCATGGGGGTCCTCGGGCTGCGGCGTCGCACCGACCCGACGCTCGGTACCGAGGTCTATGAGGTCAAACTCGGCGACGAGTACCTGATGTCCAGCCACTTCACCGTCGCCGAGGTCGCGCTGGCCACGTTGGGCCTGGCTCGGCTCGAAGGCGAGGATCTCGAGGTGGTGGTCGGCGGGTTGGGACTCGGCTACACGGCGCGGGCCGTGCTCGAGGACCCCCGCGTGCGCTCGTTGGTGGTGGTCGAGGCGCTGCCGGAGGTGATCGCCTGGCACGAGCAGGACCTGCTGCCCGACGTCGCCGGGTTGGCAGCCGACCCCCGGACCCGGTTCGTCCATGCCGATCTGTTCGCCGCGCTGGCCGGTGGTGCCGGGTTCGCTACGGGCCAGGCGGACCGCCGGTTCGACGCGGTGCTGATCGACATCGATCACTCGCCGCGTCACGTGCTCCACCCGAGCCATGCTGCCTTCTACACCCCCGAAGGTCTCGAGCGGCTGGCTGATCGTCTGACCCCGGGCGGGGTGTTCGGGTTGTGGTCCGACGACAACGACCCGCCCGACGAGGCGTTCCTCGAGGTCCTCGAGGAGGTCTTCTGGGGTGTCGAGGCCGAGGTCGTCACCTTCGACAACCCGCTGGCCGGCGGGACCTCGGCCAACACGATCTACCTCGCTCGAGCGGGCGGGGCCGGCTGAACCGGCGGTTGGCCGTCTCGCCGGCGTGGGGCGGCGGTGCCTGCGAGCTCGCGAGCGCGCGTGGCTGTTGTCGCGTGCTCGCGTGGCTGTTGTCGCGTGCTCGCGTGGCTGTTGTCGCGTGTTCGCGTGGCTGTCTCCGCCGCTGGCGGCGGGTCAGCTGACCACGCCGCCCAGCGCTCGGATCGTCTCACGCAGCCAGGGGCCGAGGTCGCCAGGGTGGCGGGAGGAGATGAGGTTGCCGTCGATGACCACCTCGGCGTCCTCCCAGACGCAGCCGGCGTTGAGCATGTCGTCCTTGATGGCGAAGAAGCTGGTCGCGCGTCGGCCATCGATGATCTGAGCGGAGATCGGGACCCAGCCAGCGTGACAGATGAAGGCGATCGGCTTGCTGGCCCGGTCGAACTCCCGTACGAGCTCGAGCGCGGCCTCCGAGCGGCGTACGGCATCGGGTGCGAAGCCGCCCGGCAGGACGAGACCGTCGAAGTCGTCGGCGGAGAGTCCGTCGATCGCGGCATCGACGGGGAACGGACCGTGGCCCATCTTGCCGGTCACCGGCTGGCCGTCGGGGCTCGCGGTCGTGACCTGGGCGCCCTCCTCGGTCAGACGCAGCACGGGATAGAGCAGTTCGGTGTCCTCGAAGAGGTTCGCAGCCAGGACCAGGACACGGGTGTCGGCAAGGCTCATCGGGAGACCTTCCTGTGGTCGATGCGACGGGTCGGCGTGCCGCGGGAGCCAGGCCGGGTCTGCTCGGTGCTGGGGCAGCGAGGACCGTGGTGGCGGTGCGGTCACGGCAGGACCAGCGTGCTGGTCGACGGCGTGCGCCGCGGTGTCCGTTGGGACGGACGGCCACCGGTCGGACACCGCTGGGGCTCTGCTCAGGTAGCGACCCAGGCGCTGCTCAGGCTGTGCTCAGCTCCCTCGTACTGCGGCAAGGACGTCGTCGGTGCCAGCCGTCGACGCCGCGAGCAGGCTCGCGTGGGTCGGGGCATCGGGCACGTGGGCAGGACGGTTGGTCGCCATCTCCCGGCGCAGCACGGGCACGATCTCGGTCCCGAGGATCTCGATCTGTTCGAGCACCGTCCTGAGTGGCAGGCCCGCGTGGTCGATCAGGAACAGCTGGCGCTGATAGTCGCCCACATGGTCGCGCATCGCGGCGTAGCGCTCGATCACCTGCTGGGGGCTGCCGACGGTCAGCGGGGTCTGTGCCGTGAACTCCTCGAGCGATGGGCCGTGGCCGTACACCGGGGCGACATCGAAGTAGGGGCGGAACTCACGGACCGCGTCCTGCGAGTGCTCGCGGACGAACACCTGCCCGCCGAGTCCGACGATCGCCTGGTCCGCGGCGCCGTGCCCGTGCGCCTCGTAGCGCTCGCGGTAGAGCGCCACCATCTGCTGGGTGTGGTGCTGCGGCCAGAAGATGTTGTTGTGGAAGAAGCCGTTGCCGTAGAAGGCGGCCTGTTCGGCGATCTGCTGGGTGCGGATCGAGCCATGCCAGACGAAGGGCGGGATCGCGTCGAGGGGCCGTGGGGTGGCGGTGAAGCCGTTGAGCGGCGCTCGGAAACGACCCTCCCAGTCGACGACCTCCTCTCGCCACAGACGGTGGAGCAGGCCATAGTGCTCGATCGTCAGGTCGAGGGCGTCCCGGATGTCATAGCCGAACCAGGGGTAGACCGGACCGGTGTTGCCGCGACCGAGCATCAGGTCGACCCGGCCGCCGGCCAGGTGCTGGAGCATCGCGTACTCCTCGGCGATCCTGACGGGGTCGTTGGTCGTGATCAGGGTGGTCGCGGTCGACAGGATGAGCCGCTCGGTACGTGCGGCGAGGTAGCCCAGCAACGTGGTGGGTGCGGAGGTCACGAAGGGTGGGTTGTGGTGCTCCCCGGTGGCGAAGACGTCCAGCCCAACCTCCTCGGCCTTGAGCGCGATCGCGACCATGGCCTCCAGGCGTTCGGCCTCCGTGGGGACCTGGCCGGTGGTCGGATCGGGGGTGATGTCGCCGACGGAGAAGATGCCGAACTGCATCGAGGACTCCTTCGTGTCGCTGGCGGTTGCGACTGCAATCACCGGGCACGGTACCCGCATGCACGCCCCACCCGAAGGCCACGCACGCCCCACCCGGAGGCACTGGGTGGGTAGGTCGGGGACG
>JAWLDJ010000068.1:0-12266 GCA_041686695.1 Nitriliruptoraceae bacterium
CGGGTGGATGCCCTCACCGAGCATGGCGACGGCCTCGTTGAGGAAGGTCCCGATGACCCGCGAGGTGAAGAACCCGCGGGCGTCGTTGACCACGATCGGCGTCTTCTTGATCTGCTGCACGAGATCGACGGCCTTGGCGACCGCCGCGTCGGAGGTGCGCTCGCCGCGGATGATCTCCACCAGCGGCATCTTGTCCACCGGCGAGAAGAAGTGCAGCCCGATGAAGTCCTCGGCCCGCTCCACACCCTCGGCCAGCTCCGTGATCGGCAGCGTGGAGGTGTTGGAGCACAACAGCGCGTCAGGCGCCACGACCGGCTCGGTCTCACCGAACACCCGGTGCTTGAGCTCCGCCGACTCGAACACGGCCTCGATGACCAGGTCGCAGCCGGCCAGGTCGCCGTAGCTGTCGGTCGGGGTGATCCGGTCCAGCAGGGCCTGGCCCCCCTCCTCGGTGACCTTGCCCCGCTCGATGCCCTTGGCGACCAGCCGCTCCGAGTAGCCCTTGCCCTTGACGGCGGCCTCGAGCTCCACGTCCTTGAGCACCACGTCGATCCCCGACCGGGCGCACTGGTAGGCGATGCCCGCGCCCATCATGCCGGCGCCGAGTACCGCGACCCGGCTGGCCTGCCACCGCTCGTGGCCTTCCGGACGCGAGGATCCCTTCTCGATCGCCTGGAGGTCGAAGAAGAAGGCCTGGGTCATGTTCTTGGACTGGGGCGAGTTGCACACCAGGTCGGTGAAGTAGCGCGATTCGATGCGGGTGGCCGCCTCGAAGGGCACCTGCGCCCCCTCGTAGGCGGCGCACAGGATGTTGCGTGGGGCGTGGTAGTCGGCGCCCTTGGTCTGCTTGCGCAGGTTCGCCGGGATCGCCGGCGCGTTCGCGGCGAAGGACGGGCGGGACGGATCGCCACCGGGCAGGCGGTAGCCGTCGGTGTCCCAGGGCTGCGTGGCTTCGGGGTTCGCGATGATCCAGCTGCGGGCCCCGGCGAGCATGGCGTCGACGTCCGTCACCACCTCGTCGACCAGGCCCAGCTCGAGCGCCTTGGCGACCTTGTGCCGCTGCCCCTGGAGCAGGACGTTCATCAACGCCGGGATGATGCCCAGCATCCGCACGGTGCGCACGACCCCGCCGCCACCGGGGAGCAGCCCCAACGTCACCTCGGGCAGCCCGAAGACAGCCGAGGGATCATCGATCGCGATGCGGTGGTGGCAGGCCAGGGCGAGCTCGAGGCCACCACCCAGGGCCGTGCCGTTCATCGCGGCGACCACGGGCACGCCGAGGGTCTCCAGGGTGCGCAGGTCCGCCTTGAGGCGCTCGGTGTCGGTGAACACCGCTTCGGCATCGTCTGGAGTGGCCCGGATGAGTTCCTTGAGATCCCCACCGGCGAAGAAGGTCGACTTCCCCGAGGTCAGGATCACCCCCGCGAGGTCGGGCTCGGCCTGCAGACGACGGACCACCTCGCCGAGGTCCTGGCCGAAGCGCGCGCGCATCGTGTTCGCCCGCTGCGTCGGATCGTCCATGGTCAAGGTGACGACACCGTCGGCGTCGCGGTCGTAGCGGATCGTCTCGAGCTCGGTGGTCACGGCAGCTCCATCGGAAAGCGCAGGCGGGTCACCGGCTCACGGCTGGCCCGCCGGTCGGAAGGTCAGACGCGTTCGACGACGGTGGCGATACCCATACCCCCGCCGATGCACAGGGTCACCAGCCCCGTGGTCAGGTCGCGGCGTTCCAGTTCGTCCACGATCGTGCCCAGCAGCATGGCACCGGTCGCACCCAGGGGGTGCCCCATCGCGATGGCCCCACCGTTGACGTTGGTCCGGTCGTGGTCGACGTCCAGATCGCGCATCAACTTCAGCGCCACGGAGGCGAACGCCTCGTTGATCTCGACCAGGTCGATGTCCGACGCGGTCATCCCGGCCCGGTCCAGCGCCAGGCGGGACGCGGGCGCGGGGCCGGTCAACATGATCGTCGGCTCGGACCCGATGACGGCCGCGGACCGGATCCGCGCACGCGGGGTGAGGTCGTGGCGGACGCCTGCCTCCTTCGAGCCGAGCAGGACCAGCCCCGCCCCGTCCACGATCCCCGACGAGTTGCCCGCGGTGTGGACGTGGTCGATGCGGTCCACGTCGACGTACCGCTGCAGGGCGACGGCATCGAAGCCGCCCATGTCGCCGATGCCCGCGAAGGCCGCGGGCAGACCACCGAGGCTGTCCATGGTGGTCTCGGGCCGCACGTGCTCGTCACGGTCGAGGATGGTGAGGCCGTTGCGGTCGCGCACGGGCGCGATCGAGCGCTCGAAGTGCCCGTTGGCCCACGCCTTGGCGGCACGGACCTGCGACTCGAGCGCGAAGGCATCCACGTCCTCGCGGGAGAAGCCCTCGGTCGTGGCGATGAGGTCCGCACCGATGCCCTGGGGCACGAACCCGGTGGTGAGGTTGGTCTCGGGATCCATCGCCCAGGGATCACCACCGGTGCCCATCGGCACCCGCGACATCGACTCGACGCCACCGGCGACGATCAGGTCCTCCCAGCCGGAGCGCAACCGCGCCGCGGCCTGGTTCACCGCCTCCAACCCCGATCCGCAGTAGCGGTTCAGTTGGACACCGGCCACGGCTTCGGGCAATCCGGCAGCCAGGGCCGCCGTGCGAGGGAGCACGCCTCCCTGATCCCCGACCGGGCCCACGATGCCCAGCACCAGGTCGTCGATCGCTTCCGGGTCCATAGCCGGATTGCGGGTCTGCAGCTCGTGCAGCAGCCCGGTCACGAGCGTGACCGGCTTCACCTCGTGGAGCGATCCGGAGGCCTTGCCACGTCCTCGCGGGGTACGGATCGCATCGTAGACGTACGCCTCAGCCATCGCGGGCTCCTCCCTGTCACCTGCCGGCTGCGGCCGCGCACCGCGCCGCCGGCAACGGTATGCGAAGCGCCGTTGGAGCGCTGCATCGGGTGGCGCAAGGACAGACAGAGCACCCCCGCCCGAGCGGACGAGGACCCGCGCGGTGGTCCTCGGGCTCCCAGCGGGCTCCCGGACCGCTGGGCAGCAGCGAGCTCGCGGCCTCAGCGCCCGCCGGACGGCAGCGAGGTCGCGGGCTCAGCGCCCGCCGGACGGCAGCGAGGTCATGAGCAAGGCGTGGCGGGCGTGGCCTCCTCCACGGCGACCACCACCTCGGCGATGGGTGTCGCGACACCTCGACCGTCCTGGGTGCGTGCGAAGACCTGTCCGACGACACGACCCTGGTCGTCCAGCACCGGTGATCCCGAGGCGCCGCCCCCGACCTCCAGGGCCAGGAGGAGGCGTCCGGGCTCGACACGGTCCACCCTCCCCTCGCGCAGCGCCGGCCTGGCCCCGGGGAACCCGACCGTGAGGATCGGTTGGCCGAGGGTGGCATCGGGTCCGGTGGGCAGCGTCGGCGGCACCGCCTCGTCGTCGAGGACGAGGACCGCGACGTCAGCGGTGGCCGACAACAGGACCTCGCGCACCTGCGTTCCCGGGCCGGCGTCCAGCGGCTGGACGACCGTCGAGCGGGCGGCGTCGACCACGTGTCGGTTCGTGATCACCGCGCTGACGCCGTCGAGGTCGAGGCTGAACGCGCTCCCGCTGCGCGATCGACCGGCGCAGTCGACGCTGCGCACCAGCAGCAGTGAGTCGGTGATGTCGGCGTCCTCACCCAACGCCTCCTGCACGGCTCCACCCGCAGCGCGGACCGCCAGACGATCGAGGACCCAGCCACCCGCCGGGATCAGCATCGCCAGCACCACCAGGACACCCAGCACCAACCGCAGCCGTCCGAAGACCCGGGACATGGAGGTCTCGAAACCAGCGAGGTCGTCCGGGTCGTCGGGACCATCTGGGACAGCGGCGCCACGGGGGCCGTCGGGATCATCGGGGCCACCGGGGCCGCGAGGATCATCGGGGCCGTCAGGACCGTCGCGACCATCGGGGCGCTGAGGTCCCGACAGCGACGACGGTGGGTACTGCTCCACGGGATCCGTTCTACTGGAGTCCTCGACGGTACCCAGCACAGGGGCGTCATCGGGCGGTGACATGGCCGGGAACCTGGCTCATCCACAACCCGCCGCACCGAGTCCTTGCACGAACGCTGCTTCGAACGTACGTTCGACACATGGACAACCAACCCGCTCTCCCGCCGACAGCGTGGCCCCCCGGGGCCCGGCCACCGCAGCCACGGCGAGCCATGGCCCACCGTTCCGACGCGCCGCCGCGCGCACCCGGACCCCTACCTCGTTGCTGCGCCTCGCCGCCGAGGTGGCAGGCGCACCGATGCGCACCGCGCCGGCCCAGCGGCCGCCCGCCACGGACGACGCGGCACCTGCCGCTGGCCGGCTTGGCGAGCGAGCACGGCGCGGGCTACGACGTGGACACGCCTCCTGGCGAGCGACCACGACCCGGTGACCGGCCGAGCACCACGCTCGGCCCGGATCGCGCGCCACACCCCGTCGACGACGCGGCCTGGCGTTACCTGCACGACCTCGACGATCCACGGCCCGGTGAGGGCACGCCGCCCTTCGGGCTCCCCGTGCTGGCCGAGATCCCGGGTCTGGCAACCGTCCTCGAGCAGCTGCGCGAGGCTGATCGCCTCATCGCCCGAGCGCTCGAGGGCATCCTGCTGCTGCAGGATCACGCCGACGTGGCCGGGGTCACCGGCGTCAGCCTGGACACCTGGGTGACGACGATCGCCCGACGGACACGCGCTGATGCCCGCATGCTGCTGGCTGCCGCCGAGATGATCCGCCGCCTGCCCACCCTCAGGGCCGGCTTCCAGGAGGGCCGGATGTCATGGGCCCAGGTCCGGGCCGTCGCGTTGAAGGCGCGCCCGCTCCCCCGCTCCCTCGATGACCGGGTGGACCAGGCCATCGCGGACGCGCTCGAGGGCACCGGCGGCAGCGAACCCGATGCCGTCACGCGCGTCATCTCCTGGTCGTTGGCCGCGCTCCAGCCCACCTCGGCCGAACGGACCGAACGTCGGGAGCAGGAGCGGGAGTTCCTCGGGATGCAGCCGAGGCTGGATGGCAGCGGCGGGCGGGTGTGGGGTGAGTTCGGGGCGACCTCCTGGGCGGTGATCGACGCTGCGCTCAACACGCGCACGATCCGAGGGACGGACAGCAGCGAGGTCCGGGAGGGCCCTGCGGCCAGCGCCGCCGCGGCGGCCGAGCGCGGGCAGGCCGATGGCCGGGGTCGCGCTGCCCGGCTCGTCGACGTGCTGGAACGCGGCCTCGCCGGAGGGTCCGACCACGACCGGGAGCACGCTGGACCGGCAGCGACCTCCGACCGGGATCCGGCCACGGTGAGGCGCCGGTCGTCCGGCAGCCGCCCCCAGCTGCTGCTGCGGGCCGACCTCGACACCCTGCTCGACCGTGCGCAGACACCGGGCGTGCTGCTCACCGGCCTGCTGGGTGGCCACGTGCGGGTGAGCGCGCCGACGGCGCGCCGGCTGCTCGACGAGCGCGGCGCCGACCTCCGGACGGTGATCCTGGACCAGACCGGCGGGGTGGTCGGGGTGGGCCGGCGCATCCGCGTCGCCCCAGGGTGGCTCCGCGACGCGACACTGGCGCTGCACGATACGTGCAGCGCGCCGGGCTGCGGTGCACCAGCACGCACGAGCGAGATCGACCACGCGCGGCCCTGGCGGCCCGCACGCCCCGATGACCTCCCCGGCGACACCGACGTCTCCGAGCTCGCACCGCTGTGCGCCACGCACAACCAGCACAAGGAGCGCGACGGCTGGACGGTCCGGCAGACGATCGACGGCCGACGCATCTGGAGCCACCAGCGCAGCGGACTCACGACCCGAAGCGTCCCTTCGACCTGGCAGCCACGAGCCGGCACTCCACCGGCCGTCGGTCCAGCGCCGGACGAGTGAGCACCGCGAAGACCGGGACCACACGCGCCGCGGCCAGACACCCAGCAGGCGCTCAGGCGATCCGCTCGACGAAGCTGGCGAGTTGGTTGAGGTTGCGGACCTCGACCATGTCGTCGACGTACCGGGCGTAGTTCGAGGCGATCGAGTCACCGCTGTCCCAGAACTGCAGGGGTTCGGGGTTCAGCCAGTAGACGTGGCGGGCTCGGCGCTGGAGGTCCGCCAGCACCCAGGCAGCGGACTGCCGGTGGTTGTTGCGCGCGTCTCCGAGGATCAACACGGTGGTGCGCGGACCCACGCCCTCGGCGTACTCGGCGTGGAACCCCTCGAGCGCCCGTCCGTAGTCGGAGTGGCCGTCGAGCCACACCAGCTCGGCCTCGACGAGCATGCGGCGCATGGCCTCGTCCACCTCGCCGCCGGCCAACCACGACGTGACCTCGTCCAGCGCATCGACGAACGCGAAGGACCGCACGGTGGAGAACTGCTCCTGCAGCGCGTGGACGAGGTGGAGGGTGAAACGGGAGAAGGACGCCACCGAACCGGACACATCGCACAGCAGGAACAGCTCCGGCTTGTGCGGACGCCGCGGCCGGAAGGTGGGCTCGAACGGCACCCCCCCGGTGATCAGCGACCGGCGCACCGTGCGGCGGATGTCCAGCCGGCCATCGCGACCCTCCCGACGCTTGGCGGCGACCCGGGTCGCGAGCTTGCGTGCCAACGGCCGGATCTGAGCACGCAGCTCCTGCTGCTCGTCCCGGTTCAGGTGGAACAGGTCGCGCTCCTCGATCGGAGGACGCACGAGGCGCTCGGCGACCCGTTCGAGGCCACGATCGGCGGCGGCGTGCCGCCGGATCTCCGTATCGACCTCCTCCCGGAACGCGCGGAGCCGACGCTCGAACTCGTCGCGGAGCAGCCGCTCCTCCAGCGGCGACAGCTCTGTGTCCCGCTGGTCCTGTTCGCGGCGGAGCAGCTCGGTGAGCAGCTGCTGCAGATCGATCGCGCGGAACACCTTGTACTGGAAGTAGGTCACCCGTCCGTCGCGGCCTTCGACCCGGCCGAACCGCTCCACCGCGGCGCGGGCGGCCCGCCGGATGGCCTCCTGATCGCCCTGATCGAGCACATCGATCAGCGCGTCGAGCTCGCCATCGAGGTCGGCGTCGGCGTCGGCCGGCTCGGCCTCGCCCGGTTCGGGCTCCTCGCTCGGTGCCTGGCTGGGGGCGACCGGACGCGCGGGGAAATACAGGTCGAACAGTTCGTCGAAGGCACCCCGTTGGCTGCGCGCGGTCACGGTCACCGCTGCCAGCGCCTCACGGAGCTGCTCGCGCTCGAGCAACTCGACGTGCCGCAGCGCCCGCACGGCGTCGATCGCGCCAGCCTGGGCTGCCGGGAGGCCGGCACGACGCAGGGCCGCGACCAGATCGAGCGCCCGTGCCAGCACACCCGCCAACGGTGGGGGTTCCTCGGTGAGCTCCGCCGCGAGGCGGTCGCGATCGCTCGGCACAGCATGCTCCTCGCCGACACGGGGCCGGCCGATGACGGGGCGGGCACGAAGGTAGCCAGCCGAGGTGGCGGTGCGGGGCTCAGCCCGCGGCTGGTGCGCCATCGAAGGTGACGAGCGCCCGCTGCGTCTGCGGCCCCCGCAGGAGCATGCTCACCCCGCCCGGGTGTCTGACCACGTCGATGACCGGCAGCGCGACCTCCACCAGATCGGCATCGACGGGCGCACCATCGCCCTCAGGTGTCCGGCTCGGCAGCACCAGCAGGTGCTCCCCCACACCGACCAGCGTCGGACCGCCGGGCACGGCTGCCACGCCTGCCCCCGGGCCACGATCTGCCGTCACCACCGCACCGTCATCCTGGGAGGCATCGGAAGCGTCGACAGCCAGCGACCCGACCCTCGGTCCGTCCACCGAACGAACCTCGTCGCCTGCGGCGGCGAGGACCCGGACCGCTGACGAGGCGGGGTCGACCAACACGACCTGACCGCTGTCCTCGGAGCTCCGGGCGGCCACCACCCGTTCGTTCGGTTCGAGTTCGACCTGCCACCGCACGGTGCCATCGGCGGTAGCCAGGGCGATCAGCCGCTGGGGACCGACGGACCGCAGATCCTGCTCGGCTTCCTCGTCGGCACCTCCGCCGCCCTCGACCTGGCGTAGCACCGCCAGGGCGAGCCCATCACCCACCGCGATCACCTCAGCCCTGGTGGGCCGATCCTCGGACAGCGCGATCCCGGTGCCCTCGAGCGCCGCGCGGTCCAGGGACCACAGCGCCGCGCCGTCCGCGCGCGCCACCGCGGTGAACACCGGCGCCTGCTCACCCGGCGTGGTCCGGGTACCGGCCACGATGACCTCTGGCCCGAGGCCGGCGGTCAACCGCGCTCCGGCCAACCCGGCCGGTGCGGTCGGCAGCCGCAGCTCGGCAGCCCACACCTGCCCGGCCACCGGATCCCGCAGTTCCAACTCCGGCTCGTCGCCATCCTCCTCGACCCGAAGGACCAGCAGCTGCCCGTCGCCGGCAGCGAGGTGGAACGCCAGCGGACTGCCGACCAGGGCGGTGTCCTGGCACGTCAGGCCCTCGAGCTCCTCGTCCAGGGGCTGGAGCGCGTCCACCTGCCCGGTCAGCGGGTTGGTGAGCGCGAGGGTGTACAGGTGGGGCCCGCTGCCGACGGGCGTACCCGCGCCGAGGGTCGTCGCCGCGGTGGCGAGGTCACCAGCGGCACGCAGCGTGACCACCTCCTCACCGAGGCTGGCCACTCCCTCGGCCGTCGCGGTCAACGACGCCGCACCCGGCACCTCGGCGACACCCGTGATGCTGCCCAGCTCGGCGGTCAGCGCCGTGAGCTCCGCGCGCAGACGTTGCCGTGCATCGTCGTCCAGGCCATCCAACGCGCTGCCGAGGAGCTCCAGATCGCTGCCGGCGTCCGGCACGGGAACGGCACGCGGGGTGATCTCGTCGCAGGCCGAGCTGGCGAACAACGATCCGCTCACCACCCCCACCAGGACCAGGCCCACCATGGCCAGCGCCCCGATCACCAGGGTGCGTCGGTCAGCTGCCATGAGGTCGTCGCTGGCGCTGTCACCCGGGCGGGTGCGGCCGACGACATCCGAGCCCTGCTCGCCATCGTTCACGGGCTCAGTTCATCTCCGGACGCGGCGGGATGGTCAGGTGCGCCAGGGCCCGTTCGACGTCCTGGTGGTGCTTGAGGACCACGTTGACGGTGCCCTTGAGCACCTGTTCGTCGACCGACCCGAACCCGAGCTCGAGCAGCGTCCGCGCCCAGTCCAGGGTCTCCGACACCGATGGCGGCTTCTTGAGCTCGAGCTGCCGGAGCGAGCGCACGATCCGCACGAGCTGGTCCGCCATCGCCTGGGGCGCGTCCGGGACCCTGGAGAGCACGATCGCCCGTTCGCGTTCCACGCTCGGGTAGTCGATGTGGAGGTAGAGGCAGCGGCGCTTGAGGGCCTCGGAGAGCTCGCGTGTCCCGTTCGAGGTGAGCACCACGAACGGGTGCCGCGTGCCTCGCACGGTGCCGAGCTCGGGGATCGTCACCTGGAAGTCGGACAGGATCTCCAGCAGCAACGCCTCGAACTCGAGGTCGACCTTGTCGACCTCGTCGATCAGCAGCACCGTCTGGCGCTGGTTGCGCAGGGCGTGCAGCAACGGTCGCTCGAGCAGGTAGTGCTCGCTGAACAGGTCGTCCTCGACCTCGTCCCACGCCTCACCGCCAGCCGCGTCGCCGCCCCGGGCGTGCGTGATACGCAGCAGCTGCTTGCGGTAGTTCCACTCGTAGAGCGCCTTGGCTTCGTCCAGGCCTTCATAGCACTGCAGGCGCACGAGCTCGGCCTCCCGGGCCATGGCGACGGCCTTGGCGAGCTCGGTCTTGCCCACACCGGCGGGGCCCTCGACCAGGATCGGCTTGCCGAGCCGCTCCGCGAGGTACACCACCGTTTCGATCGAGGTGTCGACGAGGTAGCCGGCGGCCTCCAAACGGGCGCGGACGTCCTCGACCCCGGCGAACTCAGGCGACACCACAGGGCTCCTCGTCGTGGCCGACGCTCGCGGCCGGGCGACGCCAGAGGCTACGGCACCCCGGCCCCTGGTGGCCACCTGGCACCGATCCGCCATCGCACGTTCGTCCGCACCGGCCGCTGCTCGACCCGACCGTCGGTGCGGGGAGGAGCCGGGCGCGAGGCACTACCGTGGCACCGGTGCGCCTCCCCGGACGAGGAGACGGTGCGCATCCTGGGACGAGGAGCTGAGCATGGACGCGATCCTGCTGGAGACCCACGGTGGTCCGGAGGTGCTGCGGGTGGCGCAGGTGCCCGGTCCCACCCCCGGGCCCGACGAGGTCCTGGTGGAGGTCGCGGCAGCGGGCGTCAACTTCATCGACACCTACCAGCGCTCGGGGCAGTACGACATCGATCTGCCCGGCGGTCTCGGGCTGGAAGGCGCCGGCGAGGTGGTCGCGGTCGGCACCGGCGTGACCTCCCGTCAGGTCGGTGACCTCGTCGCGTGGTCCGACCGCCGCGGTTCCTACGCGGAGCGCGTCTGCGTGCCCGCGGCACGATCGGTGCGGGTGCCAGCCGGCGTCGAACCGGAGCAGGCCGCGGCGCTGATGCTGCAGGGCATGACCGCGCACTACCTGACGCACTCGACCCGGAGCCTGCGCAGCGGCGAGACGATCCTGGCGTTCGCCGCTGCCGGTGGTGTGGGCCGGCTGCTCGTCCAGCTCGCGGTCCGGCGCGGCGCGCGCGTGCTCGCCGCCACCTCGACGCCGGAGAAGGCGGCAGAGGTCCGCGCCCTCGGCGCGGACGAGGTCATCCTGTACCGCGACGTCGACGTCCCCCAGGCCGTCCGCGAGTTGACGGGCGGCGAAGGCGTCGACGTGGTGTACGACTCGGTCGGCCAGGCGACCTTCGACAGCTCGCTCAGGAGCTTGAAGCCACGCGGCCTGCTGGTCCTCTACGGCGCCTCCTCCGGGCCGGTGCCTCCCGTCGACCTCCAGATCCTCAACCGTCACGGGTCGCTGTTCGCCACACGCCCCTCGCTCGTCCACCACGTCGCCACGACCGACGAGCTCGAGTGGCGGGCCAACAGCCTGTTCGAGTTGGTGCGCACCGACGTCCTACAGCTGAAGATCCACGGCCGCTATCCCCTCGCGGAGACGGCGCAGGCGCACCGTGATCTGGAGTCGGGGACGACCACCGGGAAGCTGCTGGTGCTGCCATGACGGTGGTGACCGGGGACGACCGCCCCGACACACCGGCGATCCGGGCGGCCGAGGCCGCCGGCCTCGACGTCGAGGTGCACCGCATCGACCGGCCCGCCAGCCTGGAGGAGGCCGCCGAACGCTACGGGGTCGCGCCCCGGCAGCTGCTCAAGACCCTGGTCATCCGTCGATCCGAGGGCGACCACGTGCTCGTGCTGCTGCCCGGACCGGCGCAGCTGGCCTGGCCGAAGCTGCGGGCCCACCTCGGTGTCTCGCGTATCTCGCTCCCCGACGCCGAGGAGGCGCGAGCCGTCACCGGCTACGAACGCGGCACGATCACCCCCTTCGGCGCCCGTGGCAGCCTTGCGGTGCTGGCCGATGCCAGCATCGTGGGCGCGGGCACGGTGACCGTGGGCGCGGGTGCGCACGGCGTCTCGCTGCGGCTCGACGCCGACGACCTGCTGGCCGCCGTGGACGCCGAGGTGGTGGACCTGCTCTAGCGTCGCCGCTCAGCAGCCGCCGTCACCACGTACCGTTGCGAGGGCTCGCGGAGCCCGAACCCGACCCAGGAGCCCCCATGCGCGCGATCCGGATCACCGAGTTCGGCGGCCCCGAGGTGCTGACCTTCGTCGACGACGAGCCGGAACCCAAGCCCGGTCCCGGCATGGAGCTGCTCGAGATCGATGCCGCCGGCATCAACTACGCCGACACCCATCAGGCGGAGGACACCTACCTCGCCCCCACCTCGCTGCCGATGATCCCCGGGGCGGAGGCGGTCGGTCGTCTGGCGGACGGGCGCCGCGTGGTGGCCCTGGTGGGCGGGGGCGGCTACGCCGAGCGGGCGGCGGTCGCCCCTGCCGTCGCCTTCGACGTCCCCGACGAGCTCAGCGACGGTGCCGCCCTGGCCCTGATCCTCCAGGGCACCACGGCGTGGCATCTGCTCCACACCAGTGCCCGGATCGCAGAGGGCGAGTCCGTGGTGGTGTTCGCTGCCGCCGGCGGGGTCGGCAGCCTCGCCGTGCAGCTGGCCCGCCGTCTCGGCGCCGGACGGATCATCGCGGCGGCGTCCAGCGCCGACAAGCGCGACCTGGCCCTGCAACTCGGTGCCGACGTCGCCATCGACGCCCGCAGCGAGGACCTCAAGGGCGCCATCGAGGAGGCCAACGGCGGCAAGGTC
>JAWLDJ010000069.1:0-7497 GCA_041686695.1 Nitriliruptoraceae bacterium
CAGGGTCGCCACGACCGGGAAGATCAGCGCCTGGACGGCCTGGGCCAGGGGGACGCCGAGCAGGACCGAGGCGGGGTGGAGCCGGCGCGGCTGGCTGAAGTCGCCCGCTGCCGCCGGCGCTGGACCGGGCGACCGCCCCGGCGGTGAGGCGGCGGAGCCCTCCGGACGCGGCGTGGGCGGTGGTGGGGGTGGTGGGGGCGGTGGGGGCAACCGACCGAGGGCAGGTTCAGACGGCATCGCGGAGGTCTCCCGGGTGCTCGCCGACGGCGGCCGCAGCTCGGGCCAACAGCTCCGCACGGACCTGCGGTGCTTGGTCGGCAGCGATGCCCGGCAGCGTGGCCGATCCGGAGGCCGAGGCGCTGGTGACCTGCAGGCTGGCCAGCCCGAGCAGTCGGTCCACTGGCCCGGCGGTGATGTCGATCTGCTGGATCCGGAAGTACGGCACGGTCTCCTGGGTGCGCACCAGCACGCCGTAGCGCAGCTCGATGGCCAGCTCCGTCAGCTGCCACCGCCAGCGGCGGTAGCGCAGTCCCGGGTAGAACACGACGGAGAAGACCACCAGCGCCACCACCGCGCCCAGGACGAGCCAGCCCCAGTCGCCGGCGAGCACGAACCCGAGCACCACCGAGACCAGCCCGGGCAGGAGCCAACCGAGCGCGGCCGAGATACGCCATGCGGTCACGATGGCGGGTGCGAGCTCGCGATCCCGGTCGTCCAGGCCAGGTCGAGGGAGGTGGTCGTCGACGTTCGCCGTCGCCGCACCACCACGACCCGCCCCGACCGGTGGGGGTGGCGGGGTCGGAGAGCTCGGGCCGGTGCCCGAGGGGGTAGCGCTCACGATGGCCTCGCAGGGCAGGGTGGGGTGCCGTGGGGTTCGAGGGCACCATACGCCCCGCCGGTGTGCACGCTGTCGGGTCGTGCCGTGCGACCAGCGGGGGCCGTGTCCGAGCTGCAGCCCTAGAGTGCGAGGTCGATCGTGTCCCGCCCCCGCCTGGCCCCGCCCCCGCCCCCGCCTGGCCCCGCCCCCGCCCCCGCCTGGCCCCGCCGTGCCCCGCGCCACCCCCGCCCCCGAGCGGCTCGCTCCGGGCCTCGAGGAGACCGTGTCACCGTGACCGATGCGCGACTCACCGTCGATCAGGCCGTCCAGCTCGGACGGCTGATCGACGTGTACCCGGAGGCCCGCGAGCTCGGCGCGGCCTTCGCTGCGGCCGGGCACGAGCTCCACCTCGTCGGCGGCACCGTCCGGGACACGTTGCTGGCCGGTGGCGACGAGCACGCGCTCGAGCAGGTCGACCTGGACTTCGCCACGTCGGCCCGTCCGGAGGAGACCGAGCGGATCGTGCAGCCGTGGGCCACCGCGGTGTGGTTGACGGGCGCCGCCTTCGGGACCGTGTCCTGCCAACGCGAGCAGGCTGGCCGGCCCACCCGTCGGGTCGAGATCACCACCTTCCGGGCCGATCAGTACCGGCCCGGGTCACGGCACCCCGAGGTGACCTACGGCGACACGATCGAGGAGGATCTGGCCCGCCGGGACCTCACGGTGAACGCCATGGCGGTCCAGGTCCCCGCCTTCCGGTTCATCGACCCGCACGGCGGCTTGGCCGACCTGCGTCGTGGCCTGCTCCGCACGCCGATCGACCCGCGCACCTCCTTCACCGACGATCCCCTGCGGATGGTCCGCCTGGCACGGTTCGCTGCCGTGCTGGACGTCGAGGTGGCGACCGGCGCCGCAGTGGCGGCCACCGAGCTCGCCTCCCTGCTGACCGAGATCTCCGCGGAGCGCATCCGTGACGAGCTCATCCGCCTGATCGCCGGACGCAACCCGCGGCGAGGCCTGCAGTTGCTGCTGACGACCGGGCTGGCGGCGCAGGTGCTCCCGGAGCTGGTGGAGCTCAGCGCCTGCACCGACCCCGAGCACCGACACAAGGACGTGTGGGCCCACACGCTGGCGGTGATCGAGAACGCGATCGAGCTGGAGACCGACGGCCCGGACGTGGTGCTGCGACTCGCCGCGCTGTTCCACGACGTCGGCAAGCCGCAGACCCGCCAGATCCACCGCGATGGCGCGGTCACCTTCCACCACCACGATGTCGTCGGTGCGCGCCAGACCCGCGCACGTCTACGGGCGCTGCGGTTCGACAAGGGCACGATCCGCGCGGTCAGCGAGCTCGTGCGCATGCACCTGCGGTTCCACACCTACAAGCAGGGCTGGACCGACGCGGCGGTGCGGCGCTACGTCCGCGACGCCGGCGAACTCTACGACCGTCTCAACGCGCTGACCCGTGCCGATGTCACCACCGGCAACCCCCGCCGTGCCCGCGCGATCCAGCGCCGAGTCGACGAGCTGGAGGCCAGGGTCGCCGAGCTGCGTGAGCAGGAGCAGCTCGAGGCGATGCGCCCGGCCATCGACGGCAACGCCATCATGCGCCACCTCGGCGTCCCGCCCGGACCCGTGGTGGGGGAGGCCTGGCAGCACCTGCTGGAGCTGCGCCTGGAACGCGGCCCCATGACCGAGCAGGAGGCGCTGGCGGCGCTGGACGCCTGGTGGGAGAGCCGCCGCGCGGCGACCGGTTCCACGACCGATCCTCACGCATGAGCTCGCTGCCGCCATCGTGGCGTGACGAGCGGGACCGGGCGACCACGGCGCCGCCAGCGCCCGGCCCCGACGCGCCGGCGTTCTACCACGACATCGGGCAGTTCCAGGGGGCCGAGTACGCCCGCAACGCCTTCACCAGCGGCACCGCCGAGGAGTCGGCGACGCTGCGCGCACTGCTCGGGTTGCAGGCCGGACAGCGGCTCCTGGACGTCGGGTGCGGCGACGGTCGGCACCTGCGGTGGCTGGCCGAGCACGGCGTGGTGGGGACCGGCGTGGACGTCTCCCCGGCCCTGCTCGACGCCGGCCGGGCCGCCGCCGCCACCGCCGGCGTGACCGTGACGTTCGAGCGCGCCGATGCCCGTGCACTGCGGGACTGGCTCGGCGGGCGGGCCGGTTCCTTCGACGTCGCCTGGTCGCTGTGCCAGGGCGCACTCGGGACCTCTCCGCTCACCGACCCGGCCGTGGTGGCTGGACTCGCCGCGGCGGTCGCGCCCGGGGGATGGGTGGCCTACACCTGCTTCCACGCGCTGTTCGCGGCACGCCATCTCGCGCCGGGGGATGCGTTCGACACGGTCGGCCTGGTCCATCACCAGCTCGCCGAGGTCCGAGGTCCGGACCACACCCGACGACTGACCGATCTGTGGACCGCCGCCTACACCGCCCGGGAGGCGGCCCAGCTGGCCGGCGAGGCGGGGCTCGACGTCGTCTCGGTCCGCGGGGTCGAACCTGGCGCCTACGGCCGACGCCCGGCCGGCGAGGTGGCACTCGACGATCCCGAGGTGCTGGTGGTCGCCCGTCGCCCGCTCGGCTGATCGTGCCGCCGCAGGTGGCTGCGCACCTCGGGCCAGCGCACGAGCACCAGGCGCCGGACCTGCGTCCCCGGCAGCCAGCCCCAGGCGCGGCTGTCGGTCGAGTGGTCGGGGTCATCGCCCAGGACGTACACCTGGTCCCCACACCGCTCGTGGATCCGCTTGATGACGAGGTGGTCGGCGTCGGCCGGGTCGCGGAGCACCACCACCTGGCCGGCTCGCACGAGGCGAGCTGCGATCGGCAGGGTCAGCACCACGTCGCCCGGCAGGAGCGTCGGGGCCATCGACCAGCCCCGGACCACGATCCGTGAGCGGTCCGCCGTCAGGGCACCGAGGTAGCCACCGGTCAGGACCGCGGCCGCGACCTCGGCCCGTGGCCACCGCGGGATCCGGAGCACGATCCGCTCCCTCCTGTCGACCGCGACCACGTCCGGCGCCGAACCTGGTCGGGTCGGCCCGCACGGTGACCGACGCTACCCCCACCCACTCTCGGACGGGGGTGCTCGAAGACGTCGTGCCCTAGGCTCGCCCCACGATCTCCGTATCGACCACGAGGAGCACCGGATGCGACTGACCTCCCTGCTGCACACCCTGAACCCCGTGCGCGGCGCCCGTGTCGCCGACGCCCACTGCGACCTGATGTGTGGGGTCTACTACCCGGAGCAGGCGCGGATCGAAGCCGAGTCCGTGCTGATGTCGGCCAAGAAGTACCACGACTCCGACGACCCGGTGTTCCGCCAGCGCGCCATCACGATCAAGGAAGAGCGGGCGGAACTCGTCAAGCACCACCTGTCCGTGCTGTGGACGGACTACTTCAAGCCGCCGCACCTCGAGGAGTACCCCGAGCTCCACGAGATGTTCTGGCACGCCATCAAGGCCGCTGGCGAGGCCAAGAAGACCATGGATGTCGCCGTCGCCGAGGACCTGATCGCCAAGATCGACGCGATCTCCGAGATCTTCTACAAGACCAAGGGCGGCAAGCCCGAGTGGCTCACCAGCTGACCGATCGTCGCGAGGCGGCCCGTACCGGCCGTGCTCGCCGGTGACGTCGTGCCCCCGCCCCGGCGGGGGCACGACGTCGTTCAGCGTCGCACGCCGGGCCGGCGGATCGACAGCGGCGGGAGGAAGGATGCGGCCACCAGTCCACCCCCGACGAGCAGCGCGCGGGTGCCGTGCTCGGTCTGCGTGGCCAGGTAGGGCTCGAACGCGTCGGGCTCGATCAGCCACACGACGCCGGAGATGGCGCAGACCACCCCGAGGATCCTGAGGGTGCGATCGTCCACCTCGCCGGTGGCCAGCGTGAGTAGCACGATGCCGAGGAGCAGCAGCAGCGTCGCCAGGAGGGGTGTCAGCGGGGCTCCGGCGACCTCGACCACCGGGGTGAACACCGCCAGGTCGTCGAACCCGGCACGCGCCAGGGCGATGACGCCGGTGACGATGGTCCACAGGCCCAGCAGCCACGCCACCAGCTGCAGGGGATCGAAGCGCATCCGCGGCGAGCTCCGCCCGTACTCGCCCGGGCCGCGGGTGTCGACGTGGATCAGCCGTGGTTTCGACGAGAGGTCGCGCCACACCCCCGCCCTGGTCGGGTCGTCCATCTGCGTCCCCCACCGTCGAGGTCACCGCTCTGGCGACCGTGGCGCCCCCGTGCCGTCGACCGTGTCCGGGCGGTCGACGACCGTGTCCGGGCGGTCGACGATGCCAGCCTGCCATACCTCCTGCCGGACGTCACCGGTCGTGAGCCGGGTCGAGCCCCAGGTGGGCGGCGTGGAAGGCCAGCACGTCGGCGCGCTCCTCGAGGAGCTTGGTCACGGGCTTGCCCGCACCGTGGCCCGCGGCGCGATCGATCCGCAGCAGCACCGGCGCCGCCGCCCCCTGCGCGTGCTGGAGCGCAGCGGCGAACTTGAACGAGTGCAGCGGTACGACCCGATCGTCGGTGTCGCCGGTGGTGAGCAGGGTCGGCGGGTAGGACCGGCCCTCCTCGAGGCGGTGGTAGGGCGAGTAGCGCAGCAGGACGGCGAGGTCCTCGGGATCGTCAGGGGCGCCGTAGTCCGAGGTCCAGGCCCAGCCGATCGTGAAGCGGTGGAAGCGCACCAGGTCGAGCACCCCCACCTCGGGGACGGCGCTGCCGAAGGCCTCCGGCGCCCGGGTCAGGCACGCCCCGACCAGGAGGCCGCCGTTGGAGCGGCCTTCGATGCCCAGCTGCTGCGGACGGGTCCAGACCGCCTCCGGGTCGCCGACCGGGCCCAGCGGGGCGCCTCGCACCCGGTCGCGGTCCCGGCCGGTCAACCAGGCCGCACACGCCAGGGCATCGTCGAAGACGTGCTCCTTGTGCGCTCGTCGCCCGTCGTCGCGCCACGCGGCGCCGTACTCCCCACCACCGCGCAGGCACGCCACCGCCAGGACGCCACCGGCCTCGACCCATGCCCGCCAGCCCGGCCGGTGCATCGGGGTGACGGGGATGTCGAACCCGCCGTAGCCCCACAGCACGGTCGGACGCCGGCCGTCGGGGTGGACGTCGGCGCGGTGGACCAGGAACAGCGGGACCGACGTGGCCCCGTGCCGCACCGCGACCTGCTCCACCACCACCTCGGTGTCCGTGGGTGTCCCGGGGTGATCGCCCGGTGCCCCGGCTGGGGCGGGATCCCACACCCGCGACACCGCCAGCGTGCCGAGCTCGCAGGCCAGCAGGTGGTCGGGTGCGGTGAAGGCACCGACGGCCAGGTGGAGCCGGTCGTCGTGCCTACCGCCGGAGGTGCCGGTGACCGTGACCGGCCAGGGCAGCGGCACGTTGCCCATCGGTGTGCCGTCACGGGGCGACACCACGTCCAGGCGGGAGCTGGCGTGCTGCAACCGGTGGCAGACGAGCCACCCGGACAGCTCGGGACCGGCCGCGCCGACCAGACGGGCGTCGAGCAACCGCTGCGCACCCTCGGCGACGACCTCGCGAACGTGGTCGGCCCGGACGGGTCCGCCGGTCGCCGGCGGCTCCCCGGCGACGGCGTCTCGGGCCGGCAACGGCACGGCGATGATGCGACCGAGCGGGGCGTCGAGGTCGGTCACCACCAGCAGTTCCTCCCCGAGCACCCCGATCGGCTCGTGCTGGGCGAGGTCCGGGGCCAGCAGCAGGCGGGCCGCCCCGATCGAGCCGTCCCCGTCGATCGGGGCCACCAGCACCCCCGTCTGTGGGTCGGTCCCGCGCGTGACGACGATCACCAGCCACCGACCGTCGTGGCTGACCTGCGGGTGATACCCCCACTCCGGGTGGTCCGGCCGCGAGAGCACGACCACGTCCTCGGCCACGGGCGAGCCGAGGCGGTGCAGTTGCAGCCGCTGGTCCCGGTTCGCGGCGGCGTGCTCGTCACCGGGGCTCGGTGGGTCGTAGGCGGTGTACACGAACCCGGTGGCATCGGGCAGCCAGGTCACGTTGGCGAACTTCGACCACGGGACCTCGTCGCCGAGGGTGCGGGCCGTCGCCACCTCGACGACGCGCCAGGTGGTCCAGTCCGAGCCGGCGTCGGCCCGACCGAAGGCGACCCGCGTGCCGTCGTCGCTGACCGCCAGTCCCGACAACGAGGCGGTGCCGTCCGCCGACCACGTGTTGGGGTCGAGGAGCACCCTCCACTGCTCCTCCTCGGGCAGGGGCGGCGTCGTCGCGGAGGCCGACGTCTGGCCGCCGGCCGCGACCCACAGCACGTCCTGGTCCTGCAGGCCATCGTTGCGGAGCTGGAACCACCAGCTGCCACGACGCCAGGGCGTGGAGCGACGCGGGTGGTTCCAGAGGGCACGCAGCCGGGCGAGGAAGTGCTCCCTGCTCGGGAGCGCGTGCAGGTGGGCCCGGGCAGCCGCATCCTGCGCCGCGATGAAGGCCTGCACGCGGTGGTCGTGCGCTGGCGCTTCCAGCCACCGGTACGGGTCCGCGACCTCGTGGCCGTGGAGCACCTCGACCAGCTCCTCACGGTCGACGGCGGGGGGAGGGGGTAGCTCCTGGGGCATGCTCGGCTCCGGTCGGGCAACGGCTCGGGAGGTGCGAGGCGGCGGGACGGGCAGGTTGCGTGGTGGTGTGGGCAGGTTGCGTGGCGGTGTGGGCAG
>JAWLDJ010000069.1:7597-11583 GCA_041686695.1 Nitriliruptoraceae bacterium
GGTGTGGGCAGGTTGCGTGGCGGTGTGGGCAGCCCGACGGTACTCAGGGCGTCGCCGGCGAGAGGTGCTGCGTCGGCGGGCGTTGGTCCGTAGCCTGTACAGGCTCCCGAGGTGGGGGTGGCGAGCGGCTCGCCGGACCGGACGGACGTACGGCATGCGAGAACGTCGGATGGACTACCGCCTGCAGCGGCGTGCACTGCTGCGGGAGGTCTCCGAGGGCCGTCGCAGTGCTGACGACGTCCGGGACGCGCACCCCGACCTGGTCCGGGCGGGGCGCCACATCGGCACCGAGGTCCGCGATCCCTGCCCGTTGTGCGAGGGCGCACACCTCAAGCACGTGTCCTACGTCTTCGAGAGCAAGGGCCCGCGCACCAGCTCCGGGCGCGCGCTGCCCAGCGACGCGCTGGAACGGCACGCCGAACGCCATGGCGACCTGACCGTCTACGTCGTCGAGGTCTGCACGGCCTGTCACTGGCACCACCTGATGGCCTCGTACCGGCAACTGGCGCGGGGGACGGCGGTCGGCTGACGGTGATCAGCGCGGTAGGAACAGCCCGATCACGACCAGCGCGATGCCGATCAGCACCAGCGCGGGCAGTTCGACGATCTGCCAGCCGCTGACGACCAGGATCGCCCCGCCGGCGATCATCGCCGGTCCCAGGGTGCGACCGCCGTCGGCATCGTCCTCGGCCGGGGCATCGACGACCAGCTTGCCGTCGCGGTCGATGTGGCCACCGAGCGGGGCGTCGAACCATCCCGGTGTGTGACCACCAGTCGCGAGCACCGCCGGAGCATCGTCGGGCTCGAGCCCGGCCAACAGCTCGTCCCACCGCAGCACGAGCTCGGCCCGTACGTCGTTGCGCCACATGCCGGGTACCGCCACCTCGGTGTGGTCGTCGTGGGGGTGCACGGCGGGCTCGATCCCGCGTTCCTCGATCAGTGCGAGCACCTGCGTGGCCATGGTCGGGTGGAACCGACCGAGATGCTGGACGGACGTTCCGGCCGGATCGGGCCGGGGAGCCGGGCGATCGGGCTCGAGCGCACCGTCGTCGGGGAGCTGCTCGGCGGGCACCAGATCCACGTGGCACGTGGCGCACCGGCGCACGTGCGGTTCGTAGTCGTCGAGACAGCGGGGGCAGCGCATGCGCGCGAGGCTACGCGCTCGGCACCAGTAGGGTGGCAACGACCGTCGCCAGGAGTCACCCGTGACCGACCGTCTGTACTCGACCGATCAGTACGCGCGGACGGCCGATGCGACCATCGTCGACATCGACCCCGCCGACGGGCGCGTCCTGCTGGACCGCACGGTGTTCTACCCCGGTGGCGGTGGCCAGCCCCACGACCTCGGCGAGCTCGTGCTGGGTGAGGACCGCCTGACGGTGACCCGGGTCGCCGAGGACGATCGTGGCGTGTGGCACTGGTTGCAGGGCGGCCTGCCCGGCACCGGCACTGCGGTCCGTGCCGAGGTGGACTGGGAGCGGCGCTACCGCCTCATGCGCACCCACACCGCGATGCACGCCCTGTGCGGGGTGGTGTGGGAACGCTTCCGCAGCCCGGTGACCGGCGGCAACATGGAGCCGGGCGTGGGTCGACTGGACTTCGAGTTGCCCGACTGGGACCCGGAGGACAAGGCGCCGCTGGAGACCGAGCTGAACGCCCAGTTGGTCGCTGCGCGGCCGGTGGAGATCGCGTTCCTGCCCCGCGAGGTGGCCGATCAGGACCCGTCGCTGATCCGCACCAAGGTGTCGCTGCTCCCCGCCTCGCTCACCGAGGTCCGGGTGGTCGACATCGTCGGTCTCGACCGACAGGCCGATGGCGGGACCCACGTGGCATCCACGACCGAGGTCGGCCGTGTCCGTATCGCCAAGGTCGAGTCGAAGGGCAAGGGGTTCCGCCGCCTGCGCCTGGCGCTGGACGGCGATGGCTAGCTGCGCCGGTGGGTCAGTCCACCGCCCGCCGTAGCACCACGACGTCACCGCCGTAGCCCGAGGGCCGGCGTTCCTCGATCCAGCTGACCCCGCTCTCGGCGCAGCGGTGGACGCGGCGCCCCATCCCATCGGTCCGTTCCACCTCGAGGTGGTAGCGCAGGTACTCGCTCGCCACGTCACCGCTCATCACGTTCAGCACGGCACAGCGGCACCGTGTGCGGTCGGACTCCGTCATCACACCCCCGGGTGTGTCGAGGACGGTCAGACGGTAGCGGCGGGTGTCGCACGGGTGTGCGCCTGCGCGGCCGGTCGGTGGCCGCCTGGGCTGCCGACCGGTGGCCGCCTGGGCTGCCGACCGGTGGCCGCCACTCCCAGGATGGCAGGCCGAGCGCTACCGTGCGGGAAACGTCCCCGGTGAACAGTGGAGATGCACGTGGACGAGCATGGCACGCCTCAGCCCGACCCCGCCCGCTGGTACCACCTGCAGGGGTCGGAGCAGTACGGCCCGTTGCCGCTGGGCGACATCCGCGCTCGGGTGCTCGACGGCACGGTTGGCCCCGACACCTACGTGTGGGCCGACGGGATGCCCGAGTGGATGCCCGCGCGCCAGGTCCCCGCGGTGACGCCACCGCCGGAGACGCGGGCGTCCCTGCCCGCCTGGGGCTGACGGGGTCGTCGAGGTAGCGTCACCGCCATGAGCACCTCGACCTCACCGCTGCAGCCGACCGCGCCCGCTCCGGGGGACGCCCTGGCCGTGCTGCGCGCGCGCGGGTTCGTCCAGGACGTCACCGACGAGGCCGGCCTGGCCGCGGCCCTGGCCGCGGGCCCGATCACCTACTACGTCGGGTTCGATCCCACCGCACCGTCGCTGCACGCCGGCAATCTGGTCGGGATGATGGCGATGGCGTGGCTGCAACGCCACGGGCACCGGCCCATCGCCCTGGCCGGCGGAGCCACGGGGCGGATCGGGGATCCCTCCGGCCGCAACGTCGAGCGCGAGGTCCTCGACGACGCCACGATCGATCGCCACCTCGCCGGGATCCGACGCCAGCTGGGGCTGGTCCTCGAGCTGTCGGAGGGTGAGGGTGGGGCGTCCGGCGGCGACGGACTGTTGGTCGACAACCACGACTGGACCGCGCCCGTGACGGTCCTCGACTTCCTGCGGGAGGTGGGTGTCCACGCCTCGGTGAACCAGATGATCGCCCGGGAGTCGGTCAAGCGAAGGCTCGAGGAGCGCGAGCAGGGGCTCACCTTCGCCGAGTTCAGCTACCAGCTGCTCCAGGCCTTCGACTTCGCCCACCTGCACGAGCGGTACGGCTGTGTGCTCCAGGGCGGCGGCTCAGATCAGTGGGGCAACATCGTCGCCGGTATCGACCTGATCCGACGTCGCGGTGGTGGGCCCGCCTTCGGGCTGGTCTGGCCCTTGCTGACGACCGCCGACGGATCGAAGTTCGGGAAATCGGCCGGCAACGCGATCTGGCTCGATGCGGAGCTCACCAGCCCGTACGCGTATTACCAGTACTGGCTGAACGCGGCCGACGCGGACGTCGTCCGGTTCCTGAAGCTGTTCACCTTCCTCGACCTGGAACGCATCGCCGATCTCGAGCGCGAGCTGCAGCGCGACCCATCTGCGCGCGTGGCGCACCGGGAACTCGCGCGCGAGGCCACCCGGATCATCCACGGGGACGCAGGGGTCGCCGCCGCCGAGGGGGCGACCGCGGTGCTGTTCGGGGACGCGCCGTTCGCCGATCTCAGCGACCAGGTGCTGTCCGCGGCCTTCGAGGAGGCACCGAGCGTCACCCTGGAGCGTGCGCGCCTGGAGGGTCCGGGCGTTGGCCTGCTCGAGGCGATGACGGCCCTCGGCCTCACCAAGACCAACGCCGAGGCACGTCGCCTGGTCCAGCAGGGCGCCGTACGGCTCAACAACGAGCGGATCCACGACCCGCAGTACCGGCTCGGGCCCAACGATCTGGCCAGCGAGTCGACCGCGGTGCTGCGATCCGGCAAGAAGCGCTACGGCCTCGTGCGCTTCGCCTGAGCGCGCTGCCGGGCTCGGCC
>JAWLDJ010000070.1:0-11498 GCA_041686695.1 Nitriliruptoraceae bacterium
ACAGCGGCACCCGTTGCCCGTCGATCAGGTTGGTCACGAACAGCGGGATCATCTTCTCCGGGTAGTGGTACGGGCCGAAGTTGTTCGCGGTGCGGGTGATCGTGATCGGGTAGCCGTAGGTCACGCCGTAGGAGCGCGCGAGCAGGTCCGCTGCGGCCTTGGAGACCGCGTAGGGGCTGTTCGGCTCGAGGGCGTCGGTCTCGTGGAAGGAGTCGGGCTCGCTGATCGACCCGTAGACCTCGTCGGTCGAGATGTGCAGGACGCGTTCGACCTCCGCGCGCCGACAGGCCTCGAACACCACGCCCGCCCCGACCAGGTTGGTCTCGAGGAAGGCGCGAGGGCCGTCGATGGACCGGTCGACGTGGGACTCCGCGGCGAAGTGCACCACCGCGTCCGCATCCGCCACGAGTTCGGTGACCAGTTCGGTGTCGCCGATGTCGCCCTCGACGAACCGGTAGCGCGGGTCCTCGGCGACGTCGGCGAGGGACGCGAGGTTGCCGGCGTAGGTGAGGGCGTCGAGGTTGGTGAGCCGGACGTCGCTGGTGTGCGACAGCACGTAGCGGACGAAGTTGGTGCCGATGAAGCCGGCGCCGCCAGTGACCAGCAGTCGCATCGGATCAGCCTCCCGGTAGTTGGAGGTGGCTGTGGTCGCCCAGGGTGAGGCGGTGGGCGGCGGGCCGGCGTGTGGTGCGCTCGATCGTGACGTCGCGGCCGAGCAGCGAGCTCTCGAGTCGGCCGGCGTCGCTGAGCGAGCAGCCCGCCATCACCACGGAGTGCTCGATCTCCGTGCGACGCAGCTGGCAGTCGTGACCGATCGAGGTGAAGGGCCCCACGAACACGTCCTCGAGGTGCGTGCCGGCGCCGATGACCGCTGGCCCCCGCACGGTGCTACGGACCAGGTGAGCGCCCCGCTCGACCACCACGTCGCCGGTCACCTGCGAAGCAGCATCCACCTCCCCGTCGACCCGCCGCTCCAGCGTGCCGAGCACGATCCGGTTGGCGTCGAGCAGCTCGTCCTTCTTCCCGGTGTCGAGCCACCACCCGGTGACTTGGGAGGCGCGGACGGTCTGGCCGTCATCGATCAACCGCTGGATCGCATCGGTGATCTCCAGCTCGCCGCGCCGAGACGGGCCGATGCGCCGGGCGGCGTCCAGGATGGCCGAGGTGAACAGGTAGACGCCGACCAGCGCGAGGTCGGAAGGCGGGTCGGCGGGCTTCTCCACGAGCCGCTCGATCCGCCCATCATCGGCGATGACCGCGACCCCGAAGCGCTCGGGGTCGGGGACCTGCTTGAGCAGGAGCTGCGCGGCCGGGCGGTCGCGCTCGAACGCCTCGACCACCTCGGCGATCCCGCCCTCGATCAGGTTGTCACCGAGGAACATCACGATGTCGTCGTCGCCGAGGTAGTCGGCAGCGGTCAGCAGGGCGTGCGCCAGCCCCAGGGGCTGGGGCTGGTGGATGTAGGTCGGACGGATGCCGAGCGCAGACCCGTCGCCGACCGCCGCCTCGATCTCGGCGGCGGTGTCACCGACGATGATGCCGATGTCCACGACGCCGGCGTCACGGATCTGCTCGAGGCCGTAGAACAGGATCGGCTTGTTCGCGACCGGCACCAGCTGCTTGGCACTGGTGTAGGTGATCGGACGCAGGCGGGTGCCCGCACCGCCCGCCAGGACCAGTGCCTTCACCCGTCTCCCCGCCTCCGTCGTCACCATGCGAACGCGGCAGCGTACTGGAGGGCACGATCAGCGCTCCGGATGGCCTACCGCGTGAGCACCTGGTGGGCGTAGCCGGCGCTCAGGTCGTGGCGCAGGTACCAGTCCCCGTTGCGCACGATCCCGATCCCGGCGCGGCCGGTTGCGGTCCAGTCCCCGATGACCGGGGTGTCGCCGTCGCGGACGCGGCCGTAGACGAACTCGCGCTCGGCGGGCCCGGCGGACAGCCGGTTGCGCAGATGCCACTCGCCGCCGCGCACGATGCCGATGCCATCGCGTCCGTTCCCGGTCCAGTCCCCGACGATCGCGAGGTCACCCCGCGTCAGCCGTCCGTACACGAAGGTGAGCTGCCCGGGTCCGCTGGACAGTGCGTTGCGCAGGTGCCACTCGCCGTTGCGGATGATCCCCACGCCGTCGATGCCGCTGCCGTTCCAGTCACCGACGACCGGCACGTCACCACTGGTCACCCGGCCGTAGCTGAAGGACCTGGTCTCGCGGGGAGCGTCGGCGCTGTCGCTGAGGATCCAGCGATCGGCACGCACGATGCCGATGCCGTCCTTGCCGTCACCGTTCCAGTCCCCGACCACGGGGAGGTCACCTCGGCGCCCGAAGGTGACCCGCAGGTCGGGACGGGTACTGAGCTGGTTGGACAGCTCCCAGGTCCCGTCGCGGAAGACCCCCGGTGTGACCGTGCCATCGCCGTCCCAGTCCCCGGTGACCGGGACGCCGCCCCCGCTGGTGAGCACCAGCGACTGGGTACAGCGCGGCAGGGAGCCCGTGTCCGCGCCGCTGGGGGCGCGGAAGATCTGGGTCACCCAGTACTGTCCATCGCGTCGCTCGACCCCGATCCCCATCTCGGTGACGCGCGTGTCCAGGATGTTGGCGCGATGTCCGGAGGACGCGAGCAGGGCGTTGTGGATGCTCGAGATGCTCGGGCCGCGGCCGACGTTCTCGGCCACCACCAGCCAGTCTTGGACCTCGCGACCCAGCTGCGGGTTGTGGTGGAGGTCGGACGCCGCAGCCATCCGAGCCGAGTGTCGCCGTGCGATCTCGGTCAGGTCCGGCGCGACCCGCAACGCCCGGCGGCCTTCGGCGCCGCGCGCGTCGTTGGTCAGGCACTCGAGCTGCTCCTCGGAGGCAGCGTCGATGGCCGCTTCGGCCCGTGCCGCCGGGAGCGACAGCGCCACCGCCGCCAGGACGAGGAGCGCGATCGGTGCCGGTCGGAACCGGAGGAGCGTGTGCATGGGGGGTGGCCTGCTCGCCGAGGGGCATCACCCATGTGCATCGGTCCGTTCGGCAGCCAACTTGACGCCCGGTGTGGCCCGGATCCGGACTCCGGCGAGCGGCCGCCCCCGGGGGCCCGGGGACCCGACCTACGGCAGGCGCCGGCGCAGGGCACGGCCCGCCCGCACGATCGGGTGTCCGCGCAGCCGGCGGAGCTCACGCTCGACCGTGCGGAGCTGTGCTCGGGTCGAGGCCAGGAGCTGCTGCTGCTTCTCGAGCTCGGCGAGGACCCGTCGAGGCGGCGCCGAAGTGCCGTCGAGCAGGTCCGAGGCCGTACCGGCGAACGCGCTCGGACGTCGCAGGCCGACCTCCTCAGCGTTGCACCACCACGTCTGGTAATGGGCTTCGAGCACGGTGCGCAGGTCCGCGGGGACCGGGAGACCGTGGGTCGCATCGTGGCCGGCCAACGACGCGGCCCGCCTCCAGGCTCCGGTCTCGAAGGAGGCCGCGCAGCGGCGTCGGTCATCGCCAGCGTGGGTGACCAACACGAGCCCGGCGGCGTGCTCCTCATGCTGTCGCGCCAGCGCGACGAGGGTGTCGCGGTCGAGGACCGACCCTCCCGCGACGAGCAGCACGCGGGGTCCGATCCGCAACGCCTCGAGCGCTCGGAAGCGGGGATCCTCCGCGTAGCGGTCGGCGACCTCGGCCTGCGGATGGTCGTGGCCGGTGACGGCCACCTCGATGTCACCTCGGGCACTGCCCAGCACGCTGTCGACCGTGGCCAAGAGGTCCGACACCGAGGCGCCGTCAGCTTCGACCACGACCGTGTAGCCCGGCTGACGCTGCTGACGGGGCCAGGTCGTTGGTCGGTAGACCGCCAGTCGCTGCGCAGGATCGTTCGGACCCTCAGGAGTTCGTGTCGTGGCCGAGGTCGTGGCCGTGCGCGTCGTGTTGCGGCCCGCCACGACGCCGCCGGTGCCGGCGAGGCCTGCCAACAGCGCGTGGGAGCCGAGCGCCGACAGCTCGGCTGCCGGGACGGCCAGGACGGCCTCGATGGCGGCCAGGAGGACCTCCCGTGGACCGCTCAGGGTCGACAGCAACGTCCCGAGCGCCGGCAGCGGTGTCGACCGCAACCTCGCCGGGGTGATCCACCAGGTGGCGCCGGTGGCGACCGGGTCGATCCGGGTGCCCTCGGCAGCGTCGACACGCAGGTCCAGGTAGCCGAGGTGAGGGTGCTGCCGATGCCACGCCGCGAGCTGGTCGAGCGCCGCGCCGGGGGGTGGCGCTCCGAGCAGGAACGTGCCTCCAACGCCACGGCGGAGTGCTTCCTGGACCTGCTCGAGGCTCGCCAGGACCTCGGACGCGTTGCCGGCGCCCGCGTCGGCAGGCGACGGGAAGGATGCTTCGATCGGGGTGATGCGGGCGTCGGGATCACGGTGCGGAGCGGATGATGGCACGCGAGGCGGCACCGGCGCGACGAGTATCGTCGTGACCTCGTCAGACAGGGTGGCCATATCGGACTCCGAGGACCGAGTGAGGATGCGACCTGCTGCAGCGGACGGCTCGCCCGGCGAGCTCACCGCACCCTATGAACCTAACGAAGGTGTCGATCTCGCGGCGCTGTTCGCCGTGCGTCGCTGGGTGGTCGTCGGACACGGGCCCCGGTCGCTCAGCCGTGGTGCCGCCAGCCTCGCCGCCGACCCGGAGCTGACCACGACGGCGATCGACCTCTCCTCGGGCCGTGCCAACGAGGCCGTGCGTCTGCTGTCACCTCGCGAGCCGGTCCTGCTCGTCGTCGATCGGTCGACGGACTGGCTCCGGCTCGCCGAGCTCCTGGCGACGCTCAAGGTGCACCACGGGCCGATGGTGCTGCTCTTCCCGGAGAGCTCCGCACTGACCGAGCCCGCTGTGCTCGATGCCCTCCACGCACGCGGGGGCCGGCTCCTACAGGTGCGCCTCGGGGACGAGGTCCGCCCCGCCTTCGTCCTGCGTCACGTGCGGGTGGCTCTCGGCGGGACCACGCGCGAACCGGACCCTACGCGGGTCCAGGGAGCCGGTCCCTCGCCCGCTGCGGCGGTCGCCGCCGAGCTGCCGACGGTGGCGGCTCGGCTCCCGCTCGAGCTGCCCTCGCAGCCACGCGCGGTGGAGCGGGTCGTCGCCGCGGCGGACGATCTGACGCTGTCGCCCGATCGCCCGAGCCCCTTCGTCGAGCTGCGATCGGCGGGCACGGGTCGTGACGCTCTGGCGGTCCGCCTCCTGGAGCTCCTGGTCCGCGGCCTGCTTCCGGTGGTCGACGACGAGGCGCTGCACGAGCTGACGCTGAGCACCGACGTGGCAGCGGGTCTGCGAACCACGCTGCGCCGGCCGGCGACGCCGTGGTCGGCGGAGCGCGACAGCGTGCGGCTACGGCGCGCGGTGCTCCAGGAGCACACGGTGCTGGGGCAGCGGGCACGGCACCGCTCCGTCACCATCGTCCTGGTCACGCGACGACCGACGTTCCTCTCCCACGCGGTGCAGCAGGTGCTGCAGCAGACGTACCCGCGGCTCGAACTCGTCGTGGTGGGGCATGGGGTCGACCCGTCGGACTCGCTCGAGCCACACCACCGCTCCAGCTCCGTCGCGCTGCGGACCGCCGAGCTGCCACCGGATCGAACCCTCGGCGATGGGCTCCGGCTGGCGACCGAGATGGCATCCGGTGAGCTGGTCCTCAAGATGGACGACGACGACTGGTACGGCCCGCACCTGGTCAGCGATCTGGTCGTGGCGCTGGAGGTGTCCGGCGCGGAGCTCGTCGGCTCGGCCATGGACTTCGTGTACCTCGCGTCCCTGGGGGTGACGATCCGTCGGGGCGCCCCAAGCGAGCGGTTCGGCAGCCATGTCTCCGGTGCGACCCTGCTGCTGCGCCGTGACGATCTCCTCGCCCTCGGCGGGTGGCCCCGGGTGCCGCGGGCGGTCGACAGCCGGCTGCTCGACGCGGTCCGCATCGCCGGCGCATCGCACTACGCCATGCACGGCTTCGGTTACCTCGTCAACCGACACCTCGATGGCAACACCTTCACGGCCGACGATGCGTGGTTCCTGCGGGGGTGCACCGGGCAGTGGCCGGGTCTGGACCTCGCCGCGGCGGACGTCGCCCCGTCCGTGGAGCACCCGTGAGCCCCGCCGCCGGTCGGCCAGCCAGCGTCACGTTGCACGCCTTCGCGCCCTCCGCTGCCGAGGTGCCCCTGCTGCAGGAGCGGCTCCGCCAGCTCGGGAGCGACGCCCCCGTCAGGACCTCACCCATGGTGTCTGCGCCTGGCGGTCTGCATGGTCAGTCCCTGCTGTGGAGCTGGACCGCCGATGGCATCGAGGCCCTGGGAGGCTTCGCCGCAGCCTGTCACGAGCTCCACCTCGCCCTGCTCGTCGGGATCGCTCGCTGGGTCCCGTTGGAGACCGTGCTGGGCGTGCTGGCAGCGGCGGGCCTGCGCCCACGAGCCGCTGCGCGCCTGGAGATCGGGGGGCATCGGGGGGTCGAGCTCGCGATGACCCGCGACGAGGTACCGGAGCCCTCGCTGGCGCTGGCGCTGCTCGAGCTCGTGACGTGGTCGGCACCGTGGCACCGGGGGCGACAGCAACCGCTGCGCCTGGCCGTGGAGGGCGCCACACCGCATGACCTGCGCGACCATCCCCACGCCAGCGACACCCGTGCCGTCTGGCAGGCGTCGCCGGCGGCGCTGCGTCTGGCCTCGCCCGAGATCGTCCTGGTCGGCGAGCCTGGCGACCAGGACGCCCACCCCACGGTCCGGGACATCCGCTCGACCGACGGGACCCCGCGGGTCGAGCGCGTACCCACCTCCGGTGACGAGGCGCTGCGACGCCCGACGCTCGCGGCAGAGCCGCTCCTGCTGGCGACCCGGGGGATGCGACCGGAGACGGCCTTCGGGCGGTCCGGCAGCTCGGCATCGGTGGTGGCGATCCTCCAGCAGCTGGCGGCCGGGACCCCGGTCGACCTCCCCGAAGCGGTCCGCCGGCAGCTGGCGCCCGAGGTGGTCGCGGCGGCCGAGAGCCCGGACCTCGGTGCGGCGGGCGCCGTGCACCAGCTGCGGGCCAGGACCCGCCTGCGCTGGTCGGTCGTGCGCCACCACAGTGCGATCGGTCTCGCGGTGTCGCTGGAGGCGCGCACGTCCCGGGCAGTGGTCCCGCGGCCCCGGCTGAGCCTCTGCCTCGACGCGAGCGCTGCCGAGCAGCCCGCGGCCATCGATGCGGCCATCCAGCAGCTGGCTGCCCAGCGACGTCGACCCGACGAGGTGGTCCTGGCCACCGCCGAGGGCGCCGGTCGCGCTGCGGCCGTTGCGCCCCTGGCCGCACGCCTGCGAGCGGCGCTCGGGGTCGAGGTCGGCGTGGTCGGCACGCACGACGCCGCTCGAGGCACCACCGGCGACCTCGTGGTCGTCGCGCCGCTCGATGCCCAGCTGGCGACCGACGCACTGGCCGATCTCGAGCTCGCCCACCGGCTGTGGGCTCCGACCGTGTCCGTCGTCCCCGTGGAGTTCGTCCTCGACGACGGCGAAGGCCTCCATCGGAGCGCCACCGAGCACGACGAGGGTCTGGGCGTCCCGGCGACGATCGGTGTCCTGGCGGTGGCTGGACGCGAGCTGCGGGCCCACTGGCGCGCCGAGGAGCTCACCCTCGACCGACGAGAGGGGTTCGTGGCGGACGCCGTACGCCGAGGAGCGATGGTCCACACCATGCCGAGCGTGCGTGCGGTGTTCCGGGGGACGCCGGCGACGCTCCAGGGGGCGCACCACCTCGACGTCGGCGCACGGACGCTGCTCGTCGGCGACCGAGCGGGACCCTGAACCCTCGGTCAGCCGGTCCGTGCTCGTGACCTTCCGCCAGGTCGGGGCACGGACGTCATAGGCTCCCGCCCCGGACGTGGCGAACCGTCCACCGGAGGGGTGAGGTATGGGCTTGGGTGCAGCGGTGCGCCGGCGGTTCGGCGCCGCCACCGCGACCCATCGCGCCCGGCGCATCATCGCCGCGTCGGGCCTGTTCGATCCCGTGTGGTACGGCGAGCAGGCCGGTCTGCCCGTGGCGCGCGCGACCATCGACCACTACCTCGCCGAGGGAGAACGCCGCGGCTGGAGCCCTCATCCGCTCTTCGACGTGGCCTGGTACCGCCGGCAGGTCAGGGGAGCTGCGCGCTCGCAGCTGGGGGCCTTCGCCCACTACCTGCGGCGCGGAGCGGTGCGGGGTGACCGACCGCATGAGATCTTCGACCGGGACTGGTACCTGGAGCGGGCCCCGGACGCGTTGCAGCACCCCGCGGGCTTGCTGGGGCACTACCTCGAGGTCGGCGGTCCCGCCGGCATCACCCCGAATCCGTGGCTGGCGGCGTCAACGGTGACCAGCACCCGTGGTGCGGGCCGAGCCACCGACCTCCCCGCGGTCGCCGTCATCCGCAGGTTCGCCGAGCTCGAGCGTGCGGCCGGTCCCTCGCAGGAGGCCACCCGCTCGTCGCCGAGCTTCGACCTGCGCACGACGGAACGGTTGCTCAGCGAACTCGTCGAGCCGTTCCACGCGGCCTGCGCCACGCCGCCGCTGGTGTCCGTCGTCCTGCCCACCTACGACCGCGCCGAGCCCCTGCGGCGGGCCATCGCGAGCGTGGTCGCCCAGAGCTACGAGCACTGGGAGTTGATCGTCGCCGACGACGGCAGCACCGATGACACGCCAGCAGTGGTGGCCGCGTTCGCCGATCCGCGGATCCTGCACCTGCCACTCGCACGCGGCGGCGTCTGTCGGGCGCGCAACGCGGGACTCGAGCGAGCGCGCGGACGCTACGTGGCCTACCTCGATTCCGACAACGCCTGGGAGCCGCGGTTCCTCGAGGTGCTGGTGGCCTTCCTCGAGTCGAGCGAGTACCGAGCGGCCCACAGCGCACTGCGTTACACGGAGGAGGGTGCCACCCTCTACCGCACCGGGCCGTTCGATCGAGCACACCTGCTGCTACAGAACGCCATCGACTGCAACACGATCGTCCACGAGCGCGAGCTCGCCGAGGAGATCGGTGGCTGGGACGAGGAGCTGCGCCGCACCAACGACTGGGACTACGTCCTGCGGTTGACGGCCGCCACTGCGCTCGCCTACGTCCCCTACGTCGGGGTGGACTACGAGCACGACCGCCGCAAGACCGACCGCATCACCATCCGTGAGCCGGTCGGCTACCGGATGAAGGTCAGACACAAGCACCTGCTCGACTGGTCGCGGCCCACCGGGATCGAACCGGGGACCGTCTCGGTGGTCATCGTCGCCGAGACGCCGCTCGAACTGCTCGAGAGCTGCGTCACCTCGGTCCTGGCGCGGTCGGAGCATCCGGCGCTCGAGGTCATCGTGGTCGACCCCGGGCTGTCCCGCGGCGATGGGCTGCGGGTGGCCGGACTCGAGCTGCTCGATCCTCGCGTGCAGGTCCTCCGGCTGGTCGGCGAGTTGCACCAGGTCATCCCGCGCAACGCCGGGGCGCTGCAGGCCCGGGGTGAGCACGTGGTCTTCCTGACCTCGGATCTCCGGGTCTCCGCCGGGTGGCTGCCGCCGCTGCTGGAGGCGATGGACGAGGGTGCGGCGGCCGCACAGCCGTTGGTGCTCGACCACGGTGGCGTCGTCATCTCCACCGGCCTGTTCTTCCCGGCGAGCGGGCTGCCCTACCTGGCATGGGCCGGATCGGCGGAACACTCGCCCTGGGTCCGTAGCGCTGCGCGACGCCGGGCGCTGACGCGCCACTGCCTGATGGTGCGAGGTCAGGACCTCCGCCGCGAGCGCGGGTTCGATCCGCTGTTCCTGCGGTCGCTGTTCGACGCGGACCTCTGCCTGCGGCTCACGGCGACGGGAGGCCACGTCAGCTACGTGGCCGACAGCGTGGTCGTGCGGCAGTTCGACCGTCGACGTCGCAGCGTGCGCGACGCGTCCCACAACGACCGGACGGTGTTCGAGGAGCGGTGGGACGGCCGCGTGGTCGCCGACGAGCCGGACGCCTTCGAGGAGCACGGCCTCGTCACCGGACCGCGGACCTTCACCGCCGCGCCTGATGGCTCACAGGCGGCGACGCACGTCCCCGCCATCGAGATCCGGGATCGTCGGCCGGCCCCCCTGCGGTGGGCGATCAAGATCGCCGCCCGTGAGGTGGAGGTCCGCGAGTCGTGGGGCGACTGGCACTTCGCCGGCGCCCTCCGCGACGAACTCCAGGCCCTCGGTCACGAGGTGGTGATCGATCTGCACGACGCCTGGTACCGACCGACCGCCGGCCTCGACGACGTGGTGCTCTGCCTGCGGGGCGTGCGGCGCTACCACCCTGATCCCGACCAGCTCAACCTGCTCTGGGTCATCAGCCACCCGGATGACGTGCGCGATGCCGAGTACCGCGGCTACGACCGCGTCTTCGTCGCCTCGGAGCCCCATGCTCGCGCCCTCGAGGACGACCGCGGCGTCCCGGCCGAGGTGCTGCTCCAGTGCACCGACCCGGCGCGCTTCCAGCCGTCGCCAGCCGAGGCCGGTGGGCCGCGGGTGCTGTTCGTCGGCAACTCGCGGATGATCCTCCGCCCGATCGTCCGTGACGCCATCGAGGCAGGCCTCGACCTGACCATCGTCGGAGCGAAGTGGCGGGGGTTGGTCGCGGACCGCTACGTGCTCGCCGAGCACGTCCCCAACGAGGAACTCCCGGCGCTGTACCGCTCGGCCGGTGTCGTGCTGAACGACCACTGGGCCGACATGCGGCGGCGCGGTTTCCTCTCCAACCGCCTCTTCGACCTCGCTGCCTGCGGCGTGCCGGTCGTCAGCGACGAGATCGAGGGGCTGGAGGTGTTCGGCGGCCTCGTTCGAACCTACCGCGACCCCCCGGGACTCGGGGCGGCCGTCGATGCTGCACTCGCGGCCCGAGGGCGTGAGCACGCGGCCCGCCTCGACCTCGCCGACGCCGTCCGCGAGCGGCACACCTTCGCCGCCCGGGCCCGGACCCTGGCCGCCGCGGCCGCCGGCGCCGCCGATACCCGTAGAGCGAGAGCGCCAGCCTGACGTCTCTCGGCACCGAGGTCTCAAGCCCTGCCGGGTCGGTGCCGACGACACGGGTGCCCATCCACGTCCCCTCCTCCGAGCTCGACAACCGAGGTCCGCATGCTTCTGGGTCGGATCACCTTCCTGCTCGTCGCCTCCTTGGTGCTCACCGTCGTTCCCGTCGTCCCCGGGATGGCCTTGGAACCGGAACCGCCCGAGGTGCGCGCGGCAGACCAGGCGGTACCAGCAGCCGACGAGGTGGGCGACGGCGTGTCCGGTGCCGAGGCGCCCGCGCCGGTGGTCGAAGCCGAGCACCCCTTCAACATGATCGGCTTCAAGCTCCCCGAGGGTGTGGAAGGGGTGATGGTCCGCACTGCGCTCGCGGGGGGCGAGTGGTCGCCGTGGAGCCGTCTCGAGGTCGATGTCGAGGGACTCGACGGTCCCGACCCGGACAGCGAGGAAGCACGGCAGGCGACCCCGAACGTCACCGCACCGCTGTGGGCAGGCGAGGCGGACCGGTTCCAGGTGCGCGTCGAC
>JAWLDJ010000071.1:0-8551 GCA_041686695.1 Nitriliruptoraceae bacterium
GCGTCGTCGTCCGTCGCTTCTGCGTCGTCGTCCGTCGCTGCCTGCTCCTCCACCTCGGGATCGGCCTCGGCATCCGCTGCTGGCTCGTCCTCGGTGCCCTCCGTCGCTGCGTCACCCTCCGCGGTCGTCCCGGTGGCCACGTCGTCGGCGGTGTCATCGGGGTCGTCACCGGCGCAGGCGGTCAGCAGCGCCGCGGACAGCACGCAGACCAGCAGAGCCAGACCGAGCGAGTTCGCGTCACGGATCCGGGTCGGACGCGGGAGGTACATGAGCGGCTCCGAGGGTCGCGGTGGGTGGTGTCAGAGGATGCCAGACCCGTGCGCTCCTGTGCCGCAGCCGCGATCCGGCCGGCGCGCGTGCGGACGTCCCGCGCGTCTACCGTGACGGGGACCTCTCCACGAAGGGATGCGGTTGGACGCGGCAGGACGGACCCGAGCGCGACCACCACTGTCCTGGCGTCTGTTGGTCGCGCTGGTCATGTGGTTCCTCGGTCACCTCCGCGGCTGGCGGGTCATGGCACGGCGACCCGACAGGTCGGTGCCACCGGACCAGCCGCTGGTCGCGGTGTTCAACCACACCTCGGCGGTCGACGGCTTCGTGATCGCGCACACGGTCTGGCGCGGGCTCGGTCGGTGGGTCCAGCCGCTGGTCAAGATGGAGGTCTTCGAGGTGCCGGTGCTCGGCACCCTCGCCCGCGGTGCCGGCGCGACGCCGGTGCACCGCACCGAGGACACCGGCCGGGAGACCGCCTACACGGATGCGGTTGCCGTGCTGCGTGGCGGCGGCACGGTGCTGATCGCTCCGGAAGGCACCGTCACGCACGACGGATCGCTCCTGCCGCTGCGGCACGGCGCCGCTCGGCTCGCGCTGGAGGCCGGCGTGGACGTGCTCGTGATCACCCACTTCGGAGCACAGCGGGGTTTCTCTCCCGTCGTGCGCTTCCCCGAGCGTGGTGCCGTGGTGACCATGGCCATGGACGTGTTGACGCCCTATCCCGACGAGGACGCCACCTCGCTCACCGGCCGCATCGCCGCGACGATGCTCGACCGCAGTGTGCAGCTGCGTGCCAGTTACCCGGAGCAACGACCCGAAGCGAGCTGGTGGCCGCCGTACGCCGCGCCGGCGTCGCCCACCGGGGTCGCCCGCGAGAACCTCGAGCGCTACCAGGAGGGCATGGCCCAGGCGATCGGCCAGGCCCGCGAGCGGATGGCCCGCTACGCGCTGGAGCACGACCTCGAGCAGCGGGTTGCCGAGGCGCGTGAGCGGGCCAGGGTCGCCGCGGCCGAACTCGCTGAGGCCAGGGAACGAGCGCAGGAGGCGGCCGCGGAGCTGGCGGCGAGGTCGCGGGAACGGGCCGAGCTCATGACGGAGCAGGCCAAGGACCGCGCCGGGTCGTTCTCGGACCAGGCCCGGGACCGGATGGACGGGTTCACCGAGCAGGCCCGTGAGCTCTCCGACCAGGTCAGGGACGGCGCTACCAACCTCCAGGACCGTTGGCCGACACGGACCGACGACGACGCCACGGACGCGGATCTGGAGGGACCGGCCGACGCCGATGGTGGCTGAGCGGACCGTTCAGCGTCGCCCGGTCGCGATCCACAGCTCCGGGGGAACGGGGCAGCGGCCGGACGCGATGTCCCGTCGGATCTCCACCATCCGTTGCAGAGCGAGTGGCAACTCCCGCTCCGTCGCCACCTCCGAGCTCGTCGTCATGGGCTGACTCCTCACCGGGTCCGCGCGGGCGTGCTGGTCGTGCGCCTGTGGTCATCGGCGCCGGGCGCCGGGCATCGGGCACCGGCAACACCGCAGCAGGATGCGCACCTGCCCGCGGGTGGTCGAGCGCTGGCGGTGACAACGGTGCGAACCGTCGCTGCACGGATCGGGGGACTCGGACGGCCGTGGATGTCCGGCCTGCTACCCCGAGGTGGCGACGAAGCCCGAGCATGGCGCTCTGGCGGCCAGGTCCGGCCGCGTTCGTACCCTGGCAGGAGCGCCGGGCGTCTACGGTGGCGCACGAGGAGTCGTCGAGGCGTAGGTAGGGGCGATCGTGGGTGGGCCGAGCGGTGGCCAGGGGCGCACCATCCTGCGCCTCAGCGAACTCAACCGTGCCATCGCCACCGCCCTCGGCGAACGGTTCCCCGACGAGGTCTGGGTCGTCGGCGAGGTCTCCAACCTGCGTGAACGCAACGGCACCCGGTACTTCGACCTGGTCGAGCCCGACGAGAACGGGCGGGGCAACCTCGCGCAGCTCCCAGCGGCGGTACTGCGCTGGGAGCGTCGCACCTTCGATGCCGACCTCGACCGGGTCGACGGGTTCACGCTCGCCAACGGGGTCGAGGTGCTCGTGCGCGGGGCCGTGGACCTCTACGAGCCGTGGGGCAAGCTCCAGCTCAAGGTCCGTGGTATCGACCCGGAGCACACCCTGGGCCGGCTGCGGCTCGCCCGGGAGCAGCTGCTGGCCCAGCTCGCAGACCGCGGCGTGCTCCGGGCCAACGCAGCGCGGCGCGTCGGCCAACCTCCCCTGCGCGTGGGGCTGGTGACCGCACCGCTCAGCCAGGCCGAGCACGATCTGCGCGCCGTGCTGCGGACCAGCGGCTGGGGGTTCCAGCTCGTGCGAGCCTCCGCCCGGGTCCAGGGCCCGGCGTGCGAGGGCGAGGTGGCCCGCGCCCTGGCCGATCTCGGTCGGTTGCACGCTCTGGAGCCACTCGACGTGGTCGTGCTGATCCGCGGTGGCGGCAGTGCGCTCGATCTGCAGGGCTTCGACACCCCGGGCATCGCCGAGGCGATCGTCGCCGCGCCCTTCGCGGTGTGGACCGGCATCGGACACGAGCAGGATCGCAGCGTGGCCGATGAGGTGGCCCACACCGCCTGGCCGACCCCGACCGCGGTCGGCCGCGGCCTCGTGGATGCCGTCGTGGACGGTGCGGACCGCCTCGAGTCCGCCGCCGCCGCGCTCGTCGCGGGGTCCACCGGTCGGCTCGAGACCGCTGGACGCCACCTCGAGCAGCAGGCGGCCACCCTGGTGGCAGGAGCTGCCGCCGAGCTGCGCGGTGCCGACGCTCGGTTGGCCGGTTCGGTGCGCGGGCTCGAGCAGCTCTCCCGGGCACGCCTGCGTCGGGGCCGCCGCGATCTCGGACACCGAGGTGTCGTGTTGGCGCGCTCGGCACGACGTGCGGTCCTCCCCGCTGCCGGTGCCGGGCTCCTCCGCCTGGATCTCACGCTGCAACGCCTGGCGGGCGGCGCGACCGAACGCGCCACACGCCGGCTCGAGGTCGCCGAAGCGCGGCTGGTCGCGCTGGATCCCGCGGCACAGCTCGCCCGTGGCTTCTCCGTCACCCGGGATGCGCAGGGCCGTGCTCTCCGCTCGATCGCGGGGATCCAGGCGGGTGCGGTCCTCACGACCCACCTCGCCGATGGGCAGTTGACCAGCACGGTCCAGCAGCCGGTCGATCAGGCTGGCGCACCCCCACAGGAGGCAACGGGATGACCGAGGCAACCGACGGACACGGCGAGGACGCCGCGCTCGGCTACGAGGAGGCGATCGCCGAGCTCGAGCTGATCGTCACCGACCTGCAGAACGACGAGGTGGGGGTCGACGAACTCGCTGACCGCGTCGCTCGCGGCGCTCGCCTGGTCGAGCTCTGTCGTGACCGGCTGCGTCGTGCGGAGCTCGCGGTCGACGAGGTGGTCGACGCGCTGCGGACCGCCGCGGAGCAGGATGCTGGAGGTGACGAGGGAACGCGCGCCGCCGATCACCCGGTCGCCGAGGAGGAGCCCAAGCCTGATGATCTGCTGTTCTGACCTCCCGTGCGTCACTCGCGGGGGACCGGTACCGAACGGGCGGAAGGTAGGGACGTGAACGAGCCGGTGGCGGGTGCCGTCGATCTACCGATCGATGCGCAGGGTCGGCGCAGCAGTTCCGATCTCGGACGCGAGGTCGTCGCGGCTGCGCTGCTGCAGGTCGACCCGACGGGTGCGCAGGCGGCCGAGCGAGAGACGAACTGGCGCTCGGGCTACGTCGACCACGTGCGACGACTCACCGAGGCGGGGGCGGCACGTCCGGAGGACGCCCGCACCATCGCCGGGGACGGTCTCGCTGCGGTGCACGACCGCATGGTGGTACGCCATCCCGACGGTGACCGGCCGATCACCGCGCTGCGAGCGGCAGCACCGGTCCGGGAGCTCGCCGATGCGGTGGTCAGCGGGACCGGCGAGGTCGAGCAGGAGCTGGTCCTGCCCTACCGCGGGCAGCTGCTCAGCGGCGATCGTCTGCGACGGCAGCTCGATGACTGGTCGGCCCGGGGGGTGATGGAGCCCACGGTGACCGCCGCGATCGAGCGGGTGCTGGAGCATCCGGACTGGCTCCGCCTCGACGGGCACACGGTGGTCGTGATGGGCGCCGGAGCGGAGCTCGCCCCGCTCAGGGCGCTCTTGCGTTGGGGGGCGACCGTGGCGGCGCTCGACCTGCCTCGCCGCAGCGTGTGGGAGCAGCTGCTGGGGTTCGCCACCGCCAGCGCCGGGCGGCTGCACCTGCCCGTCGACACCGGCACGGAGCGCGACGGGCGCCCCGATCTGGCAGCGCAGGCTGGTCTCGACCTGCTACGTGGCGTCCCCGCGGCGGCCGACTGGGTCGCGGGTCTCGACGGGGTGCCCGTGCTCGGGACCTACGCCTACGCCGACGGCGTTCGGCACCTGCAGGTCACGGCGGCCGCGGACGCGCTCACCGAGCGCGTCCGGGGTGTCCGTCCCGATGCGGCGCTGGCGTACCTGGCCACTCCCACCGATGCCTTCGTCGTGCCCGCTGAGGCCGTCGAGGCCTCGGTGGCCGCCTACGAGGCACGGTCGCGCACCACCAAGTTGGTCTCCCGCCCCCTGCGCGCCCTGTCGGGTGGTCGCCTGCTCAAGCGCAACTACGCGCCGGACGTCGATCCGGGGATCTGCGACGCCCTGGTCCCGCAACAGGGACCGAACTACGCCCTGGCCAAGCGCCTCCAGCGTTGGCGTGCCACGACCGCACGGGCGGAAGGCGCCGTCGTCTCGCTGAACGTCGCTCCCTCGACGCGGACACGATCGGTGCTGAAGAACCGGGTGCTCGCCGCGGCCTACGCCGGTGCTCACCGCTTCGGTATCGAGATCTTCGAGCCCGCCACGACCAACGTGCTGATGGCCGCCCTGCTGGTCCACGATCTGCACACCGGTGGTGGGCCAGAGCAGACGCATCCATGGCAGCAGGAGGCACACACGGCCGTGCACGGCGGGTTGTGGCGGGGCCCGTACGCCCCGCGCAGCGCACTCGGGCTCGCGACCGTGCTCGGCGTCGGGTCGAGCCGCGGTTGAGCCGCCCGGCCCCCATCGACCGTCCCGTAGGGTGGTGGCGGCGGGTGGTGGCGGCGATGAGGAGGTGACCGGATGCCGGTGAGCGTGGACCGGGGGAGCGACATCGCTGCGTTCGAGCAGATCCGCGCCGGCGTCGTGGCGGCGATCGATGCCGGGGAACTGGCGCCCGGTGACCGGTTGCCCACCGTCCGCGGACTCGCCGGGGAGCTCGAGGTGGCACCCAACACCGTTGCGAAGGCCTACCGCGAGCTCGAGGCGGATGGGGTCGTGGAGACCCGTGGCCGGCAGGGCACCCGCATCGCGCTCGATGCCGACGCCACCCACCGCGCGGCGGTCGCGGCGGCCCGCGCCTACGTCGAGCGGGTCACCGAGCTCGGCCTCGAGCCGGCCGAAGCCCTCGGGCTGGTCACGCGTGCTCTCGATGCTGGTGGCGGTGCGCTGACCCGATCGCGCTGACGACCGCGGTGACGAAGCCGGCGATCCGCGCCTCGCCGTCGTGTGGCGTCGCGCTGGCCTCGTCGAGGTAGAGGTCGCGGCGCAGCTCCAGCATGACGCTGGTGACCCGACGGTCCTGGCCGTGGTGCCGCTCGGGGACGTAGGCACCGGCGAACGGGGTGTCCAGATCGGCGTGGAGGCCGTGGGCGGCGGCGACACCGACGACCAGCGACCGCAGCCACTCGGGGGTGTGGAACGGGTCCGTCCCGATGCACAGCTCGGGCCGTGGGCCGTCGTGGAGCTCGTAGGGCAGCCGCACGCTCGGGTAGGAGTGCAGGTCGAGGATCGTGAGCCGGCCATGGGCGGCGAGCAGCTCGTCGACGACCTCGGTCACCGTGGCCGCGTACGGATGGAAGTAGCGCGTCAGCAGGAGCTCGACGTCACCGGGGCTCGGTGTCCGCAGGGGCTGGAGGGCGTGCCCCCGGGTGTAGACCGCGCCCATGCCCTGCGCCGCCAGCTCCTCGCGCTCATCGGGGAAGCGTTCGGGATCCACCACGAGCCGGGAGATCCGGTTGACCACCCGTGTCGCGCCCGCTCGCCCGGTGCCTGCCGCGAGGAGGTCGGTGCGGTGGTCGGTCAACAGTCGGAGCTCGGTGGCGAGCGCAGCGTCGTCCAGCAGCATCGCTTCCCGCACTGGGTTCGGGAGCTCGGTGCCCGCATGGGGGACATGGACGAGTACGGGGACCGCGCTCGCGTTCGGGGCCACCACCTCGACGTGGGACCGTGGGCCGAACACCGCATCACCCATCACCGCCCCTGCCGCTGCTCGCCGTGCTCAGCACGTACCGTAGGCGGCCTCGAGCCGGTCGCGGCGGGAGCCGGGTCTGGTCCGCCGACCCTGGGTCGGCGCCGTCGCGGGCGGGCACCGTGGTGGCTGTCACGGGAGGCAGAGGGCATGAGGGTGCTGTTCGTCGCCGCGTTGGAGGAGGAGGCGCGCGCGTTGGCCGACCACGTCGCGGTGTGCCACCTCGGTGTCGGGAAGGTCCAGGCCGCGGCGGCGTTGGCGGCCCGACTCGCCGACGACCCCTGTGACGTCGTGGTCAACGTCGGCACGGCCGGTGGCCTCCAGGGGCAACGGGTCGGCGAGGTGGTGGAGATCGCCACGGTCCACCAGCACGATTTCGACCACGCGGGCGTCACCGCGTTCGTCGGGCGTCCCCTGCCCGGTGGGCCCCTCGAGGTGGACGGGCCACCTGGGGCAACCGGACGGCTGGCGACGGGCGACCGGCTCATCACCTCCGCCGCGGCTCGGACCCAGCTGGCGGCCCACGCCGACGTGGTGGACATGGAGGGCTACGCGGTGGCCGCGACGGCGCGAGCGCTCGGACGTGAGGTCTGGCTCGCCAAGGCCGTCAGCGATGGTGCCGGCGACGAGATGGCGGTCGAGTGGCCGCAGGCGCTGACGCGGTGCTCCGAGGCGCTGGCGGGGTGGGCGGCTGCACGTGGGCTCCTGGGCTGAGGGGGCACGCGAGGCCCGCAGCCGGGTGCCGAAGGGGTGCCACCCGATGGACCAGGTGCTCGGGGCGCGGCCGTTGGTGCTGCCGCATGCGGGTGTCGGCGAGAGGGCGGTCAGTCGATCGGCAGCCCGAAACGGTCGGACACCACCCGGTCGATGACCTCGGCCACCAGGTCACCGCCGGGATGGGTGAGGTGGACGCCGTCCTCCGCCCGCACCTGGACACCTCGCAACCGGGCGGTGTAGCCCTCCGGTGCGAGGATCGCGTCGGTGTCGATCAGGACCGCGCCGGTCTCGGCAGCTGCGCGTCGTGCCGCCGCGTTCATGCGCTGGCGGGCTTGTTCGAGCTTGCCCGGACGTACGGCCGGCAACTCGAGCCACACCACCGTGCGTCCCTGGCTCGCGGCGATCGTCTGGAGGCGGGTGACCCGTGACTGGTACTCCTCCTCCCAACCTGGCTGGCCGTAGTGGACCACCCCGTCCGGGCCGCCGACCAGGCTCTGGTCGTCGTTGCCCCCGAGCAGCAGCACGACCACGTCCGGGTCACGGGCGTCGAGCAGCTGCTGCAGGTGCAGGGGCCAGTCCAGGACGTCGGGTCGGGCGAGCCCGGTGCTGATGCGCACATCCTTGCCCCAGTCGATCAGCTCATCGTCGGTGGTGCGCCGTCCGTAACCATCGGCGATCGCGCCCATGAGCGAGTCACCGGCCAGCAGTACCTCGAGCGGGGCGTCAGCGGTGATCGGCCGGCTGGCGCGGTCGCGCTCGCGTGGGGTGCGGTCGGGCGCACCCGAGGCACCGTCCGGCCGCGCGGTCGCCTCCCGCGCTGTCTCGGCTGCGCCGTCGTCCCCTGTGGTGTGATCCGTGCCGGTGGCGGCGGTCGTCTCGCGGTCGAGCTGCTGGTCCCCTCGCGGCTCCGGGCCCGACCCCTGGGTGACTGCGAGCTCCGTGGCGGTCCCCGCCAGCGCGCCCAGATGACGGTCGCGAACCGCGGTCAGCCAGCGGTGCGGGCGATCGAGTCCCAGCGCCGCGCCGCTGCGCGCAACGCCGGCGGCCACGGACATCGCGGCATCCCTGGTCGCGCCGACCTCCAGGCCGGTCGCCGCGCTCTGCAGGCCCGGTCCGTTCATCAGCGCGCCGAGCACCAGCGTGACCAACACCGCGGCGATCGCGGTGGTCGGTGGGGTGCGTCGGAGCGAGCTTGGTCGCTGGGCCTGCTCGGCCGGCGCCGGCTGCTGGGGCCGTGCCGGCTGCTCGGGCCGTGCC
>JAWLDJ010000071.1:8651-11312 GCA_041686695.1 Nitriliruptoraceae bacterium
GCGCTCGCGGCGCGTCGGGCGCTCGCGGCGCGTCGGGGTCGGTGCGGACCGCCACCTCGCTGGCTCCTCTCGGTCTGTCGGTCGAAGGTCGGGACGGCTCAGAACTGGAAGTAGATGAACGGCGCGACGCCATCCGGACCGAACACGTCGAGCACCACCAGCAGCGCTGCGAAGGTCACGACGTGGACCGGGATCGGGAGCGCGTCCCACGTCGCCGCGAGGCGGGCCCGCGGGCCATCGGGCACGTGTTGCGCGAGCAGCACCGCCGCGACCAGCAGCGGCACCGTCGGTGACAGCGGCACCGTCGAGGCACCACCGCCGAGCCCGGCGAGCACCGTCAGCGCGACCCCGAAGCTCGGCGCGCGGAAGAACACCCACGCCAGGCAGACCAGGTGGAAGGTCACCGCCCACGCGGTCACGGGGTGCAGCGGCCGGACGCCGCCAGGCGGTGGCACCAGGTGTGCGGCGCCGTCGCTGCGCTGTCCACGGGCGCGGCCGGTGCCACGTGTACGGGTCGCGTCCGGCGCGTCCGGCGCGCTCGTGTCGCTCGCTGGGCCCGTCGCCTGGGCGGCCTCCACGCTGGCCTTGCGGCGGCGTTCCACCACCAGACCGATCCCGTGGAGTCCACCCCACACCACGAAGGTCCACGCCGCACCGTGCCAGAGCCCGCCGAGGAGCATGGTGATCAGCAGGTTGCGCTCGGTGCGGCGTTGGCCATGCGCGTTGCCCCCGAGGGGGATGTAGAGGTAGTCACGCAGCCAGCGCGACAGCGTCATGTGCCATCGACGCCAGAAGTCCTGGAGGGACCGCGCGGCGTAGGGCCGGTTGAAGTTCTGGGGGAACTCGAAGCCGAGCAGCAGCGCGACGCCGATGGCGATGCTCGTGTATCCCGCGAAGTCGGCGTAGATCTGTACGGCGTAGGCGTAGATCCCCAGCAGCGTCTGGCCGCCCCCGTACTGCCCCGGCGTCGCGAAGAGCGGATCGACGAGCTCGGTGGCGAGGTGGTTGGCGACGACCACCTTGAGCGCCAGGCCGACCCCGATCAGCCGCAGTGCTCTACCCACCGGGACGCCGCGCGGGTCGGGCCCGACGGCCAGCTGGGGGAGGAACTCGCTGGCTCGGACGATCGGCCCGGCGACCAACTGCGGGAAGAAGGCGAGGTAGACGGCGACGTCGAGCAGGTTGGTCGGTCGGATCGTGCGACGGTGCACATCGACCACGTAGCTGATGGCCTGGAAGGTGAAGAAGGAGATGCCGACCGGCAGCACGATCTCCGGGTAGGGCAGGCTCACGTCGAAGCCGAGCACGCGGAGCAGGCCATCGGCTGAACCGGTGAGGAAGCCGGCGTACTTCCACCAGGCCAGCAGACCGAGGTTGCCGATCAGCGCACCGGTCAGCCAACGGTCCCTGGCCTGCCGGTTCCGGGCGAGGTGGATCCCCATCGCGGCGATCTCGTTGCCGACCGTCGAGATCATCAGCAGCGGCACGAAGCGCCAGTCCCAGGCGCCGTAGAACACGTAGCTGGCCAGCACCAGCAGGAGTTTCCACCGCCACGCCGGGGCGGTGGGACGTCCGGGCCGGGGTGCCAGCGACCAGGCGATCGGCAGGACGATCGCCAGGAACACCGCGAAGCGCACCGTGGGGAACAGCACGGGGAGCCTCTCGAACAGGGGAGCTCGCCGCCGGACGGCGACGCACTGAAGGGGCCGAGAGGATATGGACGAGCGTCCACGGAACGTGGGAACCTCGACCGCCGTCAGGGACACCGCCCGCCGTGGAGTGGCTCGGCGGAGCAGCCCGGGTGGGTGGTCAATGGCGCCGTCAGCCGGTCACCCCGTGGGCGCGAACGAGTCCGGGCTGGACCGGTCAGGCCAGGTGCGCGGTCAGGACCGAGATGTCGTCGTGGAGCCCGGCCAGGACCGTCTCCGCTGCCGCCCCGCGCAGCCGCCGCTTCGTGCCCGCGTAGGCCCGGGCGGGCAGAGCCGTGAGCTCCTCGGTACGGCTGCGCGCGAGCGACACCGCGGTCGCGGCATCGGATGCGAGGACGTCCGCGAACCCCGCGGCCACCGCGGCGGCCGCATCGATGCGCTCACCGGGGATCAACAGGTCCTCGAGGTGGTCCGGTGGCAGGTTGGCGCGTGCCAACGCGATACCGAAGTCGGGTACCTCGAGCCCGACGCGGGTCTCGGTCAAGCCCCAGAAGCCGCCCTCGGTCGCCACGGCGTGGTCGCAGACCATCGCGAGCATGCTGCCCGCCGCGATCGCATGTCCGGTCGCGGCACACACCGTCGGCCGAGGGTCGGTCCACCACCGCATCAGGCAGGTGCCGAACCCGATCAGCAGCCGCTCCACACCGTCGCGGCCGTGGTCCATCATCCAGTGCAGGTCGAGACCGGCGCTCAGGACCCCCTCGCGGCCGTGCAGCAGGACCGCGACAGCCTGCGGATGGTCGTCCAGGGCCGCGATGAGCGCGTCGAAGGTCTCGGGTCTGAGGGTGTTCTTGTCCCCGTCGTCGAGCGTGACGGTCAGGATGTCCTCGTCATCCACCTCGCAGCGCACGGTCACGGCGTCCCTCCCGGTCGTGGGCTGGGGAGCCTACGTCCATGCTCCACCGATACCGGCACCGGCCGGCACGCCGGGCAGGGTCCGTGGGTCGGCCGC
>JAWLDJ010000072.1:0-1944 GCA_041686695.1 Nitriliruptoraceae bacterium
GGGTGGTCGGCGTCCGGTGGACAGCAGTCGGCAGGCTGGGTCCAGGGTGGCGGGAGCGAAACACCCGCCCAGGGCGCAGCGACGACGAGCAGCGGCGACGTACCGCACTGGCAGCAGCCGTGGACCGCGGCGGCGGCCACGACCGCCCAAGCACCCACGGCGGGTGCCGGCCCGACCGCGTCCCCGGAGGCAGCGACCGCCGGGGGCGGTGGCGGCGAGATGACCACAGCCGCCGCGGCGTCCCACGCTGACGCTGACGCCGACCACTGGCAGCGGCCCTGGACGATGGACACCGCGGCCGCCGAAGGCCTGGGCCGCGAACCCTCGGTCGAGCCGGGCACCGATACCGCGCACTGGCAGCGACCGTGGACGGCGGCTGCACCCGGGACCGAGAGCGGCGGATCGCCGGCCTCCGGCGTCGACGCGGCCGTAATGGCCGCCGCCGATGCTGCCGAACCGCTGACCGATCGGTCCGGTCGCGAGCCCGATCCAGCGGCTGCGCCCGACGCGCCCGATGCCGACGCCCCGGACACCGCCGCCCCAGGCGCCACCGACCGCGACGCCACCGACCGCGACGACCGCCGCACCGAGGACGTCGGCACCGACGACGGCGGCACCGACGACGGCGGCACCGATCATGCCGACAGCGACGATGCCGACAGCGACGGGGCGATGGGCACCGCCGGGGACGATGCTGCCCCGGAGGGTGACGAAGCTGCCCCGGAGGGTGACGAAGCTGCCCGCCCCGAAGGTCCGCACGAGGCCGCCGGGCCGGGCTCAGCAGCGCCGGCAGGTGAGGACCAGGCGCCGCACTGGCAACAGCCCTGGAGCAGCGGGAACCCACGCTCATGAGCGAGCGCCCCGGCCCCGAGGAGCGACGTCCCGGGACGCCGCCGCCCCCTCCCGGAACACCCGGTGGGGCCGGTGGACAGGGCCAGCCACCGCCAGCGCCACCGGGAGGGGGCGCGCACGAGCAGCCGCCCCCGTCGTGGGGCAGCGGCCAGGGGCTGCCACCCCCGTCGTGGGACGCCGGCGATGGCGGCACGACCGCCCCCGGCGGTCCCGGCGCCTGGTCGACCGGACCGCCGGGCCAGAGCACCGACAACAACGGTGTCGCACTGGCAGCGCTGGTCACCGGCATCGTGAGCCTGCTGTTCGCCGTGGTCGGTCTGTTCGTGCTGCCCCTCTTCCTCTCGATCCCCGGCGGTGTCGTGGCGATCGTGCTCGGGGTCATCGGCCGCCGGCGTGCCAACGCCGGCGCCGAGCGTTCCGGCCAGGCGGTCGCTGGCCTGGCCACCGGCATCGTCGCCCTGGTCACCTCCGCCGTCTGGATCGGCGTCCTGGTGGTGCTCGGCGGCCAGTTCTTCTCCGAGTTCTCCGATGAGGTCGCCGAGCTCGAGGCCTGCATCGAGGAGACGGGCGACGAGGACCTGTGCACCGAGCGCTTCAGCGACGAGGTGTTCGAGCAACTGGAACCGTGAGAGCGCATGCGCTGTGAGGTCTGCCAGGAGGTCGGCCCGCTGCGGTGGCGACCGGGCACCGAGGTGGCGGTCGGCACCGTCGCCGGGGTGCTGGACCGCCGGCCGGTGGTGGGCTGCCCGTCACAGCACGGGCGTTCCCCGGCGAGTGGCCCGTCGGCCGCAGCCGCGGCCGTCGAGCAGCGTCTCGACCTCGCTCGGTCCCGTCGTTTCCGCGGTGACGCGTGTCGTCACTGCGGGGACGGGTTGACGCTCCCGGTGCGCCGCACCCGTCGATCGGTGACCGTCACGCACCCGGAGCTCGCTGCGCACACCCTGCATCTGGATGTGCCGATGGTCCGCTGCGGCGGGTGCGGCCACGATCAGGTGCCGTCACGCTCCCACGACGATCTCCACGCCGTCGTCGCTGCCGTCTACGCCGTGCCGGAGGGCACTGACCAGCCGTAGCCGCGGCCGCACTCGCCCC
>JAWLDJ010000072.1:2044-11306 GCA_041686695.1 Nitriliruptoraceae bacterium
TGCCGTCACGCTCCCACGACGATCTCCACGCCGTCGTCGCTGCCGTCTACGCCGTGCCGGAGGGCACTGACCAGCCGTAGCCGCGGCCGCACTCGCCCCGGCGCGCGCCCGGTCCGACCAGGCCTGCGCCGGGTCAGACCAGGCCCGCGGGTGGGAGCTGGCGGATCGGTACCCCACGCGCGGCCATGGCCTCCTTGACCTCGCCGACGGTCACCTCGCCGAAGTGGAAGATCGAAGCGGCCAGGACGGCGGAGGCGTTGCCGTCCTGGGCCGCCGCGGCCAGATGCTCGGCCGTGCCGGCCCCGCCCGAGGCGATCACGGGAACGGGCACGGCTGCGGTCACCTCACGCAGCAGCGGCAGATCGAAGCCGGACTTCGTGCCATCGCGATCCATCGAGGTCAACAGGATCTCCCCCGCTCCGAGCTCCGCTGCGCGGACGCACCACGCGATGCCGTCGAGGCCGGTCGGGGTACGGCCCCCGTGGATCACCACCTCGAAACCTGCGCTCGCATCGTCCGGGTCACGCCGCCGGAGATCGATGGCCGCCATGACCGACTGTCCGCCCACCGCATCGGCGGCCTCGGCCAGCAGCTCCGGCCGCCCCACCGCCGCGGTGTTGAACGCGATCTTGTCGGCCCCCGCGTGCAACATCCGCCGGGCGTCGGCGACCGTGCGCATCCCGCCGCCGACAGCGAAGGGGATGGACACCTCCTCGGCGGTGCGCGCCACGACGTCGAGCATGATGTCACGATCGTCGCTCGAGGCGGTGATATCGAGGAAGACCAGCTCGTCGGCACCCGCGCGGTCGTAGGCCCGGGCGAGCTCGACGGGATCCCCGGCGTCCCGCAGGTCCACGAAACGGACCCCCTTGACCACCCGACCTTCGGTCACGTCCAGGCAGGGGATCACGCGGACGGCGAGGCCGTCCGGCTCGACGGGATCGGTCCCAGCCCGCGCCTCGATGGTGCTCATGCCGCGCTCCGGGTGACCGCCAGCGCCTCGGCCAACGTGAACGCGTCGCTGTAGAGCGCCTTGCCGACGATCGCGGCGTCGACGCGCTCATGGCACGTCGCCAACCGTCGCAGGTCCGCCAGTGAGCTCACACCCCCGGAGGCGGTGACCGCCGCGCTCGTCGCGTCCGCGACCCGCTGCAGCATGCTGACGTTGGGCCCCTGCAACATGCCGTCCCTGGCGACGTCGGTGTAGACGAAGCGAGGCACGCCCATGGTGGTGAAGCGCTCCAGTGCCTCGAAGAGGTCACCGGCCTCCTCGGTCCAGCCGCGCGCCTGCAGCGTGGTCCCGCGCGCATCGAGGCCGATGGCGATGCGGGGTCCGACGGCATCGAGGACGCGTTGGACGAACGTCGGGTCGTTCAGCGCCATGGTGCCGATCACGACCCGCTGAGCGCCGTAGCCGAGGGAGGTCTGCACGTCCTCCAGGGTCCGCACCCCACCCGAGGCCTGGACCTGGCAGCCGGTCTCTGCCACGATCGCCTCGATGAGGTGCCGGTTGCGTGGTGCACCGGTGAAGGCCGCATCCAGATCGACCACGTGCAACCACGTCGTACCGGTTGCGGCGAAGCCACGTGCCACCTCGACGGGATCGTCGCCGTACACGGTCTCGGCGTCCGCCCGGCCCTGGGTCAGGCGGACCGCGCGACCCTCCCGGATGTCGATGGCGGGGTACAGGGTGAACACTCGCGACCTCACAGCGGGGACGACGGACGGTGCAGACTACGCCGCGCCACGGGCATCATGGTGACGAACCGTCCGGGACCCACCGGGTCACGGCGAGGCTTCGTCCGCCACCACCACCAGGAGCGCCAGTCGTGGGCACGGTCCACCTCTACGACCTCCACGTCGCCAAGGAGGGCCACGAGGTGCTGCACGGCATCGACCTGCGTGTCGATGCCGGGGAGCGGCTGGCGGTGCTGGGCCCCTCCGGCGCCGGCAAGTCCACCCTGCTGCGCGCCGTCGCCGGGCTGGACCCCGTGGCCAGTGGACAGGTCGTGCTCGATGGCTGGGAGGTGACCTCGCTGCCCACGCGCGAGCGCGAGGTGGCCATGGTGTCCCAGACCGCGGCGCTGTACCGCCACCTCGATGTCGGTGCGAACGTGGCCTTCCCGCTGTGGGTCCGGGGGGTCGAGACCGAGGAGCGCGACCAGCGCGTCGAGGCTGAGGCGCGCGCCTTCTCGCTGCGCGGCCTCCTGCGCCGCAAGCCCCGGACCCTCTCCCAGGGCGAACAGCACGAGGTGGCGTTGGCCCGCTCACTGGTGCGTCGGGGGGGCGTGCTGCTGCTCGACGAGCCGTTCGCGCAGGCCGACGCGCCGCGTCGAGCGATGCTCGTCCAGGAGCTGATCCGGATCCAGGAGGGGTACGGCGTCACCCTGCTGGTCGCGACCAACGACCAGCGGGTCGCCATGAGCCTGGCCCAGCGGTGTGCCGTGCTCCACCAGGGCCGTCTCGTGCAGGTGGCGAGCCCGACGGAGCTCTACACCGCGCCAGCGACCGCGTTCGTGGCCGGCTTCCTCGGCACCCCGGCGATGAACCTGCTGCCGGGTCGGATCGAACGCGTTGCCGGCCGGGCCCAGGTCACCGCGGGACCCTTCCGCATCCCGAGCGTCGCACCGCAGGTCAGCCGATGGGTCGGGAGCGACTGCACGCTGGGCGTGCGCCCCAACGACCTGCAACGGGCCACCGGCGAGGAGCTGATCGTCATCGAGGAGGTCGTGCAGCGCCGTGCCTTCCTCGGCGCACACGTCGAGGTCGCGATCGGGCCGAGCACCGATCCGGCGGAGCGGGTCGTGGCGATGGTCGACCGGCCGCAACCGAGCGTCGGTGAACTCCTGCGCCTGAGCGTGCCACCGGACAGGGTCCACGTGTTCGCACCCGATGGTCAGGCCATCGCCCACGGCGTCTGAGCGCGGTCGCGGCCGTGGCCTAGGTGAGGCTGTCCAGCCAGTTCCTGAGCAGGCGCGCGCCGATCGGGCCCGACTTCTCCGGGTGGAACTGGGTGCCGACCACGCTGCCCTCGCGGACCACGCACGGGAAGGCGACCCCGCCGTAGGCCGTGCGAGCCACCACGTGGGACGGATCGCTCGGTACGGCGAAGTAGGAGTGCACGAAGTACAGCCGCTCCCCCGCCACACCAGCCAGCAGCGGATCGTCCTCGGATCCGTGCGCCGCCCGGACCACGTCCCACCCGATGTGGGGTACGACCGCCGTCGACGGGAACCGCTCCACGCGACCCGGCAACAGGCCCAGACCCGGTTCGTCGCCCTCCTCGGAGCCGGTGTAGAGCAGCTGCATGCCGACGCAGATGCCGAACACGGGCCGCTGGGCGGCGATGGCCTCGCGGATCACGCCCTCCAATCCCGCGCCGCGCAGCCGTGCCATACAGCTGTCGAAGTTCCCGACGCCCGGGATCACCAGCACGTCAGCGCGACGGGCGTCGGCAGCCGTGCGGACGACCCGGGCCTCGGCGCCTGCTGCATCGAAGCCGCGCTTGGCGGAACGCACGTTGCCAGCGTCGTAGTCCAGCACCGCGGCGGTCAGCGTCACTGCAGGACACCCTTGGTGGAGGGCGTCCCCGTCCCCGTGACGGACACGGCACGCCGCAGCGCCACCGCGACGGCCTTGAAGACCGACTCGAAGGTGTGGTGGGTGTTGTCACCCGACAGGTTGTGCACGTGCAGCGTGATCCGGCTGTTGGCGACCACGGCCTCGAAGAAGTGCTTCACGAGGCTGGTCTCGAAGGTGGTCCCGATGACCTCGATCGGCACGGTGCAGTCCCACACCAGGTAGGGACGCCCCGACAGGTCGATGGCCACCCTGGTCAACGCCTCGTCGATCGGGACGGTGGCGTCGCCGAACCGCTCGACACCCGAGCGGTCGCCCCAGGCCTCCGACAGCGCCTGACCCAACGCGATCCCGACGTCCTCGACGGTGTGGTGCGCGTCGATCTCCAGATCGCCCTCGGCCCGGACCGTGAGGTCGAGCCGCCCGTGCCTGCCCAGCTGGTCGAGCATGTGGTCGAAGAACGGCACGCCGGTGTCGACCTCGGTGGTGCCCTGTCCGTCGAGGTCGAGCTCCACGATGATGGTGGTCTCGCGGGTGGTGCGGTGCACGTTGGCACGGCGGGTGCTCACGGTCGATCCTTGTGGGAGTCGGTCCTTCTCGGAGGCGGTCCACGTGGGAGGCGGGCGCTGACGCCGGAGGCTACGTCGCGGCGCAGCGCCCCGTCACCTCAGGCGAGCACGGCTTCCAACGCGCGCAGGAACGCATCGTTGTCCGCTGCCGTCCCGATGGTCACGCGGACGCACCCTTCGAGCCGGGGCCGGGACGAGAAATCGCGCACCAGGACCCCGGCTGCCAGCAGGCGGTCGAACAGATCGTCGACGTCGGTGCGCACCAGCAGGAAGTTCGCGGCCGAGGGGAAGACCTCGACGCCTGGGTGGGAGGCGAGCGCTGCCGCCACACGCTCGCGTTCGGACACGATCCGTCGCCGGTGCTCGAGGAACGCGGCCTCCTGCTCCACCGCGACGATGCCGGCGAGCTGCTTGATGGCATCGAGGTGGTAGGGCAGCCGCACCTTCTGCAGGTCCTCGACCACCCATGCCGGTGCGAGCAGGTACCCGAGCCGCAGTCCCGCCAGGCGGAACGCCTTCGACAGCGTGCGCACGATCACCAGCCGCGGGAGCTCGCCCAGCAGGGGCAGGGCGGCGAGGTGGTCGTCGGCGAACTCGATGTAGGCCTCGTCCACGACCAGCAACGCCCGGGAGCGGTCGTGCAACGCCCGCAGTGCCTCGTGGCTGACCGGTGTCCCGACGGGGTTGTTGGGCGTCGGCAGCAGGATCAGGTCGGGATCGTGGGTCGCGACCGCCGCCGCCGCGACCTCCGGCGACAGCTGGAAGTCCGCGTCGAGGTCGACCTCCACCATGGGTGTCAGGGAGGTCCGGCACAGCTCCGGGTACATCGAGTAGCCGGGCCGCACCCCCAGCGCCAACCGGTCGGGCCCGCCGTAGGCCTGGAGCAGCTGCTGCAGCACCTCGTTCGAGCCGTTGGCCGCCCACACCTGCGCCGTCGGCAGCCCGACCCGGCTCCCGAGGACCCGCCGCAGCTCGGTCGCCGGACGGTCCGGGTAGCGGTTGAGCTCGAGGCCCTGGATCCGGCGCCCCACCTCCTCGAGGTAGCCGGGGGGCGGTGGCTCGGCCGTCTCGTTGGTGTTGAGCCGAACCGGCACGTCCAGCTGTGGCGCGCCGTAGGGGACCACCTCGGCGAGATCCGCACGGACGGGCACCCGATCACGCTGCGGTGTCGCGGGCGCGCCACCGGCGGAGGTGGCCACCGGACCGCTCACGCCTCGGGCTCCAGTCGCACCTCGACGGCGGCACGGTGGGCCGGCAGGTCCTCGGCATCCGCGAACCGACAGACGTCGTCGGCGATACCGCGCAACCCGTCGTCATCCACCTCGAGGAAGTTGACGGGGACCAGGAACGACGAGGTGGTGAGCCCACCGTTGAACCGTGCGGTCCCCGAGGTCGGCAGTGTGTGGTTGGGCCCGGCCGCGTAGTCACCGAGGCTGACCGGCGTCAGGGCGCCGATGAAGGTGGTGCCCGCGTACCGGATCGAGGCCGCCACCTTGCGCGCGTGCTCGGTCTGGACCTCGAGGTGTTCCGCCCCGAAGGCCTCGGCGACGGCGATGGCGTGATCGATGTCGTCGACGAGCGCGACGGTCCCCTGCTGCTCCAGCGCCGTGGCGATGCGCTGGACGTGCTTGGTCCGCGCGAGCTGCTCCTCGATCTCGGCTTCGACGGGAGCGACGAGTTCGGCGTTCGGGGTGATCAGCAGGGCGGTGACGAGCTCATCGTGCTCGGCCTGCCCGATCAGGTCGGCGGCGAGGTGGCGAGGATCCGCGGTGTGGTCGGCGACGATGGCGACCTCGGTCGGTCCGGCGTAGCCCTCCGTGCCGATCCTGCCCTCCGCCACCAGCTGCTGCTTGGCCAGCGCGACGTAGAGGTTGCCGGGGCCCACGACCTTGTCGCAGACCGGTACCGACTCCGTGCCGTAGGCCACGGCCGCGATCGCCTGGGCGCCACCGACGGCCACCACCTTGTCGACCCCGAGGAGCGCGGCGGTCGCGAGGATCGTGGCGTCGGGCCAGCCGGTCCGGTTGCCGTCGGGGTCGGTCCCGGTCGGCGGCGTGCACAGCACGATCTCCTCGACCCCGGCGATCTGGGCCGGGACCGCGGTCATGATGGCACTGGACGGCAGCGGGGACAGGCCGCCGGGCACGTAGACGGCGACGCGCTGGACGGGGTTGAACCAGACCCCCATGCGCAGACCGTCACGTTCGTCCTCCCACGACTCGGGCTTGGCCCGCTCGTGGAACCAGCGCACCCGCTCGATGCTGCGCTCCAGGCTCGCGCGCAGCGCCGGATCGAGCGCGTCGACCGCGTCGTCGAGGACCGACTGGGGGACGACGACGTCAGCGAGGTCGACGTGGTCGAAGCGGGCCGTCAGCTCGCGCAGCGCCGCGTCGCCGCCGTCACGGACGGCAGCGAGGCTCGCCTCCACCCCGTCACGGGCGGCAGCCAGGTCCACGCGTGGTCGAGGGAGACGATCCCGCACGTCGCTGTGGTCCCCGCGCAGGTCGAGGACGGTCAGACGGGACACCAGGCACCTCCAGATCGTGCCGCGATGGTACCGACGAGGGCTCCCCCGCGACCCGACCGACCGGGGGTCACCGCTGCCCGGCGGCGGGGTGCCCTGCGCAGCTAGACCGGCGGGGGCGAGGACGGGAGCGAGGCCGCCAGCGCCCGGGCGGCAGCCAGCGGATCCGCCGCGCGGGTGATCGGGCGACCGAGGACCAGCAGATCCGCGCCGGCCGTGATCGCGGCGGCCGGGGTCGCCGCGCGCGCGTGGTCGTCGCTGTCGGCGTCGGCCAACCGGATCCCCGGGGTCACGAGCCGCACCGCCGGGCCCACCGCCTCCCGGACCGCGACGAGGTCACGGGGTGCGCACACCAGCCCGGGCGCACCCGCCGACGTCGCCAGCCGCGCCAACCGGGGCACCTGCGTCGCGGCGGGGTCCACGCCGAGCGCCGCGAGCTCGTCGTCGGAGGTGGAGGTGAGGACCGTGACCGCCAGGACCTCGCCGTGCCCCGCGAGGCCCCGGACAGCAGCGGCCACCATCTGCGCGCCACCCCCGGCGTGCACGGTCACCAGACCGACACCCAGGTCGGCGATGCGGGCTGCGGCCCGTTCCACGGTCGTCGGGATGTCATGCAGCTTCACGTCCAGGAACACCGGACCGTGCCGGCGGATCGCCTCGACCGCCGCTGGGCCGTGGGCGGCGAAGAGCTCGAGACCGACCTTGAACCAGCCGACCGCGCCGACGAGCCGTTCGGCGATGGCCTCCGCTGCCGGCAGGCTCGGCACATCGAGCGCGACGACGAGGCGTTCGTGCGGTGCGGGAGCGTGGGGTGGCTGGGCGGTCACGGCGGTTCCTCGGGTCGGCTCGTGCACCCGGCTAGGCCCACCAGCGGGCACGGGGGCTGCTGCGTGCCGGGTCGTCGGTGCGGGTCAGCGAGGACGGGCAGGCACGGTCGCGCCGATCAGGTCGCTGACCGCCGCGATCCCCCGCTCGGCACACCAGCGGGCCAGGCCGTCGACGACCCGCGGCGCGATGAACGGGTCGACGAAGGTGGTGGTGCCGATCGCCACGGCGCTCGCGCCCGCGCGCAGGAACTGCACCACGTCGGTCACGGTCCGCACCCCGCCACAGCCGAGGATCGGGACCTCGGGCAGCGCGCTGTGGACCTGGTGGACGTTGCGGACGGCGACGGGCCGGATCGCGGGACCGGACAGGCCGCCGTAGGTGTTGGCGAGCTCCGCTCGACCCGTCTCGGGGTCGATCGCCATCCCGAGCAGCGTGTTGATCAGCGTCAGACCGTCCGCACCGGCCGCGACGACCGACCGGGCGATCTCGACGACATCGGTGACGTCGGAGGTCAGCTTCGCGAACACCGGGACCTGGGCCTCGCGGGCCACCCCGCGGACGACCGCGGCGCTGTCCGGGGCGGAACAGGCGAAGACCAGACCCCGGTCCTCGACGTTGGGGCAGGACAGGTTCACCTCGAGGGCGACGATCGTGTCCCCGCCCGCCTCGCTCAGCGCACGGGCGACCTCGGCGAAGTCGTCCGGCGTCCGCCCCGCAACCGAGGCGATCACCCGCACACCCCGCTCCCGCAGCCACGGGAGGTCCTTGGCGATCCACGCCTCCACCCCCGGGTTCTGCAACCCGATCGCGTTGAGCATCCCCGAGGGCGTCTCCGCCATCCTCGGCGCCGGCAGGCCCTGCCGCGGCTCGAGCGTGATGGACTTCACGACCACCGCCCCGAGCTCGGACACGTCGTGGAAGCGGTCGATCTCCGCTCCGGAGGCGAAGCAACCGGAGGCCGAGGTGATCGGGTTCGGCAGCTCGATGCCCGCCGGCCGGACCGACAGGTCGACGTCGCCGGGCGCGAGCACGCGCTTGGTGGCTCCCGCCACCTCGGCGGCCAGGTGGTGGGAGCCGGTGTCGCCGGGGCCGGCGGACCGCGTACCACCGCCCCGATGCTCGTCGGCCGCATCGGACACCGCGTCGCCTCGCGTCCCGCTGCCCGCATGAGAGCTGTGGTCCCCGCTCGCAGCGTCGCCGCTCGCTCCGCCGCTGTCCGCTCGGCGCCGACCCGGCAGCCGGTCCGGGGGGATCATGCGCACCTCGTCGCTCATGGACGCCTCACCCCTGCTCCGGTGTCGATGCCGGGCCCTCGGTCGCCTCCGCGCGATCCGACGACTCCTCGCCATCGAGTTCGTCGAACACGATCACCTTCGGCGCGCGAGGAGGTGGTGGCGAGGTCGGCGCCGGTTCGGCGCGGCTCGCCGAGGTGGCGCCGCTGCCCGGCTCCTCTGCCGCGTCGGCCTCGACCGGCGACGGTGCGGCGGCCGGCGGTGGCGGGTGCGCCTGCTGAGGAGCCGGTGCCGTCGCCGGCGCCTGCTGAGGAGCCGGTGGCGTCGCCGGCGCCTGCGAGGCGGCCGGCGGTGGCGTCCCACCCGCCGCTCCGGCGCCACCGGGGACGCCCCACCGATCCCACCCGATGCGGGCGCCGTTGAAGACCGGGCCCTCGACGCAGGCCCGCTTGTGACGAGTGGCGCCGTCGCGACCGACGATCGGGACGACGCACGTGAAGCACACACCGATCCCGCAGCCCATCCGCTCC
>JAWLDJ010000073.1:0-8952 GCA_041686695.1 Nitriliruptoraceae bacterium
GTGGTCTTCGCGGGCTGGCGGTGGCTGCACACCGTCAGTCCCGGGGTGGCTCCCCCTCGGCGTCGAACAGCGGGACGGCACCCGGCCGGCGGGCATCGACCGCTGCGCCCGGTGCGGGTGCGGGCCGACCGAGATGCGCATAGGCCCCCAGCGTGGCGATCCGCCCGCGGGGTGTGCGCTGGAGCAGACCACAGCGCAGGAGGAAGGGCTCCACGGCGTCCTCGAGGGTGTCGGGCTCCTCGGTCACGGCCGTCGCCAGGGTCGTCAGCCCGACCGGTCCCCCGCCGAAGCGGTCGACGAGGGCCTCCAAGACCCGGCGGTCGAGCCGGTCGAGGCCCAACTCGTCGACGTCGAACAGCTCCAGCGCGCGCCGGGCGAGGGCGAGATCGACCTCACCGTCCCCCTCCACCTCGGCGACATCCCGCACCCGACGCAGGAGCCGGTTGGCGATGCGTGGCGTGCCACGCGAGCGGCTGGCGATCTCCACCGCGGCGTCCGGGGCGATCGGCACCCCGAGCAGCCCGGCCGAGCGGGTCACGATGCGTTCGAGCTCGCCCACCTCGTAGTGCTCGAGGTGGGCGGAGAAGCCGAACCGGTCCCGCAGCGGCGAGGAGATCAACCCGGTACGGGTCGTGGCCCCGACCAGCGTGAAGCGCGGCAGGTCGAGCCGGATGGAACGCGCTCCGGGCCCCTTGCCGATCACGATGTCGAGCTGATAGTCCTCCATCGCCGGGTAGAGGACCTCCTCGACGGTCCGCGGCAGGCGGTGGACCTCGTCGAGGAACAGCACGTCGCCGGGTTCCAGGCCGGTCAGGATGGCCGCGAGGTCACCCGGCCGCTCGATGGCCGGCCCGGAGGTCGCCCGGAAACTGGCGCCGACCTCGGCCGCGACGATGGCGGCCAGCGTGGTCTTGCCGAGCCCTGGGGCCCCCGAGAGCAGGACGTGATCGGCCGCCTGCCCGCGCTGGCGAGCACCGGCCAGCACCAGTTCCAGTTGGCGACGCACCCGGTCCTGACCGACGAACTCCTCCAGGCGGGCCGGCCGCAGGCTCGCGTCCCAGCCGTCCTCACCCGGGAGAGCCGCAGGGCCGAGGACATCGTCGTCGCGTGCATCGCCGGTCACGACGGCACCGTCCGGTTGCCGCCGAGGTGACGCAGGGCGGCGCGCAGCAGCTCGGCGCTGTCCACCCCGGCGGTGTCGGCCACGGTGTCCAGGGCCGCGTTGATCTCGCTGGCGGAGTAGCCCAGGGACGACAGCGCGTCGCGGACCTCCTCGAGAGCGCCGACCGGCAGCGGCCTCGCGCCGTCGCCGGTCACGCCCGAGGTCGCCACCGGCACGCTGCCCACCTTGTCCTTGAGCTCCAGCACCAGACGCTGCGCCACCTTGCGCCCGACCCCCGGGATCGTCGTGAGCGTCGCCTCGTCCCCGGTGGCGATGGCCGTACGCAGGACGTCAGGACGGTGCGTCCCGAGCGCTGCCAGCGCCAGCTTCGGTCCGACGCCGGAGGAGCTCAGCAACAGCTCGAACGCGGCGAGCTCGGCGGCGGTGGCGAACCCGTACAACGTCATGGCGTCCTCACGGACCTGCAACGACGTGTGCAGCGTGACCTCCTGGCCCCGTGCCGGGAGCTGCACGCCGGGAGTGACGTGCACCAGGTAACCGACGCCGTGGACGTCGACGACCACGGTCGTGGCGGCGCGCTCCAGCAGCGTGCCCGTCAGACGGGCGATCACGTCCGTCTCCTCGTCGGTGTGGTCACCGGCGGTTCGCCGTCCGTCTGGCCGGCGTGTGCACCGTGCGGTAGCAACCCGCGAGCTGCCAGGTGCGCCTCCCAGCCACCCCGCTCGCTGCGGCCAGCGTCGGCGTGGGCCGTGGCGACCAGCCTGGCTGCGGGGGTGTCCGCGGTCAGGGCGGCGATGCGGGTCCGGGCCAGGTGGGTGAGAGCGACCGCCAGGGCGTCGGCCACGTCGGCCGGCCGCGGAGCCGTGGCCAGACCGAGCTGGGCGGTGACCAGCCGGGTGACCGCCTCCTTGTCCGCGTCTCCGGCCCCGGCGACGGTCAGCTTCACGTCACTCGGGCTGTACGAGGCGACCGGGACCCCGGCTCTGGCGGCGGCCAGCAGCGCAGCACCGGCGGCCTGCCCCGTCGCCATGGCGGTGCGCACGTTGCTCGAGAAGAGCACCCGTTCCACCGCGACCGCGTCGGGGCGATGCGCTTCGATCACCTCGAGGATCGCATCGTGCACCCGGAGCAGCCGCCGCTCCAGAGCCGTGTCGGCGCCCGTGCGGACGCACTCCTGGAGCGTGACGGCGGGGCGATCGGCAGGCCCGGTGACCAGACCGAGGCCGCAGCGCGTCAGCCCGGGATCGACCCCGAGGACCAGCATCGCTCCTGCCACGGGACCTCCGGAAAGCACGGGTACGTGGGGACGGCGGACGCGCGAACAGCTGCGCCGAACAGACGTTCGTCACCCTAGCATCCCGCTGGACGCCGGCGTGGCAGGTCCCGCCGGCGGGTGCCACTGCCGGGTGCGTGTGGCGGGCACATCCGGCGGGTGCCACTGCCGGGTGCCCCTGGCGGGCGCCGACCCCAGCTGGCGGCTCGGCCTCGTCGAGCTACTGCTCGAGCGCCGCCACGAGCTCCGGGTCGATGTCGAGGTTGGCGTAGACGTCCTGCACGTCGTCGTTGTCGTCGAGGGCCTCCAGCAGCCGCAGCACCTGCGAGGCCTCCCCCCGGTCGGTGATCGGCACCGTGCTGGCGGGGACCATGGTCGATCCGGCTTCCAGGACCCGGTGGCCGGCCTCCTCCAACGCCGTGCGCAGCGTGATCACCTCGGAGGGGTCGCACCAGGCGGTGAAGGTCTCCCCCTCGTCCTCGAGGTCCTCCATGCCGGCGTCCATCCCGGCCAGCAGCAGCTCGTCCTCGTCGGTGCCGGCGGCGTCGACGACCACCTGGCCACGCCGGGTGAACAGGAAGGACACGCTGCCCGGTTCGGCCAGGTTCCCGCCGGTGCGGGTGAAGGCGCTGCGCACGTCGGAGGCGGTGCGGTTGCGGTTGTCGGTCAGCACGTCCACCAGCACCGCGACGCCCCCGGGGGCGTACCCCTCGTAGGTCGCCGTCTCGTAGGCCGAGGCACCGTCCAGGTCGCCGGCACCACGCTTGCAGGCCCGCTCGATGTTGTCCTTGGGGACGTCGGCGTCCTTGGCCTTCTGCACCGCCAGACCGAGCGACGGGCTCATCTCCGGGTCCGAGGTCCCGGCCTCGCGTGCGGCCGACTCGATGGCACGGATCAGCTTCGCGAACTGCTTGCCGCGCTTCTTGTCCTGGGCCGCCTTGCGATGCTTGATGTTGGCCCACTTGCTGTGACCCGCCACGACTCGCTCCTCGCCTGCGTCGACCGGTCAGCCTACCGCCGCCATCCCAGGGACCGGCCGCGCGCGCGGAGCGGGACCCGCCGCGCGCGCGGCGGTGCTCGCACCCGCACCCGCGGGACGACCGACCCGCTGTCCGCCGGTCAGGGCACCAGTGACGCGAAGCCCCGCTCGACCTGCCCGCGTAGCGCTGCCCGTGCCGGCTCGTCATCGAGGAACGCGGCTTCGACCGCGGTCTCGGTCACCGCTCGGACCTCCTCCAGCGACCAGGCATGGCTCGCGGCGGTGCGGGCCAACTCCTCGGACAGGCTCACCCCGCTCATCAGCCGGTTGTCCGTCGACACGGTCACCCGGAAGCCCGCCGCTCGCAGCCGCTCCACCGGATGGTCGGCGAGCTGCGCGACCACCCCGGTGTGGACGTTGGAGGTCGGACACACCTCCAGCGCGATCCCGGTCTCGAGCACCCGGGTGGCGACCGGACCCGCGGTGCCGTCCGCCGCCAGATCCTCCACGATCCTGACCCCGTGCCCCAGCCGTTCGGCGCCGTGGTCCAGGGCGTCGGCGATCGATGCCGGACCCTCGGCTTCACCGGCGTGGAGGGTGACGTGGAGGCCACCGTCGCGCGCCAGACGCAGCGCACCGGCGTGCCGGGCCGCCGGGAAGCCGGTCTCCGGGCCGGCCAGGTCGACGCCGACCACGGGGACGCCGCGATCGCGCGCTCGCAACGCCGCCTCGACGACCTCCGGTCCGCGATCGTCCTGGCGCATGATGCAGGCCAGCAGTCGGGTCTCGATCGTGGCCGGCCCCGCGGCCAGACCCCTCGCCAGCGCGTCGAACACCGCGTCGAGCTCCAGGCCGCCGGCGGTGGACAGCTCGGGGGCGTACCGGATCTCGGCGTAGACCACGCCGTCGGCGTCGAGGTCCTCCACGCACTCCCGGGCGGCGCGTTCGATCGCCGGGACGGTCTGCAGCACCCCCACGGTGTGCCCGAACGCCTGGAGGTAGCGGTCCAGGTCAGCACCTCGCCCGCCCTGGAAGAACCAGGCACGGAGCGCGTCCGGGTCCGATGCCGGCAGGCTGTGCCCCGCACCTGCGGCCAGCTCCAGGATCGTACGGGGTCGCAGCCCGCCATCGAGGTGGTCGTGGAGCAGCACCTTCGGCGCACGGCGCAGCAGGTCGGGCGTGAGGTCCACGGCGGTCGTCCCCTCGACGGGTCGGCGGGCCCGGCTGCGGGGATCACGTGACGCAGCTCGGCTGGCGGCGCTGGCAACCTATCCTGCGTCGGGACCGGCGACGCCGCGGCGCTGACGACCACGGCGCGGTGGTGGATGCGGACCGCCGAGCTCCTCGTCGAGCTCGGGGAAGGGCTCGTTCTCCACCAGCTCGTCGGACTCCGGGTCGAGCTCGGGCTCGCGGCGCACGGGCTGCACCGCGGAGGAGGGGAAGCGCTCCAGGGGCCCGGTCGGTGTGGCGTCCCAGCGGCCGAAGGTCAGGGGCGTCTGCAGGTACAGCGACAGCAGGCGCGCGGTGGCGACGATGGCGTCGAGGTGGGTCCGCTCGTGCCCGTGGGTGGCGTCCACGCCGAACCCGATCAGCGCCGCCCGGGTCTCGGCCCCGGCCTCCAGCGCCGCGGCCACGTCGGAGCGGTAGAAGCGGAACACGTCGCGGTTGACCTCGATGCCGTGCGCACGGCCGAGCGCGTCCAACCGCCGGGTGAGGTGGTAGTCGAAGGGCCCCGACTGGTCCTGCATCGCGATGCTGACACCGGTCTCCGTGGAGTGCTGTCCGGGGGCGACCACGGCGGAGTCGACCGAGACCATCTCCGCGACATCGTGGGAGAGCCCGCTGGAGGCGCCGTGCCCGACCTCCTCGGAGATCGTGATGAGCAGGTGCGCACCGACGTCGAGCGGGGCCTCGGTGTCGACCACGGCCTTGAACGCCGCGAGCGCCGCGGCCACCCCCGCCTTGTCATCGAGGTGGCGCGAGGTCACGAAGCCCGAGCGGGTGATCACCGGGTAGGCCGTCTGGGCGACGAAGTCACCGACCTGGATGCCGAGGTCGTGCAGGTCGCTGGCGCTGTGCACCTTCTCGTCGACCCGTACCTCGACGTCCTGCCAGCTGTGCGGGTGGGAGTCGATCTCGTCACCGAAGGCGTGCCCGGAGGCCTTGGTCGGCAGGATCGTGCCGGTGTAGGTGCGGTCGGGATCGTCGGTGAAGATGCTGACCCGTGTGCCCTCGGAGAACCGTGAGCTGTGGGTACCGACCTGGGTCACCTGCAACCGCCCGTTGTCCTTGAGATGGGTGACCATGCAGCCGATCGTGTCGGTGTGCACCACGACCGCGCGGTCGAGCGGCACGCCGCGGTCGGCCCCCTCCAGCCGGGCGATCAGCGCCCCCCGGCGGGTGAGCTCGAACGCGAGGCCGATCTCCTCGAGACGCTCGCCGACGTGCTGCATGATCACGTCGGTGCGCCCCGTCGGGCTCGGGATGCGCAGCAGCTCGAGCAACACCTGCCGCATCCAGGCGGTGTCGATGGGCAGATCGGTGACGGGTGGCGGTGGCGTCATGGCCGTGACGGTAGTCGCCTCGTCGGGCGACCGACGACACCGGTGGGACCCGGTGGCGCGACCGGTATCGTCGCCCCTCCCACGACCGCCGGGGTCGGCGGGCCGCCAGCGACGGCGAGGTGGACGGTGAGCCAGAGCCAGCCGGACGACGGCGGCACGGCCGAACGACCGGCGTGCTACCTGCATCCCGATCGGCCGGCGTTGCTGCGGTGCTCGCGGTGCGAGCGACCGATCTGCAGCGAGGACGCGATCGAGGCCCCGGTCGGCTACCAGTGTCCACGGTGTGCCAGCGGTGGGCAGCCGGTGCGGCGCATGGTGGACGTCGCCCAGCAGGCACCCGTCACGCGCGCCCTGGTCGGGGTCATCGCGGTGGTGTTCGTGGTCACCAGTGCGGCGCCTGCCATCACCACCACCTTCGGACTGCGGCCGCTGGTGCTGACGCCCAACGGGGTCGGGTTCCTGGCCAGCGTCGCGGCGTGGTACGAGCCGTCGTCGCTGGCGCAGACGATCGGGGAGCCGTGGCTGCTGCTGACCAGCGGTTTCCTGCACGCCAACCTGATGCACGTCGGGTTCAACGGCCTGCTGCTGTGGCAGCTCGGCCACCTGCTCGAACCGCTGCTCGGCCGCGGCCGCTACCTCTCGCTGTATGCCGCCGGGCTGTTCGGTGGCAGCCTCGGTGTGGTGCTCATCTCGTGGATCTCGACGCTGGCCGGCATCAGCGGGATCGACCTGGTGGGGCGCATCCTCGGCGGCAACCCGGCGCAGCTGACGATCGGGGCCTCCGGAGCGGTGTTCGGACTGATGGGAGCCGCCATGGTCGTGCTCCGAGCCCGTGGGGTGAACCCCTGGCGGACCTCGATCGGGACGCTGGTCGCCCTGAACCTGGTGCTCACCTTCGTGCTCCCGAGCATCTCGGTCGGCGGGCACCTCGGCGGTCTGCTGGCGGGGGTGGTCGCCGGCAAGCTGCTGCTGGTGAACCGGGAGCAGGCCAACGCTCGCCGCAACCTCGTGCTCGGTTTCACGGCCGCCATGGTGGTCGTCTCACTGCTCCTGGCGGGCTGGACGGTCGCCGCCTTCACCGGCTGAGCCGGATCGGGCGCCGTCCTGCGCTCGGTGGTCGGTGCCGCGGGCCCCGGGCTGCCAGCCCCGCGGCAGCGCACGCGTCCCCGGGAACAGCAGATCGACGAAGCGTTCGGCGGTCGGCTGGGGTTCGTGGTTGGCCAGGCCGGGCCGCTCGTTCGCCTCGATGATCACGTGGGCGGGACCGGCGACCTCCGGGACGAGCAGGTCGAGCCCCACCACGGGGATGTCCAGGACCTCGCTGGCACGCACGGCCGCGCGCGCCAGCTCCGGATGCAGCGCTGCGGTGACGTCGTGGATGGTGCCACCGGTGTGCAGGTTCGCGGTCCGGCGGACGGCGAGCTCGACACCGGTGTCGAGGACGTCCTCCAATGAGAAGCCGGCGTCCTCCACGGTCCGGGTCGTGGCATCGTCCAGTGGGATCGTGGACTCCCCACCGGTCGCAGCCGCCCGCCGGCGCGAGGTGGCGGTGATCAGCTCCGCGATCGTGTGCCGGCCGGTGCCCGTGACCATCGCCGGGAGACGGACCGCAGCGGCGACGACCCGGTGATCGATCACGACCACCCTGAGGTCGTCACCGGCCACCAAGCGCTCCAGCAGCACCTCCGGGCAGAAGCGCTCGGCGAGCGCGACCGCCTCGATGAGCTCCTCGTCGGTGCGCACACCGACGGTGATGCCGCGTCCCTGCTCCCCCCGGGCGGGCTTGACCACCACCTCGCCGTGTTCGGCGAGGAAGGCCAGATCGTCGCCGTCGTGGGTGGCCACACGCCCGACGGGGACCTCGAGGCCGGCGTCGGAGAGCAGGCGACGGGTGAGCCGCTTGTCGTCGCAGCGACTCATCGCGACGGCGTTGGTCAGCTCCGACAACGACTCACGGGTATGGACCGTGCGGCCGCCGTGGGCCAGGCGCAGCAGGCCGGACTCCGCATCGCTGACGTGGACGGTGATGCCCCGGCGCAGCGCCTCGTCGGCGATCAGACGGGCGTAGGGGTTCAGATCGGCGATGCCCTCGGCGGGTGCCGCCGCGAAGAGCCGCTCGTTGATCGGGTTCTTGCGCTTCACCGCGAACACGGGCACCCGGACGAAACCCAGCTGCTCGTACAGGGCGATCGCCGGGGTGTTGTCGTGCACCACCGACAGGTCGAGGTAGGCGCGTCCGCGTCCCTGGTACCGCTCGGCCAGGGTGCGTACCAGCGCGCGCCCGACACCCGGACGCGAGGTCTGGGGATCCACGGCCAGGCACCACAGGCTCGTGCCCTGCTCAGGATCGTTGCAGGCGTAGGTGTGGTCGACCCCCGTGACGGTGCCGATCACCTCACCCGACTCCGCGTCCTCGGCGACGAGGTAGGTGAAGGTCTGGGTGAGCTGGTTGCGCCACAGCGTCTCGGTCGGCGCCGTGACCATGCCGGTCTCGGTGTAGATCCGGTTGACGGCATCGGCATCGGCTTCGCTGGCCATCTTGCGGACCACGACCCCGCGCACGGGCTGCGGGCTCGACCGCAGGGTGTGCAGCCACAACCGGTAGGTGTGGCTCGGATCGATGAACAGCTCCTGCGGAGCCTTGCTGACCGCGACGTGGGGTTCGCGCACGTACATGCAGATGTCACGCCGGCCGGGCTCCTCCTTGGCCACCTCGGCGACGAGCGCCTCGTGGTCGGCGAAGGTCTGGCCGAACAGCAGCCGCCCCCAGCCACACTCCAGGGCAACGTTGGTGCGGAGGTCGCCCTTGAGGTGTTCGGGCTGGTCGTCCCAGGGACGGGTCGACAGCGCCTGGTCGAGACCGGCGACGCTGGAGCGACGGCGGTTGCGGTTGCTGCGGCGGTCACGGTCGGGAGTGCGCTGCGCCATGGCAGGCTCCTCGGAACTCGCGGTGCGGGATGGGAAGCGGTGCGGCGGAGAGCGGTGGGGCGGGCAGCGGTGCGGCCGGTGGGGC
>JAWLDJ010000073.1:9052-11303 GCA_041686695.1 Nitriliruptoraceae bacterium
GGCAGCGGTGCGGCCGGTGGGATGGCCTGCGCTGTGGTGGGTTTCGGTGCAGCCGGTGCGCCGAGATGCCGTGCGGCGGTCAGCGGTGCAGCGGGCGGGGATGCGGCGAGAGGGGGAGCCCGACGTCAGGGCGTGACGTCGTGCGACTGCAGCCACAGCTCGAGCAGGCCGAGTTGCCAGAGCTTGTTGCCCCTCAGCGGTGTGAGCTCGTCGTTCGGCGCCGCGAGGAGCCGGTCGACGTAGTGCTCCTGGTACAGGCCCCGCTGGCGGGCCTCCGGGGCACGCAGGGCATCGCGGACCAGCTCGAGGTAGGGGCCCTGGAGGTACTTGAGCGCTGGTACCGGGAAGTAGCCCTTCGGCCGGTCGATGACCTCTCCCGGGATGACCCGGCGAGCGGCCTCCTTGAGCACACCCTTGCCGTCCTGGGCGAGCTTGAGCTCGGGCGGGACCTGTGCGGCGATCTCCAGGACCTCGTGGTCGAGGAAGGGCACCCGGGCCTCGAGACCGGCGGCCATGGTCATGTTGTCCACACGCTTGACGGGGTCATCGACCAGCATGATCTGCGAGTCCAGTCGCAGTGCCATGTCCGTTGCGGTCTCGGCGCCCTCGCGCAGGAAGTGGCCTTCGACGAAGGCGCGGGAGACGTCCTCCTCGACCCGGTGCTCGGGCCGCAGGACCTCGGCCATCTGTGCGTGCGGGCGGTCGAAGAAGGCCGCGTGGTAGCGGTCCACTGCCTGCGACACCAGTTGCTGGCGGGATGCGCGCGGGCCGAGCTCCTCGGTCAGGGCCTGCATCGGCGGGTACCAGTGGTAGCCGGCGAACACCTCGTCGGCGCCCTGGCCCGACTGCACGACCTTGACGTGCTTCGCGACCTCCTGCGACAGCAGGTAGAAGGCCACGGCGTCGTGGCTGACCATCGGCTCGCTCATGGCGTGCACCGCATCGCCCAGCGCCGGGAGCATGCGGTCGGTGCCGATCCGGATCTGGTGGTGGTCGGTGGCGAACTCGCGGGCGATCACGTCGGAGTACTTGAACTCGTCACCCTCCTCGCCACCGGCAGCCTCGAAGCCGATCGAGAAGGTGTTGATGCCGGTCTGCCCCGCTTCGGCCAGCAGCCCCACCACCATCGATGAGTCCAGCCCGCCCGACAGCAGCACCCCCACCGGCACGTCGGCGACGGTGCGCCACCTCACGGCGCTGCGCATGGCAGCCAGCACCGCATCCTGCCAGTCCTGCTCGCTCCAGCTGGCCTTGTCGGGATCGCGCGTGAACTCCGGCCGCCAGAACTCGGTGTCGGTGGCGGTCCCGTCGGCCTCGATGGCGCGCATGGTCGCCGGCGGCAGCTTGCGGACCCCTTGCAGGATCGTGTGCGGCGCAGGCACCACGGCGTGGAAACTGAGGTAGTGGTGCAGCGCGACCGGGTCGATCGAGGTGTCGATACCGCCGCCCGCGAGCAGCGCCGGCAGGCTCGACGCGAACCGCAGCCGCCCGGCGCTCTGGGCGAGGTACAGCGGCTTGATGCCGAAACGGTCACGCGCCAGGAAGGTGCGGCCGGTGTCACGCTCGTGGACCACGAACGCGAACATGCCCTGCAGACGATCGACGAAGCGGTCGCCCCAGGCGTGGTAGGCCTTCATGACCACCTCGGTGTCTGAGGTGGAGAAGAATCGGTAGCCGCGTTCGACCTGCAGCTGCTCACGGAGCTGTTGGTAGTTGTAGATGCAGCCGTTGAAGGCGATCGTCAGCCCGAGGTCGGGATCGTGCATCGGCTGGTTGCCGCAGGCCGACAGGTCGATGATGGACAGTCGACGGTGCCCGAGCGCGATCGGCCCAGAGGCCCAAACCCCCTCGCCGTCGGGCCCGCGGTCCGACATCGTCGCGGTCATCCGGCTGACGGCGCCGACGTCGGGGCTGGTGCCGTCGAGCCGGAGCTCGCCGCTGAAGCCGCACATCAGGGGATCCTTCCCATCGTGGGGTCGGGGCGTCGAGGGACGGTGCCGCGGGTCCGGTGCGGTCCGGATGCGGCCGACGTGGCGCCGACTTCTCTGGGGTGGCCGGCGGCCGCCGGCAGCGCGCCGGCGGTAGCCCGGCCAGGCGCCGCGCCCGTGTCGGTGACGGGCGTCGGGAGGTGGACAGCCTACGCGTGCTTCGGCCCGCGCGCGTGCGGCCGGGTGCGGAGCAGGCTACGCGCGTCACAGCAGGTGCGGGCCGGCTGCGCGCTTGGCGGCCTCGGCGTGTGACAGCAGGTGCG
>JAWLDJ010000074.1:0-11251 GCA_041686695.1 Nitriliruptoraceae bacterium
CGGTGCCGAGCAGCAGATCGATGTGCAGCAGGCGCTGCGAGCCGTGACGATCGATGCGGCCTGGCAGTCCTTCACCGAGCAGGACGTCGGATCCATCGAACCGGGCAAGTTCGCCGACCTCACCATCCTCGACGAGGACCCCCTGACCGCGCCGGCCGAGCAGCTGCGCCACATCGGCATCGCCGAGGTGATCATCGGCGGACAGACGCGCTACGACCGGGAGACCAGCGACAAGACGAAGACCTTCGTCGACGTCAGCTGATCGCTCGCCGCGGGCCCGCTCGTCCACGATGAGGACGGAGCCTCGATGCATGGAGCTCGAGGCAGCCGTCGCCCTGGGGCGCACCGGGTCGCTGCCGGACAGCGTGCTCGTGGCACTCGACGGTGCCGTCGAGTGCGGGCCGCCCCCTGCCGCTGTCGGACTCCCGGTTGCGCCGACCCGGGGCTGGTCGAGCCAGCCATCGGTCCGCGGCCCGATCCGGGCGCGTGGTTGGTTGGACGTCCTCCTCCCTGCGCTGCACCCCTCGATGCGCAGTGGGAAGCCCCACTACGGTTCGGTGTGACTTGAGAGGGACTCAACCACGCACCGCCACGGGAACGGATGGTTACAGCCGGAAAGCGAGTGCGCCGGGCGCGAGTTGCAAGACGGCGGCCTCTCCCAGCGCAACATCTGGTGCCGCCGCACTGGCGGACCCCGATCCGTGCTCGTTCTCGGCGCCGTAGGGGGCATCTCCCGGTTCCACGTTCGGCGCCGTGCCGGGACCGATGGGCGTGCCGGCAGCCTGGAGGTCCAGTTCGGCTACGTCAGCATGGATGAACGGAGGGGCAACGCGACGACAAGGCACGGCGAGCAGCTGGGGCTTGCGGACTTGAGTTCACCATACTAAAGTGCCGCTCAGAAAAATCCTGAGCAACGGATGCAGCAATGGGAGCTCTCGCTCAGGGAACCGCGGGCAGTGGTGCTCAGCGGGGTCAGGTCGGATGGGAGGAATGGGATGGCTGCCAACTCGAGTCAACGCCGACGGACATCAAGCCGGCCGAAGTGGTGGTCGACGATCCCGCGGATGTCGGCCTTGCTCTTGCTGGCCACGGCCCTGGCAGCTTGCTCGGTCGACGACACCGAGACCCAGAACGGCGCCGCCGGCGACCCTGATTCGGTGGACGAAGCTGCCGCCTCAGATGGTGATGCGGGTGCTGACTCCGGTCGGATGGACGTAGACATCGCCCTGGGAGCCTTCGGTGTCAACTCACTCGACCCGGCTGTCGGCGCCGTGATCGAGCATCGCAACATCCTGGCCCACCTCTACGACACGTTGCTCGAGATCGGAGATGATGGCGAGCTTCTCCCCGGGTTGGCCACCAGTTGGGAGGTCTCCGAGGACGGGCTGACGTACACGTTCGACTTGCGACGCGACGTCACCTTCCATGATGGTTCCGAGCTGACAGCAGACGACGTGGTGTTCTCTCTGGAGCGCTACCGCGACGAAGGAACGACAGCCGGCGTCGCCGCATCTGTGGTCGCGAACATGGACAGCATCACTGCCGTTGATGATCACACCGTCGAGCTGCAGTTGTCTTCTCCGCAGCCGGATCTCCTAACGCAACTCGGTCCCCATGACGTCTACATCGGCATCCTGCCCAAGGACTACGTCGAGTCAGCGGGCGACGATTTCGAAGCGCAGAACGAACTGATCCAGAGCGCTCCCGTGGGTACCGGTCCATTCGAGTTCGTCAGTCACGAGCCTGACATCGAGGCCGTGTTCAGAGGCGTTGAGGACCACTGGCGCAGGACGCCGGCTGTCGATCAGTTGCGGCTCTTCCACGTCCCCGAGGAGGCCACACGCCTCGCGATGCTTCTCAATGGTGAGGTCCAGCTCACGCAGCTCTCGACCGATGACGTCGAGCAGGTCGAGAGTTCCGGCTTGGAGATCGCACAGGTTTCGAACAGCGCAGACCTGGGTCTCATGGTGATCGGGACGAATCGCCCGCCGGCAGAGGGTCTACCTACGACAGATGCACGGGTGCGGAAGGCGTTGTCGCTGGCGATCGACCGCTCTAGCTTGGTCGATGACCTACTGGGCGGTTACGGTTCACTTCCTGAGACACCGTTCTACTTGAGTCCAACCTCGCTTGCGACGGAACGTTATCAGGAGATGGTCGACGAGCTGGCTCGGTTCGACCCCGAGGAGGCGACGCAACTGCTGGCCGAAGCAGGATATCCCGACGGCTTCGAGCTCGACTTCTTCACCTTCCCCAATGCGCCATTCCCCCAGGCGCCCCAATTCGCCGAAGCGATCGCGGCCATGTGGCGCGAGATCGGCGTGACCGTTGATCTCACGTCGACGGACTACACGACTCTCCGCCCCAGCATCGTCGGCGCTGACATCAATGATGACTTCAACGCCGGGGGCGTGCATACCTGGGGTGCACCGGTGACGTTCAATGCTCTCAGCGTCCTGAATCTCCATTACGGGGAGAATGCCCCGATCCCCCTGGAGAACACCGAAGAGAAGGCCGAGCTGTTCGCCGAGATCAGACAGGAGATCGACCAGGAACGACGCCTGGAGCTTCTCGGTGAGTTCTTCGCGCGCTTCGATCAGGACTACCTGATGATCCCGCTCTTCAGCGCAGACACGGTACTCGGATATGACCACGAGCAGTTGAGCACCGACGACTTCCTTGAGGGCTACGCCTCCTGGGGCCGCGTGTCCGAACGGCTCGTACCGGCTCAGGCTGGGAACGCCTGACCCTGGCCCTGAGCATCGGTTCGAGGACGGCCACCACGTCCTCGGGCATGAGGAACATCCTCGTCCGGATGGCAGACAACCAGGCAAGAGTGGTCCTGGCATCCAGTGCAGGAACGCTGAAGGATGTGCTCATTGGTTCGGGGCTCCACCGATGACGACGGAGTAGCGATGCAGGATGCAGGTGGGCAGCCGGAGCCCTTGCTTGCGGGCCGGGATCTCGTGAAGATCTTCCGTGGTCGGCCATCCAAGAGATATAGCCTGTTTCGCACCAAGATCCGCGCTGTGAACGACGTCACCATAAGCATCGATGCTGGGAAGACCGTTGGCATCGCCGGAGAGTCAGGATGTGGCAAGACGACACTAGCGCGACTGATGGTGGGTGCTCTCCCCCCGGACGACGGACAGATCTACTTCCGTGGTCGCGACGTCGCGAAGCTACGTGGTGAGGAGCGCAAGACCTACAGGGCAGCTGTGCAGGCGGTGTTTCAGGACCCTCGAAGCGCCATCAACCCGAGACTCAGCGTAGCGGCAAGCATCGCAGAGCCGCTTGTTCGTCAGAAGGACCAGACCAAAGCTGACCTGGGGGCTGCCGTCGATGAGTTGCTCACGGCTGTCGGCCTCGAAGAAGGGGTCCGAGACAATTTCCCTCATCAGTTGAGCGGTGGGATGCTCCAACGGGTTGCCATCGCGCAGGCGTTGGCGTCGGATCCGAAGATCATCGTTCTCGACGAACCTGTTTCTGCGCTCGATGTCTCGATCCGAGCACAGATCATGAACCTCCTCCAGGATCTGCGTCGCGATTACGGCGTCTCCTTCTTCATGATCTCGCACGACCTTGCCACCCTTCGGTACCTCAGCGACGAGGTCGGGGTGATGTATCTCGGAAAGCTCGTCGAATTCGGACCGGCGGAGCTTGTTTTCGACCAACCACAGCACCCCTACACCGCAGCACTTCTATCTGCTGCTCCGGAGATCCGGCGTGACAGCGCGGCCAAGGGTTCCCAGCGCATAGTGCTTCCGGGGGATATGCCATCTCCGGAAGAGCCGACCCAAGGGTGCAGCTTCCATAGTCGGTGTCCCCTGTGGCAGAAGCTGGGCCGTCCCTCAGTCTGCACGGACGAAGATCCAGCTCTGCAAAGCACGGGCGGACGACACCGTGTTGCTTGTCACTTCTGGGATGCGACACCAACGACGCTGCTTCCGACGACCACGCCGTCATCGGATGGTCATGACGTGACCGAGCCTGCTGGTCCACGCCTCGACCCTGCGACAGGTCAGGACCACGCTCGGGAGGACAACTGGGCAGACGGCCCATGGTGAACTTCATCGCAGTTCGCCTGATGCACGGAGCCATCGCGGTCTTCTTTCTGATGTTGCTCGTCTTCTTCCTGAGCAGCGCTGCGGGTGACCCATTGGCGTTGCTCGTCCCACCCGGTGTCAGTCCAGAGGTCGAGGCGAACATCGTCCGAGGGCTCGGACTTGATCAGCCGCTGTCAACGCAGTTCGTCATCTACGTTCGTGACGTTCTGGGAGGGGACCTGGGCACCTCCTTCGTCACCGGTCGCAGCGTTTCGGAGATGATCTGGGACAGACTGCCCGCTTCGCTTCGGCTGATCGGCCCGGCGACCGCTCTGTCGGTCATACTGGGGGTCACCCTCGGTGTCGTCGCTGCCGTGTCTCCCTCCCGGACGGTCAGGAGGAGCCTTGAGACCTTTGCGGCGGTGACGATGGCTGCACCGGCGTTCTGGATCGCCCTGGTACTGATCTGGATCTTCGCCGTGAACCTCGGCATCTTGCCGACGAGTCGCTTCGGTGGGTTTCGCCACCACATCCTGCCGATCGCCACGCTGACACTCGCCATGACACCTTCCTTCTTACGCGCGATGCGCTCCAGCATCTTGGACGTACTCGGTGAGGAGTACATCAAGATGGCGCGGCTCAAAGGGGTATCGGAACGGATGGTGATAGCCAAGCACGCCCTGAAGAACGCGCTCTCCTCGACCGTGTCGCTGACGGCTATCTACCTATCTGTTCTGGTGACAGGGAGCGTGACACTGGAGACGGTCTTCTCTTGGCCCGGAGTGGGCTTCATGACCTACCAGGCGCTACTGCAGCGGGATTTCCCAGTCATCCGTGGCGTCGTGATCGTCTCGGGGATAGGCATCGTACTCGTGACGTTGCTCGCTGATCTCATCCAAGTGAGCCTCGATCGCAGAATCAGGCTATAGACCCATGTCAGACACCCAAGATGTAACTGAGGACTTCGAGGGCACGACATCCAGCGGCGCTTCGATCCCCTGGGTGGCGGCCGTTGGTCTCGGGGTCTTCGTCGTGGCGAGCCTCCTGGGCCCATTTCTGCTCGAGGGCTCCCCTGACACGACGGTCCTGGGCTCCAGATTCCAGCCTCCTAGCCGGGAGCACCTACTCGGGACCGATTCGTTGGGTCGCGATGTCTTGGTCCGCATGGTGTACGGCGGCCGAACGTCTCTCGCCCTCCTCGCCATCGCTCTGTCAGTTGGCATGGTCGTCGGCGGCCTCGTAGGTATGCTCGCGGGGATGTCGCGCGGAGCGGTCGGTTCGATACTCGGTCGACTCATCGAGACCGCACTCGCGATCCCTTCACTTCTCATCGCCATCCTCGTCGCTGCGGCATTGGGACCGGGATTCTGGTCTTTGACGATCGCGATCAGTCTGATGCTCTGGGCGCGTTTCGCTGGCGTGATTCGCGGAGTAGTGCTCTCGGTCCGCGAACGCGAGTACGTACTGCAAGGCAAGCTCCATGGGCTCAGTACCGCCAAGACTATGTGGGTGCACGTTGTCCCCAACGTCGCTTCAGCTGCTCTCGTCGTAGCGAGCGTCGAGGTAGGTCACATCGTCCTATTGGAGGCAACGCTGAGCTTCCTCGGGGCGGGGATCGCCTCCCCGCAGGTGTCCTGGGGCCTGATAATCGCAGATGGATCGAACTACCTGGGTCGGGCTTGGTGGATCTCCGTCATGCCAGGGGTCGTGCTGGTTGGGGTGATCCTCGCGTTGAACACCTTGGGCAACTGGGTTCGTGATTATCTGGACCCGGCGAAGTTCGTCTGATGAATCTCAGGTCAGCGGTACTGAGACCGGTGCTATCCGATGCCCAGTGCACGACGCTGTGCGGTAGTGCAAGCTCCTGTCGGTGATCTTCGCCGACGGGACCGTGACAGAGAAAACAGGTGTATCGCGTCAGTAGTGGAACGCTGGTGCTACGACCTTGGATCGGTGGAGATGATGGCTCCCGGACAGAGCGTGACCGCACTTCGGGTCGATGATTTGAAGGTGAGTTTCCGTAGTCAAAGAGGCATCGCTCGCGCCGTGCGCGGCGTCTCGTTCCATGTGAACTCGGGAGAGACCCTCGGACTCGTGGGCGAGTCTGGGAGCGGCAAGAGCGTCACGGCACTGACGGTTATCGGCATGGTTCGGGACTCGTTGAATGCTCGGGTCGAAGGCAGTGTCAAACTTGGCGATGAGGAGCTCCTCGGCAGGTCCGATGCTGACTTCCGGGCGATCCGTCGGACACGGATGAGCATGGTCGTGCAGGACCCGCTCAGCTCGCTGAACCCGGCCTACACCATCGGCAATCAGGTCATGGAATCGCTGTCTCTAGCGGGCGTCCGGCGTCGGGCAGAAGCTCGTAGCGGGGCGGTGGATCTGCTGGAGAGCATGCGGATCCCGGGGGCCAAGGATCGACTGAAGAGCTATCCGCACGAGTTCAGTGGTGGTATGCGGCAGAGAACGGTCAGCGCGATGGCGCTGGCTGGATCACCCGAGGTACTCATCGCTGATGAGCCCACCACGGCACTCGATGTCACCATGGAGGCGGCGTACCTAGACGTCTTGAAGTCGGTGATCAGCGAGAGAAGACTGGGCGTACTGTTCATCACTCACGACCTCGGTGTCGTTAGCAGGATGTGCGACCGAGTGGCGGTGATGTACGCCGGCAGGATCGTCGAATTGGGCGATGTCGAGCAGATACTGTTCGAACCTGGCCACCCATACACACGGGCGCTGCTGAGAGCGGTTCCGTCTATCTCTGGCTCGAGCAGGATCGTCGGCGTGCCGGGGTCCCCATCGTCGCCCTACAGCACGGTCGCGGGATGCCCCTTCGCCGACCGATGTTGGCTCTACGAAGCATTGGGTAGACCACAGCGGTGCGTCGAGGAGGCCCCACCACTGGCAACGGACGTGGGCCATGTCGGTGCCGATGCGGATGACGGGGAGCATCTGTCCGCTTGCCACTTCCATGACGAATGTCGCCAGTGGCCAGATGACGAGTTGTAAGCACTCCCGCGTCGTGGGATGCGAGAGTTGTCGTCTACGTGGTTAGTGGACGATGCACTACCGATGCACTGCCGCACGAGGCTTCACACACCACCGTGTCGGCGTAGACAGGGTGCAACCGCTATCGCTGTCGAGAGAGCGCCGACAGGAAAGAATGCACGGTCCCTTGCTAGGGACGGAGAGGTCAGTGACGATGGAATCGAAGTACGCAACGGTAGATGGGCTGCGGACCCATTACCTCGAAGCAGGTGATGGATCCCCGGTCGTCCTGCTCCACGGAGGAGAACCGCCGGGTGGGGTTTCTTGCTCGCACGTGTGGCACAAGAACATCGACGTCCTTGCGTTGGCGCACCGGGTCATCGCCCCAGACCTCATCGGCTATGGACAGTCGGACAATCCGTCGACCAATGATGGCTACAGGGTCGATCTCATGGCGTCGACGCTTGCCGGACTGCTGCGCCAACTCGACATCAAGGAAGCGACGGTCATCGGGACCTCCCGCGGTGCCTTCCATGCGACATATCTGGCGATGGTGGCCCCAGATCTGGTCGGGAAGTTGGTGTTGACCAATAGCGCATCGCTCACGCCGCACTACGCCGCAAACGTGGTCGATCAGCACCCCCTCGTCAGTAGTGGGTACTTCAAGGGCGACGCTGCCAATGCACGTCACGATCTCGAGGGTTTGAATTACGATCCCTCGACGGTGGAGGACGAGTGCGTCGAGAGGGTGGCGGCGATGCTCCGCATGCCTCACCGCATGCAAGCCCAGAAGGACTTCGTACGAGGCTCCAGCGAGTGGGATGACTACCGCGCTGATCTGCAGGAGAAGAAGGACGCCCTCCTGAACTGGATCCGGACCGATGGAGCGTTCGACGTGCCTGTTGGCATCATCTGGGGGGCTTCGGATGTCGGCACGACCGTCGATGACGGGCTGGCGCTCTTCCAGTTGTTCGCCGAAACCGAGGCCTCGGTCCGCTTCCTCCTCTTCGATCGCTGCGGACATCGTCCGTTCATGGAGCGACCGGAGGAGTTCAACTCTTGGGTGCTGACCTTCACCGGCGCGATCGGAGCCGACGATCTCCGACTGTCGACGGCCTGATCGCCCTGCGATGGCAGAACAAGCCGTGTCAGACCAGCGATGGCCTGAGAGGGATCTCTCACCATCGGCTGGTCGGCCGGCAGTTGCAGCCGGATCTGGCCCGTGAGTGCGTCGACGGGCGATCTCGGGATGCGCTCACGAGGGCGAAGGTCACGCCGGATACGGGCTCAGGCGGTGCCATGGCATGCGCTGGCAGACGATGCATCCTAGTCTGCGCTGATGGAGCTCGAGGCTGTCGTCGCTCTGGGGCGCACCGGGTCGCTGCCGGACACCGTGCTCGTGGCACTCGACGGTGCCGTCGAGCAACCCGAGGTCGTCGTGCGCGCAGCGGTGGAGCTGCTGGACTCGCATCCAGGACTCACTGTGGGGGTGGCCACCGAGCCGCTGACGCGCCAGGGCCGGGAGGTGGCGCAGGCCGTGACGACCACCGTGGCCCGGTCGGAGGTGGGCAGCTACGGGGTCCGGGTCGCCGACGTCGACGCGTCGACAGCCGAGCTGCTGGAAGCGTTCAGCCGACAGCCCGAGGCGTGCCGCCTCCTGGTGCAGGCCCTGCGGCTCACCGATGCCCTCGGCGAGCAGCAGGGTCTGTGGGCCGAGTCGATGGCGTACTCGACCCTGCTGGGTGGTGGCGGGTTCGCTGCCTGGCGTCGGTCCCGGCCGCCCCGGCGCCAGGCACCGTCGGTTGACGCGGTGCGCCTCGATCGCCGGGACCAGGTGTTGCGCGTGGTCCTCGATCGGCCGGTCCGGCGCAACGCCCTGGATGCGTCGGCGCGGGCTGCGCTCACGGCGGCGTTGGAGGTCGCCATCGCCGATCCGGAGCTGTCGGTGGAACTGTCGGGAACGGGCCCGGACTTCTGCGCGGGCGGTGACCTCGACGAGTTCGGATCGGCGACCGATCTCGCAGCGGCGCACGTGTTGCGCCTGGAACACGGGCCGGCACCACGGATGCAGGCGGTCGGTGACCGGACCTCGGCGTTCGTGCACGGCAACTGCATCGGCGCGGGCGTCGAACTCGCGGCCTTCGCCCACCGGGTCGTGGCCGCTCCCGGGACGCGGTTCCGCCTGCCCGAGATCGACATGGGTCTGATCCCGGGAGCCGGCGGCACCGTCTCCGTACCGCGGCGGATCGGCCGGTGGCGCGCGGCCTGGTGGATGCTGACCGGCGCGGAACTGGACCTCGACACCGCGCTCGCCTGGGGGCTGGTCGATGACATCGGGTGAGTTCCCCGACGTGGCAGCCGGTCATGCGGCACGACTGCTCGCCACCCTCCAGCGAGGCTTCGACGCTCCGCTGCCGCTGCCACCCGACATGGAGCCCCGGACACCGGTCCAGGACTGGGCTGCTTCCGGGGCCATGGCCCTGACCGGCCGTGCCGAGGGACCGTGTCTGGCCCCCGTCGGTGCCCCCGCATCGGCGGTGCGCGGTGCTCTGCAGGCCCTACGCGGCCTGGCGCCGACCGGGGGCTGGGACGATCTGGACGTCCGGCTGTTGGGGGAGCGTGCTGCTGTCGCCGGCCTGCGGCGGCAGGGCCCAGCATCGGTGGGAGGCGCGTTCCAGTTGCTACCCGGCGCCGATGGCTGGGTCGGCGTCAACCTGCCCCGACCCGAGGACGTCGAACTCCTGCCCGCGCTGACCTTCGGACGGCTCGGTCCGTCATCCGATCCCTGGCCCGCGCTCGGCGAGTGGCTGGCAGGGCAGGACGCCGCCGCGGTCGCGGCGCGGGCGCGGCTGCTGGGGCTGCCCCTGGTGCAGGTGCCGGTCCCGGGTGCGCCACCGGACGCACAGCTCGAAGCGCGTTGGGGGACCGGGGAGCCGTCCTGGGTCCGCTTGCGGTCGGGCGGGACCAGGCAGGGCCAGAGCACCACCCATGGCGGTCGGCCCGTGGTCCTGTGCCTCGCCTCGCTGTGGGCCGGGCCGCTGGCGGCGCATCTGCTCCACCGCTCAGGAGCTCGGGTGGTGACCGTGGAGTCGGTCCGACGACCCGACGGTGGCCGACGGGGCTCCGTGGCCTTCCACGACCTGCTCCACGCCGGGCAGGAGATGGTCGCGCTCGACCTGCCGGAGGCCAGCGCGTGTGCAGCGCTCCGGAGGCTGGTGCGTGCTGCGGATCTGGTGATCGACGGCTCCCGGCCCCGTGCCATGCGCCGTCTCGGCATCGACGTCGACGAGGTGGTCGCGGAGGGGACCTCCTGGCTGTCGATCACCGGCTACGGACGCCAGGGTCCCTGGGCCGAGCAACCCGCCTTCGGTGATGATGCGGCGGCGGCCGCAGGGCTGGTCGCCTGGGATGCCTCCGGTCCCGTCCCAGCAGGTGATGCGATCGCGGATCCGCTGACGGGTGTGCATGCTGCGGTGGCTGGCCTGGCATCGCTCCACGATCCCCGCGCGTGGCTGATCGAGATGGCCATGCGCGAGGTCGCGCTCGTCGCTGCCCGGCTGCCCGGCGAGGGTCGGCCCGAGGAGGTCACCCCGATCGAGCCGAGTGCTCGAGGACCGGCGGGCCGGGCGCGACCGCTCGGCGCCGACACCGCTCGCGTCCTCGACGAGTTCGGGAGCGGACCGTGACGGGGCTGCTGCTCCGACACGTGTACGGGGACCACGGTCGTGTGGTGGACGTGCGGACCCGAGGTGCGCTGATCGTCGAGGTCGGGGTCGACCTTGCGGTTGCTGGTGAGCGCATGGTGGAGGGCGGGTACCTGCTCCCGGGCCTGCACGATCATCACCTCCACCTGCTGGCCACGGCTGCGACGGCTGATGCGGTGCCCTGTGGCCCGCCCGATGTCCGCGAGGTCGACGGGTTGGCTGCCGCGTTGCGGACCGCTGCGGCGGGTAGGCCTGCGGGAGAGTGGCTCCGAGGCGTCGGGTACCACGAGTCCGTCGCCGGGATGCTCTCCCGCGAGGTGATCGATACGTGGATACCGGACCGGCCCGTGCGTATCCAGCACCGCAGTGGGGCGCTGTGGATGGTGAACTCCGCCGGCCTCGCGGCGCTGCGCGTGGCGGAGGGGGAGCTGCCCACCGGGGTCGAGCTCGATGCACAGGGGCACCCCACCGGGCGGCTGTGGCGTGTCGATCCGTGGCTACGGGACCGGT
>JAWLDJ010000075.1:0-11061 GCA_041686695.1 Nitriliruptoraceae bacterium
CCGTTGCGTTCGCCGATCGTGCCGTCGGCCTCGACGTGCCGCTTGGGCACCAGGAACAGGCTGAGTCCCTTCGTGCCGGGGGCGGCGCCCTCGGGACGAGCCAGGACCAGGTGCAGGGTGTTGGGGTGGGTCTGGGCGTCGGCGGAGGTGATGAACCGCTTGATGCCCTCGAGGTGGTAGACGTCACCGAGGTCGTCCTCGCCGGCCTCTTCGACGAAGGTCGCCTTGGTGGTCCCGGCACCGACGTCGGAGCCGGCATCGGGCTCGGTCAGCACCATCGTGCCGCCCCACCGGTCCTCGACCAGCGGGCGCCCGAAGGTGCGCTTCTGGCCCTCGGTGCCGATCTGGTCGACGATCGAGGCCATCAGCGCGCCGATCGGCCACAGGCTCGCCGTGGCATGGCCACCCGCCAGCAGCTCGGTCCCGGCCCAGCGGATCGTCGGAGGCGCGCCGTATCCCCCGAGGTGGGTCGGCAGGGGCATCAGGTGCCAGCCGGCGTCGTAGAAGGCCTCCAGCGCCCGGTCGAGCTCCTCGGGGATCGTGACATCGCCCTCGGCGGAGAGCTGCAGTGGCTCCCGGTCGGCAGGCACGAACGAGTCCGCCCAGATGGACTCGCGGCTGAAACGTTCGAGTTCGCTGAGCAGCATCCGTGCCTGCTCACCGTCGACCGCCTCGAAGGGGCCGGTCCCGAAGTAACTGTCCGCGCCGAGGACCTCGAAGAGGTTGAACTCGATGTCGCGGAGGTTGCTCTTGTAGTGGCTCATCGCGTCTCCCTCGATCCGACCGGTCTCGTCGCGGCACGGGCTCCCGTCGCGTCGTGGTGAGACCATGCTCCAGTCCCTGGGGTAACGCCAGAGCTGGAGTGACTGTTCCATCTTGGAGCGTATGCTACATCTTGGAGTGTCCGCTCCATTTCTGCAAGCTGGCGTTCCACGCCCGAGGTGCTGTTCCCGCTAGGTTCCGCGCACCGTGGACGCGGCGCCAGGGGCCAACGACCGCAACCGTGAGCCCCCAACGACCGCGAACGCGAGGAGGAGGCGTCCGATGGCCAGGTACCGCGTCGGGCTCGAGACCCGCGAGCGGATCCTCTCGGCCACGCGCCGCCTGCTCGCCGAGGTCGGCATCGAAGGGGTCACGCTCAAGGCGATCACCGCGCAGGCACGGGTGGGTGCGGGGAGCTTCTACAACCTGTTCGCCTCCAAGGACGATGCGGTCTTCGAGGTGATCCGCGAAGCGATCGAGGCGGTCGACCCGGATCCCGCCGGGGCCGGCACGGACACCCTCGATGACCTCGTCGATGCGTTCGTGGCCTTCATGACCGGCTCGTCGCCGATCGCCCGGATCTACCTCCAGCTCGCGGGCCGCGGCCTGACCGATGCGGCCATCGCGGCGCGGGTGCTGCGCAGCCACCGGCGACGGGTCGAGCGCTTCGCGGACGCCTGGCAGCGTGAGGAGCCCGGCCTGACCGAGGCGGAGGCGGTCGCTCGGGCTGAGGTGATGCTCGGCGCCCTGACCGGGCTCGGGATGACCGCGCTGATCGATCCCGGGTTCGACATGCGCGGCCACGCCCGCCAGCTGCTGCCCTCCCACCGGGCTGTCGGGTCCCCGCCGATGGGCTGAGACGGCCGGGGCCGGGGGCTAGGCTCGTGGTGTGGAGCTCCCTCGACATCCTCGCCTGCGAACCGCGCCGTGACCGGCTGGTGGGCGCTCGGGTTCGCGGTCGCGCTGATCGTCGCCAACGGCCTCTTCGTCGCTGCGGAGTTCTCGCTGCTCGCTCTGCGCCGATCGACGGTGGAGGAGCTGGCCGCCGAGGGCGACCGGCGGTCCCGGGTGGTCGTCGACGAGCTCGCGGATGTCTCCTTCGCGCTCTCCTCCGCGCAGTTCGGGATCACGGCGACGTCACTGCTCCTCGGCTTCCTCGCCGAACGCGCGATCGGCGACACCCTGATCCGTCCGCTGCTGGCGCTGGCCGGCCTCCCGGGACCGGCGGCCGTGCCGGTCAGCATCGGTGTGGCGCTCCTGCTGGCCGCCTCGGCGCAGATGGTGCTCGGTGAGCTGGTGCCCAAGAGCCTCGCCATCGCCCGGCCCGTGCCGATCGCTCGTGGGGTCCTGCCCCTGACCCACGTCTTCGGCCTGTTGTTCGGGCCGCTGATCCGGCTCCTCGACCGTGTTGCCGAGGCCGTCACCGTGCACGTGCTGCGCGTCGAGGTCGCGACCGAGCTCTCCGGTGGTCGCAGCCTGGACGAGCTGGCGCGCATCATCCGCGCATCGGGGCAGATCGGCAGCCTCAGCCGCGAGCAGACCAAGCTGCTGCACCGAGCGGTGGAGCTCGGCGATCGCCGGACCGAGGAGGTGATGGTGCCCCGCCCGGACGTCGTGTCGCTGCCCGCGACCGCCACCTTGGCGGATCTGCGTGTGGCCGCGCAGCGGACGGGCTACAGCCGCTTCCCCGTCCACGGCGCGCACGAGGACGACGTGATCGGCAGCGTGCACCTCAAGGACCTGCTGGCCGTGCCGCCGGCGGCCTACGCCACCACCGCGGTGGGCGCGCTGGCGACGCCCATGCTCGTCGTGCCCGAGTCGGGCCGTCTGCGACGACTGCTGGCCGACCTGCGGCGGGAGCAGCGGACGGCGGCGCTGGTGATCGACGAGCACGGCGGGACCGCCGGGATCGTCACCCTGGAGGACGTCCTCGAGGAGCTGGTCGGGGAGATCGAGGACGAGTTCGATGCTGGCAGCCTCGTCCTGCGACGTGTGGGGCCGGGTCGTACCGTCGTGGATGCCCGCCTGCGCGTCGATCGGGCGACCGACCTGTTCGGTGAGCCCCTGCCGGACGGGGCCTACGAGACCCTGGCAGGATTCGTCCTCGATCAGCTCGGCCACCTGCCCGAGGTCGGAGAGGTGGTCCGGCACGGCCGCCTCGAACTGACCGTCAGCGGGCTGCACGGCACCCGGATCACCGAGCTGGTGGTGCGTGAGCTGGATGGCGACGGAGGCATCGGGTGCTGACGCTCGCCGTGGCCGCGGACCCGCTCGCCGGTGGGAGCGTCTCCTGGGTGGCGCTCGCGCTGGGGGCTGGCCTGCTGGTGGCCAACGGCTGCTTCGTCGCCGTCGAGATCGGGCTGCTGGCGGCCCGGCGCTCCCGGATCGAGCAGGCGGCACAAGCCGGTGATCGGCGTGCGGTGCAGGCGCTGCAGGCGTTGCGTGAGCTCTCGATCACCTTCTCCGGCGCCCAGCTGGGTATCACGGTGTCCTCGCTCGGGCTCGGTGCCGTGGCGCAGCCGGCGCTGGCCGTGCTGTTCGTCGAGGTGCTCGGTCTCAGCCCGCTACCGCCCGGGGTGGTGCCTGCGGTGGCCGTGGTTCTGGCGCTGACCCTGGTGGTCTTCCTCCACATGGTGATCGGCGAGACAGCGCCCAAGAACCTCGCCGTCTCCCGGGCCGAGGCCGTGGCGCTGCGGCTCGCCCGTCCCTTCGCGGTGTTCGTGGCGCTCCTGCGCCCCCTGATCCTGCTCCTGAACGGGGCGGCCAACGCCCTCGTGCGGGCTGTGCGCGTGGAACCGGTCGACGAGCACCAACTCGCCCACAGCCCCTCGGAGCTGGCGCTGGCGCTGGCCGAAGCGACCGAGGTGGGAACGATCGCCGATGTCGACGCCCAGGTGATGCGGGCGGCGCTGCAGCTGTCCGACATCGAAGCCGGGGCAGCGATGACCCCGCGGGTGGATCTCGCCGCGATCGCTGACACCGCCACGGGTGCGGACGTGCTCGAGGTGGCGCGCGAGACGGGCCACACGCGGTTCCCGGTCTTCCACGAGGACATCGACCAGGTGGTGGGGATGCTCCACGTCAAGGATCTGCTCACGGATACCGGCCTGGCGCTGTCGACCACACCGATCAGCCGGCTCGTCCGGCCGATCGTGGCCGTGCCGGCCTCGCGCGACCTCGAGCACCTGCTCCAGGAGATGCTCGAGCGTCGCGCCCACGCCGTGCTGGTGGTGGACGAGTTCGGTGGCACGGCCGGGTTGCTGACGCTGGAGGACGTCCTGGAGGAGCTCGTGGGCGAGATCGCCGACGAGTACGACGAGGCGGCTCCGCTGCGCGATGATCGCGACCGTGTCTGGACGGTGCCGGGCACCGTCCGTCGCGACGAGGTCGAGCGGCTGACGGGCATCGATCTGGGGGCCGAGGGGGACGCTGAGACGTTGTCGGGGTGGCTCGTGGAGCAGCTGGGCCGGTTGGTGATCGCGGGGGACCGGCACGTCAGCGACGACGGGTGGGTGCTGACCGTGCGCAGTCTCGAGGGGCGACGGGCCGGCGAGGTGGAGCTGCGAGCACCCGAACGCACCGGCGAGGTGGGCTAGCGTCGAGCGGTGTTCGCGTCACGGGAGGACGACAGGTGCGGGAGGGCGAGGAGGTCGAGGGTCGCGGACCGGCGGTGGATCCGCCGGCGCGGGAGGCCGCCGCTGCCGCCGTCCGTCGGCTCGGCCACGCGTTGCTGGCCCACGAGGTCGACGAGGGACACCTGCGCCGGGTCGCCGCGGAGCTGGACACCCTGGCCCGGGAAGCGGAGCGCGCCCGTGCGCGCCACCGTGATGTGGACCAGGTCACGCGGCGGATGTTCGAGGACGACCTCCCCGACCGCGGCCCGGTCGTGCACTTCGAGGAGTGCTTCGTCTCGGGGCCCTGGAACCCCCTGGGGATCGGGATCGCGGTGGAACGCGACGGTGACGCCGTCCACGCCCGGGTCACCCTCGGGGCAGCCTTCGAGGGCGGACCAGGCATGGCGCACGGCGGGATCGTGGCGGCGATGTTCGACGACGTGCTCGGCTACCTGCTGACCCTGCACCGTGTCCCGGGCTTCACCGGCGAGTTGACGGTGCGCTACCACCTGCCGACCCCGGTGGGCGAGCCGCTCGAGCTGCGCGGCTGGGTCGTCGAGCGGACGGGGCGACGTCTGTACACCGAGGCGCAACTGCGGGCACAGGGCGAGCTCGTGGCCAGCGCCACCGCGGTGTTCATCGAGATCGACGCGGCACGGCTGTCGGCGGCCCGTGCCTGAGCCGAACCTTGTCGGGTCCCGGGCCGATCGGGGGAGCGGAGAGCCGCTCGCGGCTCGCTCACTCGACGATCGGTAGGCCCCCTGCGGGTCCGGCCCGCTTCGGATCGGCAGCGGCGAAGACGTCGCCGGCCGCCGGCAGTGCGTCCACCGCATGCTGGAGCGGGTGCAGGAAGGGCAGCGCCGTCGGGTCGAGCTCCTCGTCGACCGCGAACCCCTCCAGACCACCCTCGGTGGTGAACCACGACCCGGTCAGATGGGGCACGTGGCGGCGCGCGCCGTAGACGACCACGACCGCGTCCCGATCGTCGATCTCCGCCTCGGCGACGAACCCCCAGCAGGGCACCCCGCCGGCGGTGATGTGATCGGCGGCGACCTGGGCGAGCACCGCGTGGCGGTCCTCGTCCTGCGCCGGCAGCTCGGGCAGCGTGAGCAACTGGGTGCGCTCGGGTCCCGGCAGGACCACCGTCGCAGGCAGCGGACGCCCCCGGGTGCGGGCCAGGTCGATCGCCGCCTCCTGGCAGACGAACCGCAGCTCCTCGAACTGCACGGGTGACCTCGCGGTGGACGACGTGGCTGCCGGCAGGCTACCCGTGCTCAGATCGAGGTGGTCGCGCCCAGGCTCGCCGAGTTGACGGTGCGGGCGTACTTGGCCAGCACGCCGCGGGTATAGCGCGGGGGCAGTGGCTCCCAGCCGTGGCGTCGAGCTTCGAGCTCCGCGTCGTCGACCAGCAGGTCCATGGTGCGGCTGGCCACATCGATCCTGATCCGGTCACCCTCCCGCACGAAGGCGATCGGGCCGGCGTCGGTGGCTTCCGGCGCCACGTGGCCGATGGAGAACCCGTGGGTCGCCCCGGAGAACCGCCCGTCGGTCAGCAGGGCGACCGTACCCCCGAGTCCGGCGCCCTTGACGGCCGAGGTGACCGCGAGCATCTCGCGCATCCCGGGCCCGCCCTTGGGGCCCTCGTAGCGGATCACGATCACGTCCCCGTCGAAGATCTGGCCCGTGAGCACGGCCTCCATCGCCCCCTGCTCGCCGTCGAAGACGCGGGCCGGGCCCTCGAAGGTCATCTGGTCGGCGGTGAGCCCGGCGATCTTCACGACCGCGCCGTCCGGCGCCAGCGAGCCGCGCAGGATCGCCAGCCCACCGGCGTCGTGGATGGGCCGATCGAGGGGGTGGACCACCTCGCCGTCCGGGTCGGGGACGTCGATGTCGGCGAGCTCTTCGGCCATCGTGCGCCCGGTGACCGTGAGCGCGTCGCCGTGGAGCAAGCCGGCGTCGAGCAGCTCCTTGAGGACGACCGGCACCCCTCCGATGCGGTCGAGGTCGGTCATGACGAACCTGCCACCGGGCTTGGTGTCGGCGATGTGGGGGACGCGGCGACCGATGCGGTCGAAGTCGTCGAGCTCCAGTTCCACCTCGGCCTCACGGGCGATCGCCATCAGGTGCAGGACGGCGTTGGTGGAGCCGCCGACGGCCATGACGACCGCGATCGCGTTCTCGAGCGCTGCACGGGTCACGATGTCGCGGGCGGTGAGCCCCAGCTCCAGCTGCCGGACGACCGTGGCGCCGGAGCGGCGTGCGAACCCGTCACGGCGCGCATCGATCGCCGGTGGGCTCGAGGAGCCGAGCAGCGCCATGCCCATGGCCTCGATCGCCGAAGCCATGGTGTTGGCGGTGAACATCCCACCACAGGCGCCCTCGGTCGGACAGGCCGCCCGTTCGATGGCGAGCAGCTCCTCGTCGTCGATCGATCCGCGGCCCCGAGCACCCACCGCCTCGAAGACCTCCTGGATCGTGATGTCCCTCCCGGCATGATGGCCGGGCAGGATCGAACCGCCGTAGAGGAACGTGCTGGCGACGTCCAGTCGCACCGAAGCGATGAGCATGCCGGGCAGCGACTTGTCACAGCCAGCGAAGGTGACCATGCCGTCGAGCCGCTCGGCATGCATCACCGTCTCGACCGAGTCGGCGATGACCTCGCGCGACACCAGTGAGGCACGCATGCCCTCGTGCCCCATCGCGATGCCGTCCGAGACCGCGATCGTGTTGAACTCGATCGGGAAGCCGCCGGCCTCGCGGACGCCCTCCTTGGCTTGCTTGGCGAGCCGGTCGAGCGGCAGGTTGCAGGGGGTGACCTCGTTCCAGGACGAGGCGACGCCGATCTGCGGTTTGGACCAGTCGTCGTCACCCATGCCGATGGCCCGCAGCATCGCGCGGGCGGGTGCGCGCTCGTAGCCGTCGGTGACGTCGCGGCTGTGGGGTTTGACATCGGGTGCGCGGTCGACCATCGCGGGCTCCTGCAGCGTGAGCGGGGGATCGCTGTGGCAGCCATCTGACCACACGGTCACCGGCTGCGTCGAGCCGGAACAGCCCGCGGGCCCACCTCGCGACGCCGGGCGCTCCTGCCGGCAGCCGGGTGGGATGGCTGGCGCGCTAGCGTTGCCGCCACGATCCACACCGTCAACGCCGGTGGGGACCCTGTGGGCGGGAGCGTCATGACACAGATGCCGGGGGACCAGGACGGGTCCATGGCCGCCGTGCTCGCACGGTTGCAGGCGGGGGCCTCGGTCCACGCCGAGGAACTCGAGGGCCTGTTCGCCTTCGAGCGCGACGGGTTCGGGACCGCCACGCTCGGGCTCGTGTGGGACCGGATCAGCCTGGAGGAGGCCCACGCCCACCTGGAGGTCGACGAGCGTCACCACCAGCCCTACGGCATCGTCCACGGCGGCGTGTGGTGCTCGGTGGTCGAGTCCCTGGCCTCGGTGGCCGCGGCGCTGCAGGTGGCGGCCAGCGGGCGGTTCGTGGTCGGCGTGAGCAACAGCACGGACTTCCTGCGCAGCCACCGCCGAGGGCGGATCGATGCCGTCGCCACGCCGATCCACGTGGGTCGCAGCCAGCAGCTGTGGCAGGTGGTCCTGTCACGGGCCAGCGACCAGGTCGCTGTCGCTCGCGGGCAGGTCCGGCTGGCCAACGTCGATCCCGAGCAGGTCGGGTCCGCGTGACCCGGGCGAGGAGCGCGTGATGAAGCTCGACGAGATGACCTACGGCCACCCGCTGGCCGCGACCGCCGAGGCCGTCAGCAGCGCGCGCGAACGCGGCTACGACGGCTGGTTCGTCTCCGAGACCGTCCACGACCCCCTCCTCGCCGCGGCGATCGCCGGCACGGTCTCCGGTGAGATGCAGGTGGGCACGGCGATCGCCGTGGCCTTCCCGCGTAGCCCGATGCACGTCGCCTACGCGGCCCACGACCTGCAGGCGCTGACCGGTGGCCGGTTCGTGCTCGGGCTCGGCTCGCAGATCAAGCCCCACATCGAGAAGCGCTTCTCGGCCGAGTGGTCGAAGCCGGCGGCCCGGATGCGCGAGTACGTCCTCGCCCTGCGCGCGATCTGGGAGTCGTGGCGAACCGGCGCGCAGCTGAGTTTCCGCGGTGAGTTCACCTCGCACACCCTCATGACGCCGTTCTTCACGCCTGCGGACCACGGCTTCGGCGACCCCGTCGTGTGGCTGGCCGCTGTCGGTCCGCTGATGACCCGGGTGACCGGCGAGGTGGCGGACGGGCTGTTGGCGCACGCCTTCACCACTGCCCGGTACCTCGAGGAGGTCACCCTGCCCAACCTGGAGCAGGGGGCGACGGCGGCGGGTCGGCGACGCAGCGACCTCGAGGTCGTGCTGCCGGTGTTCGTCGTGACCGGGCGGACCGAGGAGGAACGTGCCGCCAACGAGGCCACGGTACGCGGCCAGCTGTCCTTCTACGGCTCCACCCCGGCGTACAAGGCGGTCCTCGAGCTCCACGGGTGGGGTGAGTTGCACGAACGGCTGCACCGCGCTTCGGTCGAGCAGCGGTGGCAGGAGATGCCGGCGATGATCCCGGACGAGGTCCTCGAGACCTTCGCCGTCGTCGCCGCACCCGACGAGGTCGGCGCCGCCGTTCGGGAGCGCTACCAGGGCCTGGCCGACCGGGTGAGCCTGTCCAGCGCACAGCTCGACGACGCCGCGCTGGCCCGCGTGCGTGCGGCCCTCGGTGACGCCTGAACCTGGTCGTGGCCGGCCGGTTCCCGGCCGGCGGGCGGCGAACTGGTCGGTCCTGGGCGCCGCGGCACTGTGGGGGACCATCGGGACCGCACAGGAGCTCGGCGCGCCGACCGCGGCGCCGGCCAGCGTGGCGGCGGTCCGCAGCCTCGGTGGCGGCCTGGTCCTGATCTCGGTGCTGGTCGTCGTCGGCGGGTGGCCCCGGCTGCGCGCCGCTGTGACCGGCGCGCCCTGGGCCGTCGCCGGGGCCGCGGTGTCGATCACGGTCTTCCAGCTCGGCTACCTCACCGGGGTCCGTGCCGTCGGCGTCGCCATCGGCACGCTGGTCGCCATCGGCAGCGCACCGGTGTGGGCCGGGTCGTTCGCCCTCCTGGCTGGCCGCCGGCCCGGCCTGCGGTGGGTGGTCGCGACGGTGGCCACCGTGGCTGGCGCGGCGGTGCTGCTGGTGGACGGTGGAGCCGGCGAGGCCGGTCGGGGCGCGGGCACCGCCGGCATCGCGGCCGGCCTCGTGGCGGGCGCCGCCTACGGCGCGTACACCACGGTGTCGGTGCGGCTGATCGCCGCCGGCGCCGACGGCCCCTCGGCGGTGGCGCTGACCTTCACCGGCTCCGGGCTGCTCCTGCTGCCCGTGCTGCTCCTCGGCGATCCCGGCTGGGTCGCCACACCGGCCGGGCTCGCGACCGCCTCCTGGCTCACGATCGGGACCACCGCCCTCGGCTACCTGCTGTTCGCCCGCGGGCTGGCGGCCCTGGACGCACCCACGGTGACGACGCTGACCCTGGCCGAGCCGTTGGCGGCCACGATCCTGGCGGTCGTGGTGGTCGGCGAGCGGCTCAGCCCGACCGGCTGGTCGGGGGCGGGCCTGCTGATCGTCGGGCTCGTGGTGGTCGCCGCGGGGCGTGGATCGTGACGCCGCCCCAGGCCGTGCGTCCGGTGGGCCGGTCCGTCTCGACGGCCGCGGGCGCGGTGGCCCTGCCCGTTAGGCTGCCGCGACACGGGGCATCGAGCGTGGACGGACGAGAGGGCGACCGTGAGCACCGTTGGGATCGACCTGGGCGGCACCAACATCTACGCCGTGGCCCTCGACGGTGAGCAGGTACGCGGCAGCGCCAAGCGTGCGACGCCCACCGAGGGGGGTGTCGAGAGCCTCGTCAAGGAACTGCGCAAGGCGGCCAAGAAGGCGGCGGAGGACGCCGGGATCGACCTCGATGACCTCGAGGCGGTCGGCGTCGGATCACCCGGCATCGTCACCGACGGCTCCATCGACGGTGGACCCAACGTCGGCGGGGTGCGCGAGCGGTTCCCGCTGGCCGAGCTGCTCGGTGAGGAGCTGGCCACCTCCGTGTCGGTGATCAACGACGTGACGGCGGCCGCCATCGGGGAGCACCGGCTCGGCGCGGCGCAGGGCGCCAGCAACCTGCTGACCGTGTTCGCGGGCACCGGCGTCGGGGGCGGACTCGTGCTCGATGGCGCGCCCTTCGAGGGCAGCCACGGTGGCGCGGGGGAGTTCGGCCACATGATCGTCCGGCAGGGAGGAGCGATGTGCGGGTGCGGTCGTCGCGGCTGTATCGAGGCCTACGCCGGTCGCCGGGCGATGGAGACCGCGGCCGAGCGTGCCCTGGCCGGCGGTCGCCCCACACGGCTGTTCGCGATCGCGGAGGAGAAGGGCAAGGACCGGGTCACCTCGGGGGTGTTCAAGGCCGCCCTCGATGAGGGCGACCCGCTCGTCACGGCGCTGCTTCGGGAGGCCGTGGACACGCTCGCCGCCGGCATCGCCAGCGTGGTCAACCTGCTGGACCTCGAGGTGGTGGTGCTCGGCGGCGGGCTCGCCGACAAGCTCGGTGAGCGCTTCCGCGCCGACCTGGAGGCGACGATGGCACCGCTGCTGTTCCTCCAGCCACCTCAGGTCACGCTGGTGCGGGCCGCGCTGGGTGATGAGGGTGGCGCGATCGGCGCCGCCGTCGTCGCGCGCGAG
>JAWLDJ010000076.1:0-7926 GCA_041686695.1 Nitriliruptoraceae bacterium
GCGGCCCGCCGGTGGTGCCGTTGCTTGCGAGTTCGACCTCGTTCCAAGTGAGGTGACCATGGCAACCAACCGTGTCCTCGGCCTGCTGCTCATCGGCCTGGGCGGCATCCTGCTGCTGGCCGTGACCACCGACATCGGCGGCGAGGTCGTCGTCGGCTTCGCCGGATTGGCCTTCCTGGGCGCGTACGCGACCCAGCGCACCTACGGCCTCTTGATCCCGGGCGGCATCCTGACCGGTCTCGGCGTGGGGCTGCTTCTGGAGACCGCGGGTGTCGGCGGCGAGGTGGCGGCCTTCGGCCTCGGGGCCGGGTTCGTCGCGATCGCGGTCATCGACCAGTTGGTGACCCCGGGACGCTCCGCGTGGTGGTGGCCGCTGATCCCGGGTGGCGTGCTGCTGGTCAGCAGCGCCGGTTCGGTCACCGGCATCCCCGACCTGGGTCGCTACCTCCTGCCGGCCGTGCTGATCGTCATCGGAGCGGTGCTCCTGCTGCGCCAAGGTGGCGACCAGACACCCGACCACGACCAGCCCGCGACCCACGAGCAGGAGCAGGAGGCGGAGACCACAGCACACACGACCGGACGGTCCGCCCCGCCACCACCCCCGCGGTGAGGTGACCGAGCACCGTCACCGCAGGCGCAGTAGGTTCCCGCCATGGATGACGTGCTGGCACGGTGCAGCGGCCTTCCGTCACGGACCTTCGACGTGGGCGAGGTGCTGCTGGCCGAGGGCGCCCCTGCGGGGACGATGTTCGTCCTGGTCTCGGGCCGGGTCGAGGTGCGCAAAGGGGAGGTGACGGTCACCTCGGTGTCGGAGCCGGGCGCCTTCCTCGGTGAGATGTCGACGTTGCTGGACACCCCGGCCAGTGCCGAGGTCGTCGCCGTGGATCCCACCGAGGTGCTGGTCCTCGAGGATGCCGTGACCGCGGTCGCCGCTGACCCGCAGCTGACCCTGGCGATCGCCCGGCTGCTGGCCCGACGGCTCCAGGCGGTCACCAGCTACCTCGGTGACCTCAAGCGGCAGTACGGCGATCTCGACGGTCACCTGGCCATGATGGACACCGTGCTGAGCGAGCTGAGCTCCATGCGGCCGCGCGAGATCGAAGCGGGCTCCGAGCGGGACGACGTCCCCGACTACTGAGAGGAACGCGCGGCATGCTCGCCGAGCAGGCCGGTGCGGTGCTGTGCCGACGGGCTCGTGGTCCCCGTCAGCTCCCGCTCCGCCACCCCCTGGTAGGACACCCATCGCGCGGTCCCGCCAGCCAGGTCGATCTCGACGTGACTGGGCGTGGGGCCCGGCTGCTTGCCGGCGTTGAACAGCCAGGTGTCGCCGAGCCGCTCCAGCCAGGAGCCCTGCGAGGTGAACGGCGCCTGGTGGATGTGACCGGTCAGGACCGCGGTCGGTCGCCACCGCGCGATCCAGTCGGCCACGACCGGATCGCCGTAGTGGCGGGTCCCGGTCCAGGCCAAGGGCCCGTGCGGTGGGGAGTGGTACACCCACAGCCAGGGCCGTTCCCCCACGGTGGCGGCCACCGCTGCCAGCTGCGCTTCCACCTCGGCGCGGGCGTGGGGGCCGTCCCACCACTCGAGCACGGTCCAGTACGCGCCGGCCACCTCGATCGTGTCGCCGTCGACGGCGGCGCCGGCAGCACGCAGTGGTGCGAGCCAGTCGCTGGTCTTCTCGCCGGCCGGGTTCCGGGTGTTCAGGTCATGGTTCCCGGAGGCGACCAGGAGCTGGGTCCGCGTGGCGAGCGCGGCCAGGCTCGTCCGCAGCGCCACGATCTGGGTGCCGAGGTCCACCGGTGACGCGATGTCGAGGTGGTCGCCGGCGAGTGCGACCACGTCGAAGCCGTCGGCACGCGCCGCGATCCAGTCCAGTTGGGGCAGCGCGTAGTGGAGATCTGACGCCAGGAGGATCCGCATGCGCGGACGGTAGCCGAGGCCGCCCCTTGTGGAGGTGGGTCCGGCCACCCCCGTCGGCGCCCAGCGCCCACGCGGATGTCTACATGCCGCGTCGCAGGACCCGCTGTGGGGTGATGCGCAGGAGCACGCGTTCGGAGGTGATCTGTTCAGGGGGGTAGGGGCGGCCGATGTAGCGGTGTGCGCAGCGGTCGATGTGGGCGCGTGCCTGCGGCCCGCGGACGACGTCGGTGACCTCGCCGCGCACCTCCATGTAGCGGTAGGGATCCTCCTGCGGCCAGATCGTGACGGTGACCCGCGGGTCCCGCTCGACGTTGCGGAACTTCGCCCGGTGGACCTCGGTGTTGATCAGGACGTGGTCGTCATCGGCGTCGACCCACATCACCTGGCTCTGTGGGCTGCCGTCGGCGAACAGCGTCGTCAGCGTGGCGAAGTTGCCATCGGTGGCGAACGCCCTGAGGTCCTCGTCCAACGCCATGTCGTCTCCTCCGATCACCCGCGCATGTGCCCTTGGAGCGCTCGACGAGGCTAGCGCTGCTCGTCGCAGCACGACGCCGGGCCCGGTCGGCGCCTGACCAGCGGGCGCGGACCTACCTGTCCGGCTTGAGCCGCAGGACCGCGCCACCATCGTCGGTGCGTAGCGGGGTGACCTGGAAGCGTGACCGCTCCTGTGGCTCGCTCTCGATGCCGTGCAGCACGCGGTGCAACTCGGCGCCGAACGCCTTGGCGTCCGGGTCACCACTGTCGATGGCCTTGCGCACGGCGGCCCGCAGGTCGTCGCCCACCCGCACCGCCAGGAGCGGGTCCTCCCGCCGTGCCGACGAGGCGGACAGCCAGGCACGGTTGACGGCCGCGACCGATCCGTCACCGTCGATCACCGCCACCGCGTCGTCGAGCGCATCGAGCACGGAGGAGACGAAGGCGTCGCGGCGGGCGAGTTCGCGGTGGACCGAGACCTGGTCGGCCACGTCCTCCAGTCCGCACACCGCGCCGATCACCGAACCGGAGGCCACCGACAGCGGTGCCACCTCGACGTGCAGCCAGGTGCCCTCGACCGTGCGCACGTCCAGGCGGTGCTCGCGGCCGAGCTCGGCGGCCATCTGGACCACCTCGCGGAGCGCATCGGCATCGGCGTCGACCAGGCTCGTCAGGAAGCCGGGCCCGAGGAGGTCGCTGGTGGAACGGCCGAGCAGCGTTCCCGCCCGGGCGTCGGCGTAGACGCACCGCCCGGTGAGGTCGGTGTGGAGCAGGCCGGTGGAGCCGACCGCGCTGTGCCGACCGAGCTCGGTGGTCACATCACGTTCCACGGCCACGTAGTGGGTGATGCGGCCCGCCTGGTCCTGGACCGGGCTGATCGTGGCATGGTGGGTCCTGAGCGCCCCGTCGCGTCGGCGGTCGACGAGTTGGCCCTCCCAGACCTGACCGCTGGTGATCGTGTCCCACAGCTCCCGGTAGAACCGCTCGTCCTGGTACCCGGAGGACAGCAGGTTGGGACGGGAGCCGATCGCCTCCCGCTTGGAGTACCCGGTCACCCGGACGAAGGCGTCGTTGACGTCGACGATCTGGCCCTGGTCGTCGGTGATGAAGACGACGTCGCCTCCGAGGTCCAGGGAGGTCACGTCGATGTGGGGTGGACCGCTCCCGGAGCCGGTGTCCTGCCGTCGCTCGCCGCTCACGTGCACCTCCCTCGCTCTCCGGTTGTCCACGTTAGGGGCAGCGGCCGGGACGGTCACCTGTCGTTCGAGCGGTGCCCGTGCTCGACGGGTTCAGTTGACCGCGCGCAGCGGCGTCGCGGCGACCGGGGCGGGCCCGTCGCTGCGACGCCCCGGCGTGTGCGCCAGCGCCACCGTCACGCCCCCGAGCTGCCACAGGTGCCGCAGATCGACGCCGAGGTGGAACAGGGGCACCAGCCGGGCGGTCGGCCCCCAACCGATGGGCAGCGGCCCGAGCCGGCCGACCCCGCGGTCCCCGAGGTCGATCAGACGGCCGAGCTCCAGCAGACGTGCTGGCCTGGTGGGATGGCCGGTGGCCAGGGCGGCCGCGTTGTGCCCGGCGATGGCACCAGCCTGGCTGGCGATCTGGGCCGACATGGGGAGCGGACGCCCGAGGAGGTCACGGTGGGCGGCGATGTCACCGGCCGCCAGCACTCGCCGCAGGCCGGAGACCCGCAGATCGCTGGTCACGATGGCCCGACCGTCCTGGGTGGGCGCGGCCGGGAGCAGCACGGAGGCGTCCGCCTGCCACCCGCCGGCCCAGACCACGGTGCCGTCGAAGCGACGCCCGTCGCCGAGCACCACCCCGCGCCGGTCCACCCGCGCCACCTCGGTGCTGAGGTGGAGACGGACACCGACCCGCAGCAGGGCCCTGGTGGCGTCGTCGCCGAGCCGGCGGGGTTCGGCTGGCAGTACCCGGCCGGCGATCTCGATCAGATGGACCTCGATGGCGGGCTGAGCGGCCGCGACCTCGGCAGCCAACTGCACGCCCGTGGCCCCGGCGCCCACGACCACGAGCCGGTCGGTGCGGGACAGCCGGCGCCGCAACGTCAGGGCGTCGTCAGGTGTGTGCAGGGTGGCGGCGTACCGCTCGCTGCCGACCACGCTGCCGGCCGGTGACCCCGACCCGGCGGCCACGATCACGGCGGCGGCGCGCAGCGTCGTGGCGTCGTCGAGCGTGACGAGACCGGCTTCGTCATCGATGGTCGCCACACGGCCGTGGACCACCTCGATGTCCGCATCGATCAGTTCCTGCAGCGGCGCGCGCGCATCGCTGGCGCGCAGTCGGCCCGCCGCGACGCCCGCCATGCGCGGCAGGAAGCCGTGCCGACCGTCGTGGTCGATGACGACCACCTCGACGTCGCCGCTCCGGCTGGCCGCAGCGGCCGCATGGCTGCCCGCGTAGCCAGCGCCGATGACGACCACCCGTGGTGCCGGGGAGTGCAAGGGTGGGGGCAGCTCCGTGTCCTCGTGGTCCGGCATGGTCGCTCCGAGCGGTGGGGAGGTGGCCTCGCCCGCCGTGGCGACGGCCGTCGTCAACCGTTCGCGGCGGGGACAGGCCCAGTATCGCCGTTGCGCGCCCAGTTGGGGAGGGCTCGCTCAGCCGAGCGGGCCAGGGGTCAGCAGTTGGTCGACCGGAGCGTGATCATCGGTCAGGATCCGGGCGTCGCCGACGAAGCTCTCCAGTTCGGCGCCGACCAGCAGGTCGTCGGAGCGTCCCCGCCGGGTGTTGGCCGCGCGGATCGCTTCGATCGGCAACGCCGCATCGGAGGCCACGACGACGTAGTTGCCGCCCACCCCACGGGTCGCGTCACCGAAGGAGCCGGGACGTCCGAGCACCGCGAGGTGATCGAACACCGCTGCGAGGGTGGCCAGCTCGGCCCGCAGGAACGCCCGGGGGCCGTAGTCGATCACGTTCATCGTGTAGACCCCGTCGGGACGCAGCCGCTGCTCCACCAGACGGTTGAACTCGACGGTGGCCAGGTGCCAGGGGACGGCGACGCCGCCGAACGCGTCGCCGATGACCAGATCGTGCGCTCCCACCGGCAGCTCGTCGATGGTGGAACGGGCGTCGCCGATCCGCACGCTGATGTCGTCCCCGAGCTCGAGCCCGAGCTCGTCCTGGGCGAGATCGACCAGCAGCGGGTCCACCTCCAGCACCTCGGACGTGGAACCCGGGTGGACGGCACGCAGGTAGCGGGGCATCGTGAAGCCGGCACCGCCGAGGTGCAGCGTGGACAGGGGCTCCCCGCCGGGTGCGATCGCCGAGATCACGTCCCCGAACCACTGGGTATAGGTGAACTCGAGGTAGCTCGGATCCTCGAGATCGACGTAGGAGTGACGCAGCGTGTCCAACCACAGCGCCCGGCCGGAGGGCCGCTCCTCGTCGGTGGCGATGTAGGCGCAGTAGTAGGCCGACTCGTACTCGCACGGATGCGAGGCGGCGAAGGAGAACGCGCCCGCGGCCAGCACCGCGACCGCCGCGCCGGCGCTGAGGCTGCGGCGGCGCTGGAGGGCGAGCGCGGTCCCGACCCCCAGCAGCACCAGCAGCAGGGCGGTGACCCGGACCACCGGGCGGGTCGGGAAGGCGGCGACCAGCAGGAAGCCGGTGACGAAGGTGCCAACGATCGCGCCGGCGGTGGACAGCGCGGAGAGCCGGCCGACGATCCGACCGGTCTCCTCCAGGCTGGCCAGCTGGATCTTGATCACCGCTGGCGTCACCGCGGACAGGACCGCTGCCGGGGCGAAGAACGCCAACACCGTCAAGGTGGTGGTCGTGGTGGGGCCGGCCCCGCGCAGCGAGGTCCCCAACCCGTCCAGGATCGGGATCGAGGCGAAGGCCAGTGCGCCGCCGGCGACCAGCAGCGGCCCGAGCAGTCCCCGCGGGTCGCGGGCGTCCGCGGCCTTGCCGCCCAGCCAGGAGCCGATCGCGATCCCGGCCAGGATCACGCCGATGATCGCCGTGTAGGTCTCGAGCGTCGCGCCGACGTAGGGCGCGAGCAACCGGGCCGCCAGGATCTCGAGGACCAGCACGGCGGCCGAGGACAGGAAGACGAGCGCAGCGGCGGCGAAGGGGGGCATGGGTCCGGCAGGATACGCCGTTGCCAGGACCTCCACGTGCCGCCGGGACTCAAGTCCCGGCAGGCGGCTGCCGATGCTGCCAGCAGGGGCCCCGCTCGGCCCACGGAGTGAGCCATGTCCGACGTGTCGCGCGAGATCGTCGATCGCGAGCCGACGTTCGCCCAGCGGGTGAGCAAGCTGCTCCGCGGTCGCCGCGGTCACCGTCCCCGACGCTTGCTCGCGTCACGCTCCGGCGGTGTGCTCTCGTCACGGCAGCTGCGTGCGTTCGAGCATGGAGCCGAGGTCCCCGACGACACGCTGCTGCTGGCACTGGCGCGCGTCTACGGCTTCGAGACCCACGAGCTCTACCCCGCGCGCACGTCGCTGGACGTCGACCTCGACGAGGGAGCCGTGGCCGCCGCCGGGGTGACGCGGCGGTTCGACCCCGAGGACCGTACGTCGCTGCTGGTCGCGTACCTGGAGCTGGTCCGCGAGCTGCGGGGCGAACCGCACGCGCTCACGCTGTCGCTGCGGCGCGATGACATCGAGGTGCTGGCGACCGCGTTGACCCTGGATGGTCCGATCGTCGTGGAGCGGCTCGGAGCGCTGATGGGATCGACGGCGCTGCAGCAGCGGGTCGCGGCCGCCGCCTTCACCCTGGGCCGACCCGCCATCGTGCTCCCGGGCTGAGTCCGCCATCTCGCGGCGCCGAGGTGGCAGGCTGTCCCTGCCGGCGCCCTGGCCGGCCATGAGCGGGAGCGGCGCATGGACGCACAGGAGCGCGACCTGGTCGCGGTGCACCTCGGCTTCGCCCTGCTCGCCGCGGTGGTGCTCCTGGCTCCCGGGGAGCTCGCGCAGGGATGGCGTCTGTGGATCCTGCTGATCGGCTACGACGTCGTCACCCTGGTCGTCGTCCTCGCGCGCGGCCATGGACGCTGGTTGCGGGTCTGGTGGCTCGCTGCGGTCACGAGCGTCTTCCAGGTCGTGCCCGATGCGGTACTGGCCACAGGGCTCGGGACGTTGCGGTTCCCGGCGGACGGGGCGCCGGACCTCGGCCCCGTGACCGCCTCCATGGCGCTGATGTGGACCGTGCCGCTGGTGGTCATCGTGTCCGCCGCGGACGCCGTCGCCAGGCGCCGAGGCGCAGCCGCCGGCTGGGTCACGGCGGTGCTGGCTGCCGGGGTGGTGTTCCTCGGGGCGGAGGCGCTGCTGCCCCCGCTCGGGATCTGGGAGCCCGTCGGGGTGACCACCATCGGGGGCTGGCTCGCGCCCTACGTGCTCCCGCCCGAGCTCCTGCTCGGCGCGGCCGCATGGTGGGGGGTGCAGGTCACCCGGGATCGTCACCCGCTGCTGGCCGTCCCGGTGGGAGCTCTGATCAGCGTGGTCTACACCGGCGCGCTGGCCGTCAGCTGGCTCCTGCTCGAACGGGGGTTGCTGGCCTGATCCCCGCACCGGG
>JAWLDJ010000076.1:8026-10913 GCA_041686695.1 Nitriliruptoraceae bacterium
GACGCCGGCCGATCCGCGCGTCAGGTCGCTGCTTCCACCACCACCTCGGCGGTCATGCTCGGGTGGATCCGGCACCAGTACGCGTAGGTGCCCGGTTCGTCCAGGGTGATCTGGACCTCCGTGCCCGACGGGAGCTCCTCGTCGAACACCTCGGTGGGGGCGTCGGGTGTCCCGGAGGTGACGGTGTGTCCCACGCCGTCCTCGTTGCTCCACGTCACCGTCGTGCCGGCCGCCACGGTGAGGGAGGGCTCCTGGAAGGCGATGTCACGCACCACCACGGTCGGGGCCGAGGTGCTGGCGTCCTCCTGCTCGTCGGCGTCGGCGTCGGCGTCCCCGGCGTCGCCGTCCCCGGCGTCCCCGGCGTCGCCGTCGGTCCCCTCGGCCGGCTCCTCGGCGGCCGGCTCCTCGGTGTCGTCGACCTCGCCGCTGCCACAACCGGCGAGTGCGACGAGGGCGAGGGCGAACGTGGCGAGCCTTCGGGCTCCGGTCGGCATGGGGGCTCCGGTCCAGCGATGCGGGCAGCGGGCGCGCACACCCTCGCCGACCCCGGCAGCCGTGGCAACGCGGCGTGCGGTGGGACGCCGGGGACTGCGCGCTGCCCGAGACCCGCGGGTGCCGTCCGAACGGGCCCTACCCTCGGCGCCGACGACCCCCGACCCCGCCGATCCCGAAAGCTCCTCGATGGCTGAGTACTGCTACGTCATGAAGGGCCTCACCAAGACCGTCCCCGGCGGCAAGGAGGTCCTGTCCAACATCTGGTTGTCGTTCTTCCCGGGCGCCAAGATCGGGGTCATCGGCCCCAACGGCGCCGGGAAGTCGACGCTGCTGAAGATCATGGCCGGGGTGGACACGAGCTTCGAGGGCGAGGCCTGGCCGGCCAAGGGCATGAGCGTCGGCTTCCTGCCTCAGGAACCCGAGCTCGACCCGGAGCGGTCGGTCCGCGACAACGTCCTCGCGGGGCTCGGTGAGGTGGCAGGGCTCGTCCCGCGCTACAACGAGCTGGCCGCCAAGCTCGGCGAGCCCCTCGAGGACGACGAGCTGCAGCGCGTCTACGAGGAGATGGCCTCGGTCCAGGACGCGATCGACGCGGCGGACGCCTGGGACCTCGACCGCACGATCGAGGTGGCGATGGACGCGCTGCGCGTCCCCGACGCCGACGACCCCACCACCCTGTCCGGCGGCGAGAAGCGGCGCGCGGCGCTGTGCCGGCTGCTGCTCTCCAAGCCCGACATCCTGCTGCTCGACGAGCCGACCAACCACCTCGATGCGGAGTCCGTCGCGTGGCTGCAGCGCACGCTGAAGGACTACGCCGGGATGGTCGTGTCCATCACCCACGATCGCTACTTCCTCGACGAGGTGGCCGAGTGGATCCTCGAGCTCGACCGGGGCAAGGGCTACCCCTACCAGGGCAACTACTCCGGCTGGCTCGAGCAGAAGCGTGAGCGGCTCCGACAGGAGGAGCGCGAGGAGTCGGCCCAGCAACGCCAGCTCGCCGAGGAGGCCGACTGGGTCAAGCGCTCACCGGAGGGTCGCCGCACGAAGGCCAAGGCGAGGATCCAGGCCTACGAGACGTTGCTCCAGCGGGAACGCCCGAAGCAGGTGACCAAGCCGACGATCATGATCCCCGACGGGCCTCGGCTCGGCGACGTGGTCGTCGAGGCCGACGGGGTCCTCAAGGGCTTCGGTGACAAGCTGCTGTACGAGGACCTGACCTTCTCGCTGCCCCCTGGCGGCATCGTCGGGATCATCGGCCCCAACGGCGCGGGCAAGACCACGCTGTTCAAGATGATCGTCACCGCGGCCGGCCAGGCCGGGCTGCTCGACGGTCCACTCGAGCCCGACGAGGGCCAACTCCGGGTCGGCGACACCGTGGCGTTGTCCTACGTGGACCAGTCGCGCGCCGCGCTCGACCCCGGTCGCAGCGTGTTCGAGGAGATCACCGGCGGCGTGGACTGGGTGCAGCTCGGGCGCACCGAGATGGCCTCGCGAGCCTACGTGGCAGCGTTCGGGTTCAAGGGCGGGGAGCAGCAGAAGGAGGTGGGCAAGTGCTCCGGCGGGGAGCGCAACCGCATCCACCTCGCCAAGCTGCTGCAGCAGGAGGCGAACCTGCTGCTGCTCGACGAACCCACCAACGACCTGGATGTGGACACGCTCCGGTCGCTGGAGGAGGCCATGCTCGACTTCGCCGGCTGTGCGGTGATCACCAGCCACGACCGGTGGTTCCTGGACCGCGTCGCGACCCACATCCTCGCCTTCGAGGGGGACTCTGAGGCGACGTGGTTCCCGGGCGGGTACTCGGAGTACGAGGAGGATCTGCGCCGTCGCAAGGGCGATGAGGCGTTGCAGCCCCACCGCCTCAAGTACAAGCCGCTGACCCGCCGCACGGCCTGATCCGCCCGCGGCGCGGGGGGGTCGTGGGGCAGTCTGCAGCGGCTGGTGGCTGTTTCCTGCCGGTGTCACCGCGGGTCGGCTGGTCGTGCGGGGGTCGTGCGGCGGTCTGCAGCGGCTGGTGGCTGTTTCCTGCCGGTGTCAGCGCGGGTGGGGCAGCGCCAGCCGGTGGGGATGGCTGTAGACGACGCCGTCACCGTCGCGCAGCGACCCCACCAGCGTCATGCCGAGCCGGTCTGCGGTCCGTGCAGCCAGTTCGGAGGCGGCGCCCACCGCTGCGACGACGGGGATGCGAGCCACGGCGGCCTTGGCGACGAGCTCGAACCCGACGCGCCCGCTCAGCACACAGACGAGGTCCGTCAGCCCGGCCGTCGGCCACAGGCCGCTGAGGGCATGGGCGCCGATCGCGGCGTCCAGCGCGTTGTGCCGACCGACGTCCTCACGCACCGTCACAGGCCGGCCGCCCGTGTCGAACAGCCCCGCAGCGTGCAACCCGCCG
>JAWLDJ010000077.1:0-10851 GCA_041686695.1 Nitriliruptoraceae bacterium
CCGGCTGAGCGGTGCGCCGCGAGGTCCTCGTCCGGCTGAGCGGTGCGCCGCGAGGTCCTCGTCCGGCTGAGCGGTGCGCCGCGAGGTCCTCGTCCGGCGAACCCCGTCACTACCGTGGAGGGATGGTGAGATCTCGACGCCGTCGACGAGGGTCTGGCCCTGTTGCGCCGACGCCCGACGAGCGCGCGCTCGTCGAGCCGGAGGTTCCCGGGCTGGACATCGTCGAGTCCAGGTTCGCGCGCCTGGAGGAGGAGCTGGCCGTTGCCGTGGGTGACGCGAGCCTGTGCGCCATCTCACGTACGGCCGGGTCCGTGCCGGCGGCCAAGCACCTCGAGGGTCGCCTCGCGGCGCTGATGGCGCTGCGCCGCTCGCTGCGGCGTGGGGATCGGTTGGAGGCGGCGCTGGCCGAGCTGCTCGATGCGTGGCGTCGCGCGCTCGAGGATGTCGCCGCCCGTGCGGCCGGACCCGACTGGCGGGCCTACCGGGCCGGGGGCGTCGACGAGCTCGAGGAACTCGCCGCCCGGCTCGACGGACCCGATGCCTGACCGTCGGCGGCCTCCCGCTCCGTGGCATCGAGGCGCAGGCTCGGTGCGGTCGTGGTCACCGTGATCGATGAGCACGAGACGGCGCCGTGCTGGCACCACGGTCAGCAGGGCCTCGGTCAGCGCGCCACGGCATTCGTCGACGCAGGGTCGACGAAGAGCGTGCAGGCCTCGCGGTGTTGCCGCACGTGGCCGCCGGGCTGGTGCCTGGCGAACACCCGTGCAACAACTTCGCTGTCGCCTACGCCAGCCCGTTCTACCTCGCCGGTGCCCGTCCCCGCCGCTCGTCCGGCCCCCGCCGGCGTCGGCACGGCTGGGTCGACGGTGCGGCGCTGCTCGCCGGCCCGCACGAGGCCACCACCACACGCTGAACCGCGGTCCAGTCGACCGGCAGCAGCCGCATCATCCGCTCCGCGACCCCGACCGCGGGGGGCGTCCGGATCCCAGGCCCCGAAGAACACCTTCTCCGCGCGCGGCCGCAGCAGCTCGTGCAGCTCGTCGAACTCCTTGGGGCGGGAGACCTCCAGCAGGTCCTGCCTGGCTCCGATCGTCGCCCCGGGCGCCGCGCAACGTTCTCCGGCGCGTCGACGGGTCGTCACCGGGCGGCCATGGTCGCTGCAGGCGGCATCCGTAGCGTCCGGCAACGTCCACCACACACCGGCAAGCCAGGAGCTCACGAGATGTCGGAGACCCTCGACCACGCGCACGCACAGCGAACTCCAGGGGATCCACCTCCCGCCGAGCGCGGTGACCTGATCGGCCGCCGGTCGATGCTGAAGGCAGCCGCAGCCGCGGCGGCGTTGACCACCCTGCCCAGCCAGGCGCTGGCCCGGCCGCTGGACCGGCAGACCGGTACCAGCCGCGCTTCCCGGCTCGGACGCCGCCAGCGTCTGGCCCACGCCGACCTCCACAACCACACCCAGCTGTCCGATGCGATCGGCGATCCGTCGCTGGCGTACACCTCGATGTTCGAGTCCGGCCTGGACATCGCCGCGTTGACCGACCACACCGTGGCGGCGATCAGCGGCGGCGTCCCGGCGCTGTGCTCGTTCGTGCCCTCGCCGGAGTTCGGCGACAGGGACCCGTGCACCTCCACGCTCGGGGTGGACCGTCCCGGGTTCGCGCAGACCGCCGAGTTCGCGGACGGTGCTGATCTGCCGGGACGGTTCACCGCGATCCGTGGCTTCGAGTGGTCGAGCCCCTACCTCGGGCACATCAACGTCTGGTTCAGCCGGGACGTCACCGACCCGCTGGCGACCGGCGGGTTGACGGCCGCCGGCCTCGAGCGCATCGGCATCACCATCGAGGCGCTCAAGGCACTGCTCGGCCCGCTGCTGCAACTGCCGGGTGGCGCGGAGCTGATCGAACGGATCGAAGCGTCCGGTCCGGACGGCATGGCCGGGTTCTACGAGTGGCTGCTGCGCTCACCGTCCTCAGCGCTCGGGGGCGGCTCGGACGCGATCGCCGGGTTCAACCACCCCAACCGCGAACCCGAGTACTTCGACGCTTTCGCCTACGACCCCCGGGTCCGCTCGCGCATGGTGTCGATGGAGATCATGAACCGGCGTGAGGACTACCTGTTCAAGAACTGGGAGCAGGGACTGCCGTCGCCGTTGGTGGCCTGCCTCGATGCGGGCTGGCACGTCGGACTGACCGGGGTCACCGACGAGCACGGTGACGACTGGGGAGAGCCAGAGGGCAAGGGCCGCACCGGCATGTACCTCGACCAGCTCGACCGTGACAGCGTCTTCGCTGCGATGTCCTCCCGGCAGATCTTCGCGACCCGGGAACGGGGGCTGCGCCTGGACGCCGGAACGAACGGCAACACCCGCATGGGCCAGTTCGTTCCCGGTCGGCCCCGCCGACTGGCGTTCGAACTCGACCTGGAGTGGGGCGCCGAGCGCGCCGGCACACCACTCGAGGTCCAGGTCCTGACCTCCGGGGGCGACCTGCCCGAGGTCGCCCATATCGAGCAGATCCGGGTCCCGGCCCCGACCGACCGGCGGCCGATCCGGTTCACGGCACCCGTCGACCCCTCGGAGACGTCCTGGGTCGTCCTCCGCATCGCCGATCCGGCCCGTGAGAACGACGACCCGGGTCCTGATGGACACCCGTGCAACAACTTCGCTGTCGCCTACGCCAGCCCGTTCTACCTCGCCGGTGCCCGTCCCCGCCGCTCGTCCGGCCCCCGCCGGCGTCGGCACGGCTGGGTCGACGGTGCGGCGCTGCTCGCCGGCCCGCACGAGGCCACCACCACACGCTGAACCGCGGTCCAGTCGACCGGCAGTCGACCGGCGCCCGCCCAGGGAGGTCCGGGTCATCGCGTCAGGACATCGGCCGCCGTGCGCCGGGGCTGTGGCTGCGGTGTCGGCCCGTATCCCAGCCGCAGCAGCAGCTGTGGCTGGGGGCAGTCGCCCAGCAGGTCCGCGAGTCGCGAGCGCAGCTCGTCCACCTCGATCGGTTGGTTGAGGTAGCTGGCCCAGAGCTCGGACGCGTGGACCCGTAGCAGCAGTCGGGCCAGCGCCTGCCCCGTCGCGAGCCATGCCTCGGGATCGTCGTCGGCCGTGCACACGACCACGAGGACGGGTGCCTCCTCGGCGATCTCCGCGTCCTTCGCGGCCTGCGAGTTGCCGAGGTCGAAGGTCCGCACCACCAGCGGCCCGAGGTGGGACATGATGTCCGGGAACCCGAAGCCGTGACCGCGGACACCATCGGGAGCGGAGCCCGTGTTGGGCCGCAGCCACGCAGCGAGCTCACGACGGAAGTGCCGATCCGACATCTGCCGGTGGTCACCGTCGGCCACGAGCTCGGCGATCCGGTGTTTGCGGTCGCTGTCGCCGACCACGGCCAGGCGGGCGCCTTCCTCGACGACCTCGTGGGTCAACCGATCGAGCAGGGACGGCGGGACGGGGCGATCCTCGAACGCGGCGCGGTTGGTGCGACGTCCCGGGATCGCCTCGACCAACTCGTCGACGTCCGGGATCGGCTCCGGCGTGCCGTACGGGCCGAGCCGGGCCAGCAGGTCCGATCCGGGACCCTCCGGCAACACCTCGACGGTCAGGGGCAGGCCGTGCGCCTGCGCGGCGGCCCGCAGGTGGAACAGTGCCGCGCCACAGGAGATGACGAGCTCACGGTCGTCGGGATCGACGACGGCGAGCCCGCGGCTGCGGTCGGCCCGCAGTTCCAGGACGTCGTCGACGACCCGGAACTGCCAGGGCTGGGTGTTGTGTCCGGACGGCGCCAGGACCGCGTACCGGACCAGGAACTCGAGCTGCTCGGCGACCGAGCCGTCCGCGGGGAACCCGTGGAGATCCACCTCCCATGCTGCCAGGGCCGGATCGATGGAGGGTGTGGTCATGCGGGCGCTTCCTGCCGGGGACGGGGACGAGCGTCAGCTGGGTCAGCTGGGTCAGCTGGGTCAGCTGGCGTCAGCTGCGGTCGAGGTCGGGCCGTTGCAGCCGTCGCTGTCGACGACCGGGCCACGACCGGGAGGGCCGATTGAACACCGGCACGCGGTCCGTCGACACCGACGAGCGGCCAGCCGCGAGCGACCCGACCGAGGCGTCCCCGCCATGCGGTGCCGGGCCGTGGTCTTCTGCCCTTGCGATGGCTCGATGCTGCACCGACCCTGGGAACGACGAGCACGGCAACGGCGAGCACGGCAACGGCACAGGAGCACAGCCGCAGGGCGGCGACCAGGTCCCGCCATGGACGCAAGCACAGCAGGGACAGCAGTGGGCAGGGCACCAGCGAAGCCAGCCGGCGGGCGTGGCGTGCTGTCGCTGCTCGGACGCCGTCGACAGACCTGGTCGGGCGATGGTCGCTCGCACATCGAGCATCGCGAGGTGCCGGTGGACCTCCTCCCGGAGTTCGAGCGCGAGGTCCTGGCGGCGCTGCATGCCCACCTGGGCGTCACCTGGGCGGCGCTGCAGGTCCGCCCTCCGCGGGTCGTCGTCACACACGACGAGCTGTGGGCGACGACCGAGGAGCTCACCGCGGTGGTCGCCGAGGTCGAGGCTCGACTGGGACTCACGGACGGGTTCCCGCGTGATCGCCCGAGCCATCCGGCCGACGTCGAACCACTCGTCCGCCTGCTCGCGGAGATGGGCACCGACCTCGCCAGCTTGACGGGTGCCGTGGCCGGGCGCGCCGTCGGGGTGTCGCCGGTGACCCTGGCGGTCGATCTGTCCCGGCTGTCGACCCTGGTGGACAGCACACCGCAGCTGCGTGAGCAGGTCGACCGTCGGCTCGGATCACACGCGAGCGACCTCGTGCTCGGCGTCGGCAACGCCGTGCTCCACGGGTTCGCGCAACGGATGACCGGACAGCTGGTCGACCTCGCCCACCGCAGCCTGCTGACCGGTGAGCATCGCTCGCGCCGGACCGCATGGCAGGCCCGAGAGGCGGAGCTGTTCGCCGAACCTCCCGCCTGCGATGTCGCGTGTGGGGCGCAGACGTCGCGCACCGATGCGCCCGTCGACGATCCGCTCGAGGACTACGCCGCTCGGTCACTCGAGGCCTCTCTGGCCGCCTTCACCTCCGGGCTGGTGACCACCGGGGACCTGGGTGCGGCCATGGCCCCTGTGGTCGATGCCGCTCCGAAGGCAGCCCGGCTCGGCCGGGAGGCGTTCGGCGCGGCACTGGCGCGTGTCCTCGGTCGACGCGAGGTGCTGGTCATGGACCGCCAGGCGCTGCGTCGACTCGACCGGGTGGACACGCTCGTGATCGACGGCCGACTGCTGCTGGAGACGACCAGGTCGGGGCGTCCGGTGAGCCCGTACCGCGTCGGCGACCCCGGCCGCGAGCTGATCGAGCGGGCGGCCAGCGTCGGGCTGCGAACGGTGGCGAGCGGGCGCTGGTTGGCAGAGGCGGACGTCGAGGTCGACCAGGTCGTCAGCCGGCACGTCGGGTTGCCGGCGGCCGTCAGTCAGCTCCAGGAGGAGGGGCGCAGCGTGCTGGCGGTGGTCACCGACGCCGCCGCCAGCCTCGGTCCCGCCGACGTGCTCGTCGGGGTCCCCCGGCCGGGTGCGCCCGTCCCCCACGGCGCGCACCTGATCGTGCCGGCCGGACTGGACGAGGTCGCGTTGCTGCTCGCCGCGACCGAGGCGGCGCGTGACCACACGCAGCAGGCGGTCCGACTGGCCTTCGCGGGGGCGGTGCTCGGCGCCGCTGCCGCCATCAACCGGCCGCCGGCCGAGGCCCCGGCCCGTGCCGCCCGGGCGGTGGACGCCGCAGCGCTGGTGGCGCTGGTCAACGGGCGGCGTGCCGTGCACGCGGTCGAGCGGGACCACGTCCCCCTGCGGCCGACGCCCGTCGCCTGGCACGCCATGAACGCGCGCGAGGTCCTGCGCGAGCTCGACAGCCGGGCCGACGGCCTGTCCGCCGAGGCAGCCGCCGCCCGACGGCCGTCGCGCGAGCCGGCTCCGTGGGTGCCGGAGCGACTGCGGCAGGCGATCGTCGACGAGCTCGCCAACCCCCTGACGCCGGTGCTGATGGCAGGTGCCGGGCTGTCGCTGGTGACCGGGTCGGCCTCCGACGCCGGGATGGTGAGCCTGGCGTTGGGACTCAACACGGCGCTGGGAGTGGGGCAGCGGCTGCGAGCGGATGTCGAGGTGGATCGGCTCGGCAACGAGGCGATGGACCAGGCGCGGGTGCGGCGCGACGGCGGGCCCAGCCAGATCCCTGCTGACGAGGTGGTGCCGGGTGATGTCGTCGAGGTCGCCGCCGGTGACACCGTCGTGGCGGACTGCCGGCTCCTGGATGGTCGCGACCTCGAGGTCGAGGAGGCGCCCCTGACCGGCGAGTCCGTGCCGGTCGTCAAGTCGGCCACCGCCTGTCCCGGGTCGGCCCCGGTGGCCGAGCGAACCTCGATGCTCTTCGCGGGCACGACCGTCCTGGCCGGTGAAGGGGTCGCGGTGGTGGTGGCGACCGGTGATCGCACCGAAGCGGGCCGAGCCACGGCCGGGCCGGGCGAGCCGTCCCCGGTCACCGGGGTGGATCGACGGCTCCAGGAGCTGACCGATCTCACGATCCCGGCGGCTGCCGGCAGTAGCGTGGCGGTGCTGGCCTCCGGTCTGCTCCGGCGCGTGCCGCTCCAGGAGGTGGCCGGATCGGCCGTCACCCTGGCGGTGGCTTCCATCCCCGAAGGCCTGCCGCTGTTGGCCTCGATGGGGCAGCGGGCTGCCGCGCGCCGGTTGGCGACCTCGGGGATCGTGGCCCGCGACGTCAGCACGATCGAGGCGCTCGGCAGGGTCGAGGTCCTCTGCGTCGACAAGACCGGCACCCTGACCGAGGGCTCGCTGCGACTGAGCGAGGTGTCCGACGGCCGTGTCGCCATGCCGGTCGACGAGGTGGAGGAGGACCACCGGCGGGTGCTGCTCGCCGCTCGGCGCTCGACACCGGTACGCGCTGACGAGCCCTTCGCTCACGCCACCGACGGGGCGGTCGCCGAGGGCACCGACGCCGCTGGTGTGCAGCGACGCGGCAGCGGCGGGTTCGAGCCGCTGGATGACCTGCACTTCGCCCCTGACCGGGGGTACCACGCGGTCCTGGCTCGTACCAGCCGCGGTCCCGTGGTCAGTGTCAAGGGCGCGCCCGAGGTGGTGCTCGACCGGTGCGAGGCCTGGCAGGTCGGTCGTGATGAGCGGCAGCTGGACCGCGAGGACCGCGACCGCCTGCTCGGACACGCAGGTGAGCTGGCCGGACGCGGTATGCGGGTGCTCGCCGTCGCCGAACGGCGTCTGGCGGGCAGCTCACAGCTCGAGGACGACGACGTGCAGGACCTCAGGTTGCTCGGCTTCGTGGGCCTACGCGATCCTGCACGGGCCAGTGCCGCCGAGGCGGTCAGGCGGCTGCGCGACGCCGGTCTGCGCGTGGTCATGGTGACCGGCGATCACACGGCGACGGCGGTCTCGGTGGCTCGTGAGGTCGGCCTGGATGACGGCACCGTCATCACCGCCCCGGACTTGGCGCGACTCGAGGAGCAGGAACTCGACGCGACGCTGGCCGATGTCACGGTGATCGCCCGCGCCACGCCCGAGCACAAGGCGGACCTGGTCCGCGCCTACCAGCAGCGGGGCACGGTGGTCGCCATGACCGGTGACGGTGCCAACGACGTGGCCGCCATCCAGCTGGCTGACGTGGGGATCGCGCTCGGTCCGCGCGCGACCGACGCCGCTCGTCACGCCGCGGATCTGGTGGTGACCGACGAGCGCATGGAGACCCTCGCCGACGCGATCGCCGAGGGCCGCGGCCTGTGGGCCTCGGTCCGGGACGCGGTGGCGGTGCTGGTCGGTGGCAACCTCGGCGAGATCGGCTTCACGGTGGCGGGCAGCGTGCTGACCGGGCGAACACCACTCGATGCCAAGCAGCTGCTGCTCGTGAACCTGTTCACCGACGTCGTCCCGGCCACGGTCATCGCCATGTCCCGGCCCGAAGGCGCCAGCATCGACAGTCTCCTGGGTGAGGGCCCCGAGGCCTCGCTCGGCTCCCTGCTGAACCAGGCGCTCACCTGGCGGGCGATCGGCACCGGCGCCGGCGCCATCGCCGCCTACCTCCCGGCCCGGCTGACGGGGACGGCCGATCACGCGTCGACGACGGGTCTGGTGGCGCTCGTCGGTGGCCAGCTGCTGCAGACCATCGCCACCCGGCCACGCGATCTGCGTGTCTGGCTCGCCAGCGCCGGCTCGGCGGCGGCGCTGGCCGCGATCGTGCAGACCCCCGGGCTCAGCGGAGCTGCGGGCTGCCGCCCGCTGGGACCGATCGGGTGGACCCTCGGGACCTCGGGTGCCGTCGCCGGCGCGGCCATCGGTGCGCTCGGCCCCCAGGTGGAGCGGGCCGTGCGTGACCACCGATCGCCCACCGTCGCGCGACCTGACGGTCGCCCGGCGCTCCCGGTCATCGGCGCGGTGCCCTGGATCGGCGGCGGCACGCCCGAGACGGACACCGGATCCGGCTAGGAGTCATCGCCCTCCTGCGCGGCGCGTTCCTGTCGTGCCTCGAGGAAGTAGGCGCCGATCGTCCCCGCGAGGCTGGCGAAGACGACGCTGGCGTAGATCGACAGCGCGATGGCCAGCAGACGGCCTGCCAGGGTCACCGGCTCCTGGACCAGGTTGCCCGCGATACCGAGGTTCGCCGACCACCACAGCGCATCGCCGAGGCTGGTGAGCGCGTCCGCGCGTCCCCGTTCGAGCACGAACAACAGCTGGCCACTGCCGAACACCGCCACCACGGTCGCGGCCAGCAGGAAGTACAGCCGACCGGTCAGCAACATGCGTGCGGTGCCGACCGCGCGGTAGGACGCACCGACCACGCGACCCAACGGCAGGACGCGTACCAGTCGCAGCGCGCGGAACACGCGCAGCACCCGCAGCAAGGGCAGCACGAGGAACAGCACCGAGGGCCAGTGGCGGAGCAGGAAGCGACCCGGGTGCCCCGACACCGCCAGCTTGGCGACGAGTTCGACCGCGAACACCACCCAGATCACGTTGCTGGTCACGGTCAGTGCTTCGCGCTGGTCGGCCGGTGCGATCAGCTCGTAGGCCACCAACCCGGCCCACACGACCGCGAGCACGGCCATCGGGATATCGAGCCGGCGCTCGAGCACTGCCGCCAGGCGTTCGCGGTCGGTCGGCTCGTCGTCCGGATCGGGGTCGAGCGTCGGGGACGCCTCCTCCCTCGCCGGCGACGCCATCCGTCGCGAGTCATCGTCTCCGCCGTCGGAGCTGTCGGACGTGTGCATCGGACCTCCGTCGGCGCGGCGGTGGCTGGGTCGTGGTGTGGCTCGGCGGGCCCATCGCGCGCTGACGGCCCGTGGTCGCCAGCCGGTGCGGAACGGGCCCTGATGTGGACCCCCGCACCGTTGCCGGTGCTCGCGAGCCATCTCCACGACGGTCGCGGGACGGCCGCGCCGTGACGGCGTCAGGTTGCCACATCAACCCGGGTCGTCGCGGGTCTCGCGGTCCGCAGCGCGCTGGCTTTCCCCCGTGCAGCCAGCCGCGCCCCGAACCACGGCCGGTCGCCGGTGGGCGCGAGCCATGGGCACCACGACCACCGCCGCGGGAAGCGCGCTGGAGCGCGGTTCCCGCGGTGTGGTGCGTCGCACCGGCTGCAGGTGTTCACGCCTGCCTCACGTGCTCACATCGGCAGCATCTCGCCCGGGCTCACCTTCGGCACAGCAGCAACGGTCGGAGCTTCGGTCAGGCCGTGGAAGTCCAGGACGATGACGTCGGTGGCGCTGGGGCGGGCGGTCGGACCGGGGTCGCGCCCGAGCTCACGGGCGGTCAGGGGCGCCTCGATCGCCACCTCTGCCTCCGGCTCCGGCTGGATGGCGTCCTCGCCCGCGGTGAGCACCGAGGTCGCGATCACCGCCGCGGCGATCGCGATCAGGGAGAACGCGGCACCGAGAATCCATCCCGAGCGCTTGCCTGGGCGGTGGTGCCGCTCGCTGCGCAGCGGGAAGCGTTGCGGATAGGGACCGAACTGTCCGTGCAGGTCGGACCGTCCTCGCCCGGTCCTCGCCGAGCTCGGCCGCCCCGGCTCGTTCCCGTCGAGGAGATCGAGATCCTTCGGCCGTGCCTCGCCCTCGGGGGGACGCAGTGGCGTGGTTCCCATCCTCCTCACCTCCTCCTCACCAGCGTTGGGGGTCCTGATGGGTGCTGGCATCCTCAGCGTGACATCGGCGCGTTCCCGGGATGTTCCCGTCCGGTCCCCGTGCGTCTGGCAGCAGCGCCCCCGGAGCCGTCGGCGTACGATCATCTCGGGGAGACCGTGATGCTTCTGCGGGGGCAGCTCTTCGGGCGCATGCGGGTGACGGTCGAGGACCGGCCACCCATCGAGGCATGGCCGCGACCGACGGCGCGCCGCCTGGTCGCACTCCTGCTGCTCGCCCCCGATCACGTCTGCTCGCGATCGAGCCTGCTGGAGGCGCTCTTCTCGCACCTGGATCCGGTCCGCGCTTCCCGCGCCCTCTCCAAGGCCGTGAGCATGGCCCGGCTGGTCCTCGACGAGGACAGATCCGGCCCGAGCCTGGTCGCCGCCGACCGTGGCAAGATCTGGATCGCTGCTGCGTTCACCGTCGAGGTGGATGTCCTGGACCACCTCGCGATGCTCGAGAGCGCCGAGCACCTGGTTGGTGCCGCGCGGCAGGAGCGGCTGCGAGCGGCCCTCCGCGAGTCACGGCCCGTGCTCGTCGAGGACGCCTACGAGGCGTGGGCGATGGAGGTGGCCGACCGCGTCGAGCGCGAACGTCGTGCCGCACGGCTGCTGCTGGCCCGCAGCTCAGGGATCGAGGCGGACTGGCGTGAGGTCG
>JAWLDJ010000078.1:0-10820 GCA_041686695.1 Nitriliruptoraceae bacterium
TCGAACCGCCGACACCACGATTTTCAGTCGTGTGCTCTACCAACTGAGCTACCTGACCGCGAGACCACCGAGGTGGCATCGTTGCCCGCCGGGGGCCACCGCGACCTTCGCTGACCCTTGAGGCCACGATGCGCCTGCAGCAGCGGGAACGGCGACGGCCGGTCCAGGGACCGGCCGCGGGAGCGGACCTGACGGGATTTGAACCCGCGACCTCCACCTTGACAGGGTGGCGAGCACTCCAAACTGCTCCACAGGTCCTCACGGTGATGCTGATCGTACCGCGGCACGACAGGCCGCTCGTAGGCCGCGCGGGACTCGAACCCGCAACCAGCGGATTAAAAGTCCGATGCTCTGCCAGTTGAGCTAGCGGCCCAGGTGCTGACAGCTCCCGGGGGAGCAGCGCGCGGAGACTACCGGTAGTCACCATGCCTCGCCAACCGCGCTCTGGCTCACCTACCGTGAGTGCAGCTCCGGTCCCAGCATGCCCATCAGCGGTCGCGACCGGCACACCCGATCACCATGCCGAGCGTGCCCGCCTGTCCGGCCGCGATCTGCAGCCCGACGCCCACCGCAAGGAGTGCTTCGTGATCGTCACCCCACCGGTGTCAGGGACCACCGGCGATGACCTCGAGGTGCTCGTCCTCGAGGGTGACGATCACCTCCGCGAGGTGCAGGCGCTCCTGGGCGAGGCCGAGGACGCCGCCGGGCTTCCCCTGATCGACGAGGCCGAGCAGGAACGGCTGACCGGGCTCGCTGCCGGCGTACCCCGGCCAGCCACCTGGCGCTCCGCGCTGCTGCGTCGCGATGGCCAGGCCGTCGCCTACGGCGCCGTCACCGCCCCAGAGCAGGCCGGAACCGCGACCGGTGACGTGGCCGTGCGCCGGCCCATCCGGGCCGCTGAGCAGGTCACTGCACATGCCCTTGCCGGCGCTCGCGACCTGGGCGCCGACCTGGGGGCCACCCACGTGCAGGTCTGGATGCGTGCGGTCGGACCGGCGGAGCTCGAGGCGGTGGCCGTCGCCGGCTTCGCGATCGAACGGCGGCTCCTCGTCCTCGGCCGTGCCCTGCCGAGCCAGGACCCGGATGGCGCCGACGCGCTCGCGCGGCTGCAGGCCGAGGGCACCACCGTCCGCGGCTACCTGCCGGACCGCGACGACGCCGAGGTAGTCGCGGTCCTCGCCGCGGCGTACGCGGGCACCGATGAGGCCGGATGGGATCTCGCCCGGTTCCGGGAGCGTCGTGGCTGGTCCTGGTTCCGACCCGAGGACCTGCTGGTCGCCGCCGAGCCCGACGGTCGCCTGGCGGGGCTGCACTGGCTCAAGCGCCGAAGCGTCGACGTCGGCGAGGTCTACAACCTCGCCGTGCACCCCCGGGTCCAGGGGCGTGGCGTCGGACCCGCGCTCCTGCACGCCGGCCTCGATCACCTCACGACGCTCGGCTGCGCGGAGGTCATCCTGTGGGTCGATGCCGCCAACGTCCGGGCCGTCCAGCTCTACGAGCACCACGGCTTCGTCACGCGCTGGCAGGACATCGCGGTCGGCAGCGACACCGAGGTGGTCGGCGGCTGACGTGCGCCGGCGGCGCCCGCTCGGTCCACCGGCAGCCCCGCGGGTCAGGAGGCGGTGACGCGTTCCTCGTCGATGGCGTCCTCCGGGCCGCGGTGGATGCGTTGCCCGGGGGGCACCAGCTTGTAGCCCACCCCACGGACGGTGACGATCATCTGCTCGTACTCCGGACCGAGCTTCGCGCGGAGCCGACGCACGTGGACGTCGACCGTGCGCGAGCCACCGAAGTAGTCGTAGCCCCACACCTCCTGTAGGAGCAGCTCCCGGGTGAAGACCCGGTTGGGGGCGTTGGCCAGGGCCTTCAGCAGCTCGAACTCCTTGAAGGTCAGGTCGAGCGGATCGCCCCGCAGCCGGACCTGGTAGCTGTCCTCGTCGACGACCAGATCGCCGACGTTGGCGGCCCGCTGCGGCGCCTCGGCGGTGGCGCGATCACGAGCCAGACGCAGCCGGGTCTCCAGCTCGGCGGGGGAGCACTGGGGCAGCAGCCAGTCATCGAACCCCCAGGAGGTCTTGATCGCCGCCAGGGCGCCTTCGGGCATCACGAGCAGCACGGGCCGGGCACGCTCGTGCAGCGACGCGGCCCGGCTCGCACCCGCGGCGCGTCTGAGGTCGTTCGTGGCGTCCACGAGCACGAGATCGCACCCGCCGATCGCCTGGAGGGAATCCGGCTCCAAGGGCAGGTCCTGGACCGTGTGGTCGAGGAACTCCAACCCGGGCAGCAGCGCACCACTGCCGCCGTTTCGCTCGGTGAGCACCAGGAGGTGCAACCGGTTCTCCTCGTCGTTCGGGGCCGTGACGCGCAGCCAGTGACCGGTTCGTTGCTCGGGTCCGCCGTGCGGGCGTCGCCGTCCGGTTCGGCGCCCACACAGGCCAGTGCCCCGGCACGACAGACCCTGTCGGTCGTGGCATCGTCGCCGGGGCTACCGTCGCGAGCATGCCAGCCCCACGAGGAACCGTCCACCCGAGCCGTGACCGGTCGCCCGCCGCGCGCGGCGCTGGGCAGCTACCTCGTCGTGGTCCGGTCCGCCGTTTCGCCGAGACCCGTGGGCTGGTCGGTGGGTTCAGCCGCGACCACCTCGATGTCGGGCTCGTGGCCGCCGATGGCACCAGGCTTGCGGCCACGTTCCTGCCGGGTCCCGCCGCGGGGCGATGCGCGGTGCTGCTCGCCCACGGTTTCGCCGCCAACCGGCGCAAGCCCGCCTACGCATGGTTGGCCGAGGAGCTCTCGGCCCGGTGTGGTGTGCTCACGCTGGATCTGCGCGGACACGGCGGCTCGGGTGGCGTCTCGACGCTCGGAGACGTGGAGCGCCTCGATGTCGCCGCCGGCGCGGAGTGGCTACGCGCTCAGGAGGTGGGCCCGATCGTGCTGGTCGGCGCCTCGATGGGGGGAACGGCGGTGCTGCACGCCGCGGCCCGGGCCCGCGTGCCGCCGGCGGCCGTGGTCACCATCTCCGCACCGGGGTGGTTCCGCCCCACCCCGCCCCCTGGCCCGATGCAGGCGCTCGATCGGCTCTGGCGCAGCCCCATGCGACGAGCGGCGCTTCGGGCCGTGCTCGGCGTGCGCCTGGCCGGGCCGCAGCGGTGGAGCGGACCCCCGCACCCGGTGGAGCTGGCTGGCGCCCTGGGCGTGCCGCTCCTGGCGGTGCACGGCCAGGACGACCCGTACTTCCCACTCGGCGACGCGACGGCGCTGGTGGCCGCCAGCGGCGAGGGGAGCCTGGCCTGGCACCGACCAGATGGCTTCGGTCATGCCGAGGACGGGTTCACCGGTGACTTCGCACGGGAGCTGGCCGCCGCCATCGTCGGGGTCGTGGGCACCGGCCGCTTCGTGGCGCCCGCTGCTGAACGTTGAGTGCGAGTCCACCGGCGTGCGACAGGCCGGGGCGGGCGGCCCACCCGGGTCGCTCCGGTGCTGGAGCCGTAGGCTCCCGGCGGCGGTGGGCGCGTTCGCCCCAGGCGGACCGCAGGTACCCGGTCCGGCCGCGACCCGGATGCGGGCGGCGCAGGGAAGGGATGGTGTCACAGATTGGCCGAGTCACAGCGGATCCTCGCCGCCCTAGTGGACGACAGCGACGCGGCGGTCGAGCAGGCGCTCGAGGTGCCGACCCGCGCCGGGATCTACCGCCGCCTGCGCAGCGAAGGACGACCGGTCTCGGCCCGGGAAGCCGCGGAGATGTTCGGACTCCATGCCAACGTGGCGCGCAACCACCTCGACGTCCTCGCGGAGGTGGGTCTGGTCGTGACCGGGACCCGCAAACATCCCGGGGGAGGACGTCCTGCCCGGGTCTACGTGGCCCGTGAACAGGTGGCGGCAACCCGGGGCTCGCAGGTCCCTCCCGGGAGCCAACTGGCCGTGCACACCGTGGTGCAGCTGATCGCCGGGCTGTCCGAACACCGGGCCAAGCTGACGCTGCTCGCCGAGGAGCAGGGCCGCCGCCTGGTCTCCACCGCCGCCGGTCGTGCGGCTTCCCGGGATCTGCCGGCGGCGGCGGTCGTGGCCGTCACCGCCCTGTCCGCCGCGTTCCCTGAGGCCCGTCTGTCCGAAGCGGGCGAGGACCACGTGGTGATCGCGGGACTCGACGTCGGCTTGCGCCTGATCGGCGAGGTGGACGGCCAGGTCGGGGACGCCCTGGCTGCCGGCTTCGTGCGGGGTGCCCTGGCAGCCGCCGGGGCACCGGCGACGGTCACCGCACGAGGGGGTCGGGTCACGGCGAGGCTGGACGCGGCCGGTATGGGTGCCGCTCCCTCGCCCGTCGACAGCGTCGATGCACGCCGGCTCAGCCTCGAGCAGGGTGTCCATACCGCCATGCGCTCGATGGCGACGCTGGCACCGGGCGATCACCTCGAGGTGCTGACCGATGAGGAGGGCGCGCCCGCGGCCTACGCCCGATGGGCGGATCGCGCCGGTCACGAGGTCGTGGACGTGGCCAGGATCCGCGATCTCAGAGGGCGGCGCGCGGTGCGGATCCTGCTGCGCAAGGCCACGGGGCGCTGACCGGGGCGGCAATGGAACGTTTTCGGCTTTGCCGTTCCGCCGGAACGCTGGCACGATGGCAGGGGTCCGACGGGAGGCGTCGGGTCATCCAGAGCACCGGGAGCGAGGGAGCGGGCCGTGGACTTCCGTCTGAGCGAGGAGCAGGAGGCGTTCCTGGACAGCGTGCGGGCCTTCGCCCGCGAGCGCGTGGAACCCGGTGTCCTGGAACGCGATCGGGCGGGCACGTGGGACTGGGACGTCTGGAAGCACGTCGCCGGGTTCGGTCTGACGGGTCTGCCCGTGCCCGTGGAGTACGGCGGGTCGGGGGCGGACGTGCTCACCACGGGCCTCGCGCTCGAGGGCCTGGCCTACGGCGGTCGTGATGCGGGGCTGAACCTGTCGCTCGGTGCCCACCTGACCATCGGGGCGATGCCGATCGCCCTCCACGGCAACGAGGAGCAGAAGCAGCGCTGGTTGCCCAAGCTCGCCGCCGGCGAGACGGTCGGTGCCTTCGCGATCACCGAACCAGAGGCCGGATCCGACACCGCCAGCATGAAGACGCGCGCGCAACACCACGGCGACACCTACGTGCTGAACGGCACCAAGACCTTCATCACCAACGGGTCGCTCGCCGAGGTCGTCACCGTCATCGCCCGCACCGACCCCGAAGCGCCGGCCGGTCAGGCGTTCACCGCCTTCCTGGTGGAGCGGGGCACCCCGGGCTTCGAGGTCTCCAAGGAGCTGAAGAAGCTCGGGAACCGGACCTCACCGACCGTGGAGCTCTCGCTCGACGACGTCGAGGTCCACGAGTCGCAGATCCTCGGCGACGTGGGCACCGCGCTCTGGAGGGTGGGCTTCGAGTGCTTCGACTGGGAGCGGTGCGTGATGATCGCGTCGGCGATCGGCAGCATGCAGCGCGACCTCGAGGAGTCCGTGCGTTACGCCCAGGAGCGCCAGGCCTTCGGCAAGCCCATCGGACGGCTCGGCGCGATCCAGCACAAGGTGGCTCAGATGCGGCTGCGGCTGGAGATCGCGCGCCTGCTGCAGCGTCAGGCGGCGTGGATGAAGGACGAGGGCATCGAGCACTCGACCGAGGCCGCGATGGCCAAGGCCTACATCGGTGAGGCCGGTGTGGAGTCGGCGCTGGACGCGATCCAACTGCACGGCGGCTGGGGCTACGTGGACGAGTTCCACGTCGAGCGCTCGCTCCGGGACGCCAAGCTCGCTGGTATCGGCGGTGGGACGACCGAGATCCAGGAGATGATCATCGCCCGCACGCTGCTCGGCTGAGCCGCGACGGCTGCGGTCGCGGTCCGTCGCTGGTCGTGGCGGTCGCGGTGGCCGACCGGTCCGGTCGCCCCGGGGTCAGCCGGTCGTCGCGGCCCCACGTCGGTCGGCATCGCTTCCGCGGTCGGCGGTGACATCGGGCGCGGCTCCGGTGGAGGCGCGCACCACCAGCTCCGGTCGGAACGTCAGCTCCGGGGCCGCTGCCTCGGCGTCGGCGATCTGCGCGGTCAGGAGCTGCACGACCGCGGAGGACATGGCCTCGAAGGGCTGTTGCACGCTGGTCAGCGGGGGATCGAAGAAGGCGTTCGGCCCCGCGTCGTCGAAGCCGATCACCGACACGTCGTCGGGGACCTTCAGGCCCCGTTCCGTGACCGCGCGGACCACCCCCAGTGCCATCCGATCGCTGGCGCACACGACCGCCGTCACCCCCAACGGCAGCAGGACCGCGCCAGCCGCGTGCCCCCCTTCGATCCCGTAGATCGTGTCGGTGATGAGCGTGGCGTCGACCGGCACGCCTGCGCGCTCGAGCCCGTCGAGGTAGCCGAGTTGGAGCCGCGCGGCCGTGACGTAGCGGCCCGGACCGAGCGCCAGCCCGATCCGGGTGTGGCCGAGCGAGACCAGGTGCGCGACGGCCAGACGTGTCACCTCGGCGTGGTCGACCGTGACGGCGGCGATGTCGCCGAGGTCCTCGTCGCGTCCGTTGACCAGCACCAGGGGCACGCCGTCGTCACGCAGGTCGTGGTAGCGCTGGTGGTCGGCGCTGGTGTCGGAGTGTTCCCCCGAGATCAGGACCATGCCGGTCACCGCGTGCGCCTGCAGGACGTCGAGGTAGTCCGCCTCGCCCATCCCCGAGGGCGTCGAGGTGCACAGCACCGTGGTGAAGCCCTCGCGGGCCAGGCGGGACTCGACCGCCTGCGCGAACCGGGGGAAGACCGGGTTGTCGAGCTCTGGCACGATCAGCCCCACCAGGCCGGTGCGTCGCGCCGCGCGGAGCCGCCCGTGCTCGTAGCCGAGCTGTGCCATCGCCTGCAGGACCGACCGCCGCGTGGCTTCGGCGACCCCGGGGCGGTCGTTGAGGACACGGCTGACCGTCGCCTGGCTGACGCCGGCGTGGTCGGCAACGTGCTTGAGGCGGGGCTTCATGCCGGTGACGTTAGGCCCCCAGGCGACGGGCCGCAAGAACTTCCGGAAATTCTTGACAACAGACTGAAACTTGTTGCAAACTGCTGGGTGACCTTGCACCATCCGGATCGCGCGGGGCGAGAGGTCCCGCCACCGGTCACACGTAGGAGTCACGATGAAGCGGTACCGCAGATGGATCGCCATCGTCCCCGTCGCTGCTCTCGTCCTCGCCGCTTGCGGCGGGGATGCCGAGGAGGAGCCCGCGGACGAGCCGGCCGAGGAGACCGAGGAGACCGAGGAGGAGCCCGAGGAAGAGCCCGAGGAAGAGCCCGAGGAAGAGGCCGAGGAAGAGACCGACGAGGGCGAGGAGGAGGAGGAAGCCGCTCCTGTGCGTGCCGACGCCGACCTCGTGATCTGGGCCGACGACACCCGTCGTGACGTGATCGAGCCCTTCGCCGAGGAGTTCGGCGAGGAGCAGGGCATCACCGTCGCGGTGCAGGAGGTCGCCTTCGACCAGATCCGTGACAACGTCGCCATCCAGGGTCCGGCGGGTCAGGGCCCGGACGTGTTCATCGGCGCCCACGACTGGCTCGGCGAACTGGCCGAGAACGGTGTCGTCGCACCGCTGGACCTCGGTGCTGCCGAGGACGAGTACCTCGACGTCGCGAGCCAGGCCTTCTCCTACGACGGCACGAACTACGGCCTGCCGTACGCGATCGAGAACATCGCACTGATCCGCAACACCGAGCTGGCACCCGAGAGCCCCGAGACGCTGCAGGACATGATCGACACCGGTCTGGAGCTCGTCGAGTCCGGCGAGGCCGACCTGCCCGTCGCGTGGCAGCAGAACGGCAACGGTGACCCGTTCCACAACTACTGGGTCGTGACCGGCGCCGGTGGCTACGTCTTCGGCCAGGCCGACGACGGCTCCTACCAGGCCGATGACCTCGGGATCGACTCCGAGGGTGGTCTCGAGGCCGCCGAGCTGTTCGGTGAGATGGCTGAGCAGGACTTCCTGAACGCCGACATCACCTACGACGTCATGATCGACAGCTTCTCGTCCGGTCGTGCGCCGTACGCCGTCACCGGCCCCTGGGCCGTGGGTGACTTCAGCGACGTCGACTACGTCGTCGAGCCCTTCCCGGCCGTCGAGGGTGGCACCCCGGCACCCTTCGTCGGCGTCCAGGGCTTCATGGTCTCCGCGTTCGCCGAGAACGAGCTGGCGGCACGGACCTTCGTGCTCGACTTCATGGGTACCGACGAGGTCCAGCTGGCGCTGTACGAGGCCGGTGACCGTCCGCCGGCGAAGGTCAGCGCCTTCGAGGACGTCTCGGACGACCCGGACGTCGCGGGCTTCGGTGCCGCCGGTGAGAACGGGCGCCCGATGCCAGCCATCCCGGAGATGGGTTCGGTCTGGGCCGCATGGACCGACGCCTACGAGAACATCTTCGCAGGCCAGGATCCAGAGGACGCCTTCGAGCAGGCAGCCGACCAGATCCGAGAGCTGATCGGGCTCTGACCGGTCCGCGGTGGGGCGGTGCCGGACGGCACCGCCCCACCGTCGTCATGGCAAGATGCACGTCGGTGGATGCGTGACCCGGGGAGTTGGGCGCGTCACCCATCTCGTTCGGGGAGTACGTGATGTCGAACCTGCCCGGGACATCGGTCCCTTTCGCCGACCGCTTGGCCGACCGGCTCGGTGCCGGCAGCGTCGCCGGACTGCTGCTCAAGCTGCTGTTCCTGGGGGTCGTCAACGGTCTGGCGCTCTACGCGATCCTGACCCTGCTGCCGCTGCGCCAGTGGACGCCGCTGGCCGTCGTGGTCGTCGCGACGGCCGCGATCGACGTCGTCTATCTCTCGAAGCGTCAGATCGCCCTGAAGTTCCTGCTGCCGGGCACCATCGCGCTGCTGATCTTCCAGGTCTACCCGGTGCTCTACACCGCCTACATCGGCTTCACCAACTACGGCACCGGCAACGTCCTGGACCAGCAGCAGGCGGTCGAGCGCATCATCTCGGACTCCGTCACGGTGCCCGACGACGCGATCCGTTACCGGTCGACGCCGTTGGAGAACGAGGCCGGTGACCTCGCGCTGCTGCTCGACGATCCGGACGGTGGCCGCTTCCTCGGCACCGAGGAGGGCCTCACGCGCCTCGAGGAGGGTGACGTGGCCGGCGAGGGTGCCGACCGGCTCGTGCTCGACGAGTACCGACCGATCACCCTCGGGGACCTCGGGAACCGGGAGGAGGAGATCCTCGCCTTCTCCGTGCCCATCCAGGGTGAGGGCGCTGACGAGTTGGGGGTGGACGGGGAAGCGACGGCGATCAGCGTCCAGACCTTCAACACCGCCGCCGTGGCAGTGCAGGCCCTGCAGTACGACGCCGCGTCCGGGGTGATCCGCGACGTGGAGGACGGCACGGTCTACACGCCGACGGATGGCACCTTCACCGCACCGGATGGCGCCACGCTCAGGCCCGGGTTCCGCGAGTTCGTCGGCTTCGAGAACTACCAGCGCGTGCTGACCTCGGAGGCGATCCGCGGGCCGTTCTTCCGGGTGTTCGTGTGGACCTTCGCCTTCGCGATCCTGTCGGTGGCGACCACCTTCGTGCTCGGGCTCGCCCTCGCGCTGGCGCTCAACGATCCGCGCATGCGGCTGCGCCGCAGCACCCGGTCGCTGTTGATCGTGCCCTACGCGCTGCCGTCGTTCATGACCGCGTTGATCTGGCAGGGCTTGCTCAACACCAGTTTCGGGCCCATCAACCGGATCCTCGGGCTCGACATCCCCTGGCTGAGCAGCCAGGCCTTCGCCGGTGCCCTGCCCAAGTTCTCCGTGGTCCTGGTGAACCTGTGGCTCGGCTTCGGGTACATGTTCCTGATCACGACCGGTGCCCTGCAGGCCATGCCCGAGGAGGTCAAGGAGGCCGCCCGGGTCGACGGTGCCTCGGGTTGGCAGATCCTTCGCCAGATCACGCTGCCGCTGCTGTTGGTCGCGGTGGGGCCGCTGTTGATCGCCTCCTTCGCCTTCAACTTCAACAACTTCAACACGGTCTTCCTGCTGACCGGTGGTGGCCCGCCGATCCAGGGCACGCTCACACCGGCCGGTCACACCGACATCCTGATCAGCTTCAGCTACCGCCTGGCGTTCGCCGGTGGTCGTGGCCAGGACTTCGGGCTCGCGGCGGCCATCTCCACGATCATCTTCTTCCTCGTGGCCGTGTTCAGCTACATCGGGTTCAGACGCACCGCGGTGCTGGAGGAGATCAACTGATGGCCGCCACCGATCCCGTCTCCACGGCCGCGGACGAGACCCGTTTCGACGCCGCGACGTTCCAGCAGCGCGACACCGGTCCGAAGGGGGTGCGTTGGTGGCGTGAGCTGGGCTGGCGCTACATCGTCGGGCTGCTCGGCGTCGCCTTCGCGCTGATGCCCGTCTACTTCGTCGTCCTCGCCTCGATCTCGCCCACCGCCACGCTCCAGGGGGCACAGCTCACGCCTCGGGCGGTGACCCTGGACAACTACCGGGAGCTGTTCGCCTCCACGCCGTTCTTCACCTGGTTGTGGAACTCCATCAAGATCGCAGGTGGCGCCGCCATCGCGAACATGTTCCTGTCGGCCATGGCGGCCTACGCGTTCGCGCGACTGCGGTTCAAGGGACGGCGCCCGGGACTGTTGACGATCCTGCTGGTCCAGATGTTCCCGCAGTTGCTGGCCAACGTCGCCATCTTCCTGTTCCTGGTCAACGTGTCGAACTACTTCCCGTTCATGGGCTTCGGGACCCAGCTCGGCCTGTTCCTCGTCTACCTCGGCGGGGCGCTGGGGACCAACACCTGGCTGATGAAGGGGTTCTTCGACACCGTGCCCAAGGAGCTCGAC
>JAWLDJ010000079.1:0-10768 GCA_041686695.1 Nitriliruptoraceae bacterium
GGCCGTCACCGACGGTGCCCGCACCGACGCCATCGACGGCGTCGAGGTGGTCCTGCGCCCGGCGCTGACCTGTCCGGAGACGGACGTGCTCGCCGCGGATGGGTACGTGCTCGGGACGCCGGCGAACCTCGGCTCCATGTCCGGAGCGCTCAAGCACTTCTTCGACCGGATCTACTACCCCTGTCTCACCGCCACCCAGCGCCGCCCGTACGGGATGTACGTCCATGGCAACAACGACACCACGGGAGCGGTCCGCTCCGTCGAGCGGGTGGTGGCCGGGCTGCAGTGGCGCGCGGTCGCCGCCACGCTGGAGAGCATCGGGGAGCCGGATCGCACGGACCTCGATGCGGCGTGGGAGCTCGGCGCGACGGTCGCCGCGACCCTCGCCGAGCGCTGACGCTGGCCGCCGCCGTCCACGCCGGCGGTGACGGCCGCACGGTCGCTGCCGCCCTGCAGCCGGCCACGCGTCACCAGGTCCGAGCACGACCACGCGCCGTGCACAGGCGCGCCGGTCGCCCTGGTCCGGACGGCGATCCCACGCTCACTGGCGCCGTTGGTCGTCGGAGGGCGCAGCATCCGCCACGGAGGCGTTGCGTCGACCCATCGGCTGAGGGTCACCGGCCGTGGTGTCGACGACCGTCTGACGTTCGACCTCGGCGTTGAACTCCGCTCCGAGGAGGATCGAGAACGCCGTCAGGAACAGCCACAGCATCAGGATGATCACGCCGGCCAGGGCGCCGTAGGTCTCGGCGAAGCTGCCTGCGACCTCGACGTAGAGGGTGAACACCGCCGAAGCCAGCAACCACAGGATGGTCGCCAGGAGCGCCCCGCCGCTCGCCCACCGCAGCTGCGGCTCGGCACGATCGGGGGCGTAGCGGTAGATCACCGATATGGCACCCATGGCCAGCAGCGCCAGCAGTGGCCACTGCCCGACCCGGACCGCCAACTGCCCCGCCGAGCCCAGACCCAGGGTGCCCAGGACCGCCGGGAGGACCGCGATCAGACCGAGCGCGAGCAGCAGGAAGACCAGGCCCGCCAACGTGAACGCGAGCGCGAGGCCGCGCTTGTGGACGAAGGACCGCCGGTCGACCTCGTCGTAGGCGGCGTTGCATCCCTCCATGAGCCCGGCCATCCCCCCCGATGCGCTCCACAGCGCCAGGAGGATCGACACCACCAGCGTGAAGGAGAGGGCGCCGGCACCGCCACCCGCGATCTGCGTGAGCTGCTGCTCGATGATCACCGCCACCTCCTCCGGCAAGGCATCCGCGAGCCCAGCGATCTGGTCGGTGATCGTCTCCGGATCCGCCAGCAAGCCCCACAGGCTCACCCCAGCGATCAGGGCAGGGAACAGCGCGAGCAGTGCCTTGAAGGCGACCCCGGCCGCCAGCAGCGACACGTGATCCTCCTTGAGGTTGACGGCCACACGCTGCAGGATCTCCTTCCAGCCAGCCGCCGGGATGTCGGTGGGCGTGCTCGCCGACCTGCCGCGGCCCGCACCAGGGTCGGACGATCCGCTGCTCGGAACAGGTGCATCGCCCATGTCGGGCCCTCCTGTGTTCGGTCCGGTTGCCGTTGTCTGGGATCTGGGCTCCGACCAACGACTGCCGCTCGGCGACGCGGTGACGATCGACCCCGTGGGCAGCCTACGAGCGCGGTGGTGCGGCACCACGGCCGTTGGTGCACGCACCGAGCGGCGCGCCCCACCGGTGCCGTCGACGCCCGGAACGGATGGTCGTGGTCGCCACGTCGCTGTCGCCGACCGGCCAGCGACGTCGGTGCACCTCAGCCCCCGTCGCTGCGCTGCGAGGACGGAGCCCGCAAGAGCAGCGGCGCTCCCGCGATCGCCGGCAACCATGTGCCCAGCACCCGGTAGATGATCACGACGGTGGCTGCCGTGGTGGCGGGGTACCCGAGCGTGACGAAGGCACCGATCATCCCGCCCTCGACGAAGCCAGCACCGCCCGGTGTCACCGGCACGGCCGTTGCCAGTTGTGTGACCCCGAACCCGACCAGCAGCGCCGCGACGCGGGGCATCGTCCCGGCGGCGACGAACACCAGGGCCAACGACGCGATGTCAGCGCCCCACTTCAGCAGGGCCCACCCGATGATGGTCCCGAGCTGACCCGGCGAGGGCGGATCCTCGGTGACGTATCTGAGCGAAACCCGCCAGTCGTCGACGCGTCGGCGCAACCGGGGAACGAGGCGACCGACCGCGCCCACCACGCGGTCCCCGGCCGCCGGGGATCGCAGCACGGCCACGACCGCAGCCACGACCATCACCAGCACGACGAACACCGGGAGAGCGATCAGTACGGCGATGGTCGGCAGGTCGCCCGCGACGAAGGCCATGACGATCCCCATCGCCCCCAGCGCCGCGATGGCCGTGAGCGAGATCGTGCTGGCCAGGACCACCGCCGCCAGGGCCACCGGTCCCTCCAACCGGAACGCGGTGAGCCGCTGCGCGGCCAGAGCGTTGCCCGCCCAGCCGCCGCCGGGCAGCGTGTGACTGAGCGTGAAAGCCGGCATGGAGACCTGCAGCCCGGGCCAGATGGCGACGTGCGAGCCGGTCGCCTCGGCGCTGGCCCGGTAGACCTTGGACCAGAGCAGCACGACCAACACCTGCATGCCCAACGCTGCGAGCAGGTACCACGGCGAGACCCCGCCGAGCACCTCGAGCGCCCCCTCGATCCCCACCAGGGCCAGTCCCACGCCGTACGCCCCGACGATCGCCAGGGCGGTGAGCGCGACCGCGCGCTTGCGCGACGACGCGGCCTTCCCATGGACGTCCGGCTGTGACGACGAGCTCATCGGGGGCATGGAGACGTGACCAGGCGCGGTCGGTGAGCACCGACCGGTGGGCGTGGGCGGCCATGGCCACCGGTGCCCCAGCCGGCCATCTCGCCGTGTTCGAGGTCGGCGTTCGGGTGCTCGTCGTTGGCAGCTGCAGGCATCGTCGGCAGCGTAGGTGACCGGGGAGCCCACCGGTGGCCTGCCGCCCGTCCCTTCGGCCTGCGGCGCTGGGGTCGTCCGGCCGGGTCGCGTCGCTCGCCACCGGGCAGCCCGCCGGGTAGAAGGGGCAGGGACAGCATCGCCAGCGCGACGTGGCTGCCGGCCTGATCGAGCGACGGACCGCTCGCCGAGGTCGTCTCGAGGTGACCATGACCGATCAGCCCAACCGCCCAGCCCTCGAGGTGGACGGCACCACGGCGAGCAGGAGCGACGGGCAGCGCCTGCTGCTCACCAACGACGACGGCATCGACTCGCCCGGCCTGCACGCGTTGGCTCGTGCCTTGTCCGGTGACCACGACGTGATCGTCGCCGCACCAGCCGTCGACGTCAGCGGGGCCGGGACCAGCATGGGCGCTCTCGACGCTGCCGAGCCCACCCGGCTCCACCGTCAGGACTTCGACGGGATCGAGGCCTACGGCATCGAGGGTCCGCCGGGACTGGCGGTGCTCGCCGCTTCGCTCGGCGCCTTCGGGCCGCGACCCGACGTCGTCGTCTCGGGCCCCAACAGGGGCTTGAACACCGGCAGTTCGATCATCCACTCGGGCACCGTCGGTGCCGCCCTCACCGGCCGCACCTTCGGCAGCAAGGCCATCGCCGTCAGCATCGCCCCCGGTGACCGGTGGTACTGGGAGACGGCGGCAGCGATCGCCGTGCCGGTCGTCGCCTGGGTGCTCGCCCGCGACGAGCCGACCACACTGAACGTGAACGTGCCGGCCCTCCCCGTGGATCGGATCGTGGGTGTCCGCTGGGCGAAGATCGACGGGTTCGGGCACTTCAGCGTGGCGACGCAGGGCGAGGGCGGGACCGTGCTGGACCTCGACGTGCGTGACCGCAGCTCCGGGACGGACCCCGACAGCGACACGGCCCTGTGCCTGTCCGGCCACGTCACCCTGACCCTGCTCACCCATCTGGCCGCCGAGCCGGTGCCACAGGACGTCGACCCGGGCGAGGTGGTGCCGTTGCCTGACACGTCGCGCACGGGGCGCGAACCCCCCGAGCAGGCCGGCACGTGACCGGCCTCGAGCCGGACCTCGGCGCCGCGCGGGCGGGACCGGCTCCGGTGCCCGGCCATCAGGATCCGCTCGGCTCGACGTGGAGCTGGACCCGTCGCAGGAGCTGTGCGTTGAGCGCGACCACGACGGTGGAGGTCGACATCAGGATGGCGCCGACGGCCACCGGCAGGACGAAACCGATCGGCGCGAGCACACCGGCCGCCAGCGGCAACGCCACGATGTTGTAGCCCGCCGCCCACCACAGGTTCTGCACCATCTTGCGGTAGGTGGCCTCCGACAGCCGCCGGATCGCCACCACGTCGCGCGGATCGTCGGATGCCAGGATGATGCCCGCCGATTCGATGGCCACGTCGGTGCCGGCTCCGATGGCGATCCCGACGGTCGCACGAGCCAGCGCCGGCGCGTCGTTGATCCCGTCCCCGACCATGGCGACCTTGCGACCCTGGTCCAGCAGTTGCTGGACCTTGGCGTCCTTGTCCTCGGGAAGGACCTCGGCGTACACCTCGTCGATGTCCAGCTCGGCGGCGACCGCGTCGGCGACCTGCTGCGCATCGCCGGTGATCATCGCGACCGTCACACCGTCCTCGTGGAGCAGCGCCACGGCCTCACGCGAGGCCTCGCGCACCTGGTCCTCGAGCGCGATGGCACCGATGACCTCCTCGTCACGGACGACGTGCAGCACCGCAGCACCCCGTTGCCGCCATGGTTCGGTGCGCTCGGCGAGCTCCTCGGGTTCGCGGAGCCCCCGCTCCTCGAGCAGCGCCGGACCACCGACGGCGATCGACCTGCCATCGACCTCGGCCCGAACGCCCCGTCCCGTCATCGACTCGAACCCGCTCGCGGTCGGCAGGTCACCGACCTCCTCGACGGCGTGCTCGTGGATCGCTCGGGCCAGAGGGTGCTCGGAGTCGGCCTCGACCGCCGCAGCGAGCGCGAGCAGCTCCGCCAACTCCACACCCTCGGCGGCAGCGGTGTCGCTGACCACGTGCGTGCCCGAGGTCAGCGTGCCGGTCTTGTCGAACAGCACGGTGTCGATGGTGCGCATCGCCTCCAGGGCGAGGCGGTCCTTGACCAGGATGCCTTCGCGGGACGACTTCGAGGTGGAGATGGCGGTGACCAGGGGGATCGCCAGTCCGAGCGCGTGCGGGCACGCGATCACCAGCACGGTCACGGACCGGTTCAGGGCGAACGCGGGCTCGCCCGTCACCGACCACACGACCGCGGTGATCGCCGCGGCCGAGACCGCGATGTAGAACAGCAGCGCCGCCGCGCGATCGGCCAGCTTCTGGGTCCGCGACGTGGAGGCCTGGGCGTCCTCCACCATCTGCTGGATCCCAGCCAGGGTGGTGTCGTCGCCGACCGCGTCCACCTCGACACGCAGGCTGGAGTCGGCGACCACGGTGCCGGCGACCACCCGGTCGCCCTCGCCGCGGGACACCGGGGTCGACTCGCCGGTGATCATCGACTCGTCGACGTCCGCCGCACCGCTGACCACCTCCCCATCGGCCGGGACCCGCCCACCGGGACGCACCAGGACCACGTCGCCGACCGCGAGATCCGACACCCGAACGGTCTCCGTCCCACCGTCCTCACCGACACGCTCGGCCTCGTCCGGCATCATCTCGGCCAGCGCGGCCAACGCCCCCTGGGCCTGCCCGACGGCGCGCATCTCGATCCAGTGGCCGAGCAGCATCACGGCGATCAGCAGCGCCAGTTCCCACCACACGTCGGCGTCGAAGAAGCCCAGCGAGGTCGCCATCGAGGCCAGGTAGGCGACGGTGATGGCCATGCCGATGAGCAGCATCATGCCCGGCTGGCGGGCGCGGATCTCGCTCCCGGCGCCGGTCAGGAAGGGCCAGCCGCCGTAGAAGAAGATCACGGATCCGAGCACCGGAGCGATCAGGCTCGCTCCCGGGACGTCGGGGGCCGCATAGCCGAACCACTCCTGCACCATCGGTGCCCAGTACACCACCGGGACCGTGAGCACCAAGGTCCACCAGAACCGGTCGCGGAACTGGGCGGCGTGATCAGCATGCCCGCCGTGCTCAGCGTGCTCGTGGCCGTCCTGGTCATCGGCCTGTGCGGCATCCGGGTCGGGCTCGACCGACGATCCATCCGGTCCGGAACCGTGGGCGGTGTGCTGTGACGTCACGAGCGTCCTCGCATCGAGGTTCGTGGACCTCTCGACCGTACTGGCGTCGATCGGGTGCACTCCCGCCACTCGGACAGGGACTGGCTACGCCTGCGGCGCTGCTGACTGCTCCCGGGGGCACCACACGGTCGTGCGACCGGCGACCGGTGCCGTCTCCAGTTGCGCTCCGCACCGTGGACACCGAGGATCGTTCGCGCCGCGCTGGCCGGTGAGCCACTGCTCACCGGCCGGGACGTGGCCGGCGCGGATCGCACGGCGCAGGACGTCGTGCAGGTGGTGGTGGAGGGCCTCCAGCTCGCCCTCACCGAGCCCGGCCGCAGGGTGGCGCGGATGGAGCCGACTCCGCCACAGGATCTCGTCGACGAGCTCGTTGCCCAACCCGGCAACCAGCGACTGGTCGAGCAGCGCGGACTTCAGCCCGCCGCGACGACCCGCCAGCAACCCGCCCAGCTGCGCACGATCGAGGCTCGTGGCATCCGGACCCAGCTCCCCGGTCACCTCCTTCGGGTCCTGACCGGCCCGCAGGTAGGACACGCCACCCAGGCGCCGCCGACTGCGGTAGGCGAGCCGGCCATCCCCGAGATGGAGGGTGACCGCGCCGTCGACGGCAGCATCGTCGGTGGCCCAGACCAACTCGCCCGTCATCCGGAAGTGGTACAGCAGCGTCGGTCCCTCCTCGCCGAAGGGCACCAGCAGCCACTTGCCGTGTCGTCGTGGCGGACCGACGGTCCGGCCGGCGAGCGAGCGGCCCAGGCCCTGCGCGGTGGTCCCGTGGAGCAGCCCGGGGTCGTCGACCTCGACGCGCTCCACCGTGCGTCCCCAGGCGTGCTCTGCGACCGTGCGCCGGTGCTGCTCCACGTCAGGCAGTTCCGGCATGTCGTCGCTCTTCCCCTCAGCGGTTGGGAGGCACCGGCGCCGATCGCGCCGGCGTCGGTGTCCCGGCCGGTGTCCGCGCACGGCCGCCAGGCGCCACCCACGCGACGTGCAGCACCTGCTCGAGCGGTCCACGGGAGAACCGTGTCAGCCAGGCGGTCGCCATGGCGGCGAGCACGAGCACGAACCCGAGCAGCAGGCGTACCGCCTCCCACAGCTCGCCCGACGTCAGCTGCGCCCCGGCGAGGTGCAGGGCGAGCAGATGGGCGACGTAGGCGGTCAGGGCCAGCTGGCCCAGCGCCTGCACGGGCCAGGTGATCCGCGGCAGCGCATCGGCCAACAGCAGGCAGGCGCCGAGCACCATCACCGCCGCGCCCGTGCCTCCGATCAGCCACAGGGGCATCTGGCTGTGGGCGGCACTGGTCGCCAGACTGCGGACGTCGCCGCCGACGATCGGTGGGCCGAGCAGGGCGATCAGGGCCCGCGCGGTCACCATCGCGCTCGCCGCCACGATCGCCCCGACGACGACCATACGGATGGCCACCTCACGCGAGCGCAGATCCTGACGACCGAGCCAGATGCCGAGCAGGAACGGGGCCACCCAGGTGATCAACGGGTACGGACCGGATAGCAGCAACCCCTGCACGATCTCTGCCGCCCCGTCCCCGAAGGTCGAGCTGGACCGGTCGAAGACCGACGGTGCCGTCACCTGGCCCCACAGGAACACCACCGGGCCGGCCAGCGCCGCCGTCCCGGCCAGACCCAGCAACCATCGATCCGAGAACCGCAGCGCCAGGATCGCCAACAGGAACAGGGCCGCGTACTCCTGGAGGATCACGTTGACGCCATGGTCCAGGGTCTGCAGCGCCAGACCGGCCGGAAGCAGCAGCAGCGCCCGCCAGGCCAGCCGCCAGCCGGCCACCGGACGAGCTCGCGAGCGGGAGCCCGCGAGCAGGGACACCCCGAGCCCCGCCACGAGCACGAACAGCAACGACGCCCGGCCATGCGGCGCTGCGTACAGCCGGCCGGCCGGGCCGGTGATATCGGTGGGGCCGATATGGACCGCGATCATGCCGACGATCGCCAGCCCGCGCGCGAGGTCGACCCCGCGGACCCGAGCCGCCACCGACGTCGGTGACCTGACGGCCAGCGAGTGAGAGCTCATGGTCCCCGATCAGATCGAGCGCAAGGATCGACGGGAGCAGGGCCGACGGCACCCGATCACCCCGGCTCGCCATCGGTTGCAGCCTAACCGGACGCTGGCCGTCGGACCCCGGTCACCCTCCTGACCGAACGACCGTGGGTACGGTCGTCGCACCGACCGCACCGAGCGTGTCCGGAGCGTGCCATGGAGCCGACCGCCCGTCCGAGACCGCACGTCGGCGTGCGAGCTCGGACCATCCGGGTCGTGGTGGCACTGCTGGTCCTGGCGGCCTCCTGCACCCCGCCAGCACCACAGGAACCACCGGATCCGATGCCGGAGCCCGTTCCCGACACCTCCGAGGGGTCGGCCGCCGAGGAGGACGCACCCCCGGACCCGCCGGACGACGACGAGGAGGACGGTGCCCAGGAGGAAGGTGCCGAGCAGGAGGACGGTGCCGAGCAGGAGGACGCGCCGGAGCCCGAGCCCGCGCTCGGGGCCCACGGCGTGAGCGCGGGCGACCCCGCCGCGGTGGCGGCCGGCATGGAGGTCCTCGCGGCCGGCGGCAACGCCGTGGACGCCGCCATCGCCACGGCGTTCGCGGTCAGCGTCGTGGAACCCTTCGCCTCCGGGATCGGCGGAGGCGGGGCGGCACTGGTGATCCGGGCCGCGGGTGAGCCCCTGGCCTACGACTACCGCGAGGTGGTCCCGGCTGACGGCCGCCTACCGGCCAACGACACCGGCGTTCCCGGCTTCGTCGCGGGCATGGCCGAGCTCCACGCGGACCACGGCACGCTCGACCTCGCCGATCTGCTGGAGCCGGCCGTCAGGCTCGCGCGCGATGGCACCGAGACCTCAGCCACCGTTGCCGCCCAGCTCCGCAGCGCCGCCTACCGGTTGCCGGTGGATCAGCTCCCCCATCTCTACCCCGACGGGCAGCCGCTGGATGCCGGGGAGCAGATGGTCCAACAGGAGCTGGCCGACACCCTGCAGGAGCTCGCGACCACGGGACTCGACGGCTTCTACGACGGCGCTCCGGCCGAGCGGCTGGCCGCCGCGGTCACCGGCATCGATCGTGCCTCGCTGGCTGGCTACGACATCCAGCGCTCGACACCCCCCTCCGGCCGCTTCGCCGGCCTCGAGGTCGTCGGGGCCGCTCCGCCGCTGCCGGGCGTCGCCCTGATCCAGCTGCTGCAGGTGGCCGAGGCGCTCGGTGTGGCGTCGAGCCCACCGGGCACGGCCGATCATCTCCACGATCTCGGCCTCGCCTGGCGCACCGCCGAACGCGCCGTCGCCACCGAGCTCGGCGACCCCGAGTTCGTGGACGTGCCCGTCGACACGCTGACCGACCAGGAACGCAACCAGGTGCTGGCCGAGGAGATCGACGCCGAGCAGGCACTGGCGCTGGCGAGTGCGGGCGGCGGTCGAAGCGGCAACACCACCCACCTGACGGTCGTCGACGCCGACGGGACGATGGTGTCGATGACCAACACGTTGACCAACTTCTGGGGCACCGGCCAGGAGGTCGACGGCTACTTCCTCAACAACCAGCTCAGTCGCTTCTCGATCGGCTCCGGTGGTGCCAACGTCCCGGAGGCCGGCCGACGCTCGGTGAGCTGGAGCCTGCCGGCGATGGTGCTGGACGATGCCGGCCGACCGATCCTGGGCCTCGGCTCGCCCGGTGGTCGGCGTATCCCGATGATCCTCGCCCAGGTCCTGGTGCGGTGGGCGCTGCACGACCAGACGTTGGAGGAGGCCGTCGCGGCGCCCCGCTTCCACCTCGAGGGCCGTGAGCTGCAGTTCGAGTCGCTGCCCGCCGAGGACGTCGTCGCGGCCTTGGGCCGCCGCGGGTACTCGAGCCGATCGGTGCCCGAGCTGCCCTACTACTTCGGCTCCGTCCAGGCGCTGGAGATCGACCACGACACGGGTGAGGTGCGTGGAGCTCGGGACGAGCGCCGTGACGCCGCCTTCGAGGTCGCCAGCCCGTGACCGCACCGCACCGCGGTAGCCGTCGGCACCGGCGTGTCCAGCTGCGGGATGCGCCACGGAGCATCGGTTCAACGGCATCGTTTCACCTGCATCGGTTCACCCACAGTGGGTGAGGACGCCCACCTCGCCGTCAATAGCCTTCGCTCATCGCCTTCACGCGTCGGTCTGGGAAGCCTCGACGCCCGTCACCCAGGAGAGCTCAGGCCATGGACATCGGCTCCATCTTCGCCATCATCCCGCTCGGATTCGTCGCCGGAGTCCTGGCTCGCGTGTTGACGCCCAATGACGCGTTCAACCAGATGTCCGGACCGAAGTCGTGGGCGATCTCGCTGGTCCTCGGCGTCGGCGGGGCGCTGGTGGGCTACTGGTTCTTCACGTCCCTGCTCGGCATCGGTGACAGCGACGTGTTCGACTGGGGGGGCATCATCGGCGCGGTCATCGGCGCGATGGTCGTGACGGTCGTCGCCTCCTTCGTGTTGCGTCGCGCCCGACCCTAGGCCGGTACAGCACCCAACGGGGGGGCATCCCGTCCAGGTGCTGCCCCGTAGCCCCGAACAGCACGAGAGCCGGTCTCCGCTGTGGCGCGGGAAC
>JAWLDJ010000080.1:0-10709 GCA_041686695.1 Nitriliruptoraceae bacterium
CGGTCTGGAGACCTGGACCGGCGACCCGGTCAGCGCACCCGCAGTGCGACCAGGACGCCGTCCCGCACCGGGTTGATCGCGCTCACGTAACGCGGGTCCTGCGCCACCTCCCGGGTCATCCGCACGATCGCGTCGGTGACCGCCTCGCGCGATCCGTCGTCGGGCTCTGGTCGGAGACCGGCCACACGTCCGTCCCACAGCACGTTGTCGCACAGGAACAAGCCGCCGACCCGGAGTCGTTCGGCGGCCGCGGCCCAGGCGGCCGGGTAGCCGTCCTTGTCGATGTCGCAGTAGATGAGGTCCACCTCGCCGTCGACCGCTGCGAGGCCCTCGAGCGCGTCGCCGACGTGGTAGCGGACCGGGGCCCAGCGGCCGGCACGGCGCAGGTAGCGCTCGGCGAGCTCGGCGTTGGCGGCATCGCCGTCGGTGCAGACCACCTCGCCGTCCGGTCCCACGGCACCGGCGAACCAGTAGGCCGAGTAGCCGTACCCGCTCCCGAGTTCCACGACCCGCTGGGCGCCGACCATCCGCGCCTGGAGCTCCAGGAACCGCCCCACGGCGCGGCCGACGATGGGGAAGCCGTGGGCCTCGGCCCGTCGTTCCATGTCGTCGAGGACCGGGTCGACGTGCTGGGCCTTGACGAGCTCCGTGAGGTGCGCGTCGACCGCGATCGGGAGAAGGGACTGCAACGCGGGCTCCTTCGGTCGGCTGGGTGGCGGGGTGGCACGGTGGAGCGATAGCTCGGTGGCGGGCTGGCTGTGCCGCCGGGTGGACCGGGGGAGACGCCACCGGTGCCGGGGCGTTCGTCGGTGGCCTACCGTACGCCCCGACGCACCGATCGGAGCTGCCTGTGGGTCGCCACGTCCTGGTCTGGGACGCCCCGAACATCGACATGACGTTGGCCACGATCATCGAGGGCAAACCCACGTCGAAGGACCGACCCGACCTCGCGGTGCTCGGCGACTGGCTCGTCGACCACGCCGAGGCGCAGGACGAGGTCGAGGCGTGCGTGTTCATCAACGTCGCCCCCCACGTCGCGGGGGTGCTGCGCGGCTGGGTGCTCTGGCTGCTCGAGGAGGGCTTCCGCGTCTTCGCCAAACCCAAGCAGGGGGACTCCGACGTCGACGAGGACATGCTGGACCACCTCTGGGCTCGCTACGACGACGGCGACCTGGAGGCGGTGTACGTCGGGTCCAACGACGCCCGGGCCTTCGCCGAGCCACTCGTGCAGTTGGGCGAGCGTGGTGTGGCGGTCAGCGTGCTCGGCTTCGCGGAGTACGCGGGCGGCATGGCGACCCTGCCCGGCCTCCGGTTCGTCGACCTCGAGTCGATCGACGGGCTGTTCACGGAACCGCTGCCCAGGCTCACACTCGAGTCGCTGCCTGCTGATGGGCGCTGGTTCGAGCCCCGAGGGCGACTGGGCAGCGGGACCGCAACCGGTGCCGGTCCTCGGTCCACCTCGGCTGTGGCGGCCGGCCCCGGCTCCACGGCCGGCGTGCAGACCACCCCCGGCGGGGACCGGCAGTGACGCCGCTGGCACCGTCGGTCCGCTCCGAGGTCGGCCAACTCGACGCGGTGCTGGTCCACCGGCCCGGTGAGGAGCTGCGACGCGTCACCCCCTCCAACATGGAGCGGCTGCTGTTCGACGAGCTGCTGTGGGTGGAGCACGCACAGGCGGAGCACGATGCGTTCACCGAGCTCCTGCGCTCGCAGGGTGTCGAGGTGCTCGAGCTGACCGACCTGCTCGCTGAGGTGGTCGCCGACGCGGCGGCGGCACGGGCGCTGGTCGGACGACACATCACCGACACGACCTGCGGACCCGAAGCGGTCGGTGCGGCACGGGACCACGTGCTCGAGGCCGCTCCTTCCGAGCTGGTCTCCCGTCTGATCGCCGGCATCACCCACGAGGAGGCCGGTGACATCGACGGACTGGTCGCTGCCGTCGCCGCACCCGGCGACCCCCTGCTCGAGCCCCTGCCCAACCTGGTGTTCACCCGTGACACCTCCGCGTGGATCGGCGAAGGGCTCGTGCTCTCCCCGATGCACCGTTCGGCACGGCGGCGTGAGACGGACCTGCTGCGCACCCTCTACCGAGAGCACCCCCGCTTCGTCGGAGCGCCGGTGTGGTTCGGCGGCCAACTCATCGACCGGCATCCTGCCACCTTCGAGGGCGGCGACGTGCTCGTGGTCGGGGCGCGCGGGCTGGCGATCGGCCTGAGCGAGCGCACCTCGCCGGCTGGTGTGGAGACGCTGGCCGCGCGGCTGTTCGAGGCCGGCGTGGTCGACCGGATCCTCGCCGTCGAACTGCCCAAGGTCCGCGCCGCCATGCACCTCGACACCGTGGTCACCCAGGTCGACGTGGACGCGTTCATCACCTATCCGCAGATGACCCAGGCCTCGCGCACCTTCCAGCTCACCCGCCGAGGGCAGGAGGGCGTGCATGTCGTGGACGGACCGGATCTGATCCACGGGCTGGCCTGGGCCGCGGGTCTCGACCACGCTCGGGTGATCGAGCCGGCGCTGTCCGCCATCCGGGCCGAACGCGAGCAGTGGAACGATGCCAACAACACCCTGGCGCTGCGCCCCGGCGAGGTGGTGGCCTACGAGCGCAACGTGGCGACCAACGAGATCCTGTCGGGTGCTGGGATCACCGTGCACACGATCCCGTCCTACGAGCTGCCGCGCGGTCGGGGTGGACCGCGGTGCATGAGTTGCCCGGTGCTCCGGCGGGCACTGCCTTGACGTCCGATCCCCTGCTCGGTGGGCGTGCCGCACCCGACGGGCCGGTGCCGGGGCGCATCGGCGCCGAACCCGTGGCCCTGCTACGCGGGGTGGGGGTACGCCGAGGCGGGGCCGACCTGCTCGCCGAGGTCGACCTCGACCTCGGCCATCGGGAGCACCTGGCGGTACTGGGACCGAACGGTGCCGGCAAGACCACCCTGCTCCGGGTGCTGGCAACGGAGCTGTACCCCACTGACGGCGAGGTGACCGTGCTCGGCACGACCTTCGGTCGTGGTGACCTCCGGGAGCTCCGACCGCGTATCGCCTTCGTCTCGCTCGCCATGGATCGGCTGTTGGACGCGCGGCTGCCGGCGCTCCCGCTGGTGGCGGCCGCCCGGCTCGGGGCGACGTGGCCGGCACCGGGCATCCTCGAGCGGCCGGGCCTGCGCTCGGCGGCCGAGGGCGCGCTCCGGCGGGTCGGCGCCGGCCACCTCGCCCACCGGCGGGTCGACACCCTGAGCCAGGGCGAGCGACAGCGGGTGCGCATCGCACGCGCCCTGGTCATCGATCCCGCGTTGGTCCTGCTCGATGAGCCCTTCGCCGGCCTCGACCTCGGTGGCCGGGAGTCACTCCTCGCCGATCTCGACCGTTTGCTGGACGAGCCGGAGGGCCCGACCGTCGCGATCGTCACCCATCACCTGGAGGAACTGCCGGTCGGCATCCGGCGCGTCGCGCTCGTCCGCGGGGGGCGCCTGGTGGCGACCGGAGCGGTCCCGCAGATCCTCGATGACGATCTGGTCAGCACCACGTTCGGCGTCGAGGTGGCGGTGCGTGCCCATGCTGGCCGGTACACGGCGATGGTGCGTCACGTCGCTCCCACGAGCCCAGGCTGAGGTTGGGTGGTCTGCGTTGCGGCGTGCCGCATGGTGGACGCCGTGCCATGCCGAACGCGAGGGTCCCAGCGTCCAGGGACCTCCTGCCCTGCCAGAACGCTCGCGACCCGACGACGGTGCAACCTGACGTCCGGTACGGAGGGTCGTGTGGCTGATCGAGCGGGCAACGGTGCTGCTGGGCACCCATCCGGCGACGAACGTTTCGGTGTGCTGGAGAAAGCGCTCAAGCGTTCGCGGTACTCACAGGACCAGCTGATCGAGATCCTGCACGTCGCGCAGGGGGTCTTCGGCTACCTGTCGGAGGACGTCCTGGTCTATGTCGGTCGTGAGCTGAAGCTGCCGCTCAGCCGGGTGTTCGGGGTGGCCACCTTCTACCACCTGTTCACCTTCGAGGAGCCGGGCGAACACGGGGCGACGGTGTGCACCGGTACCGCTTGCTTCGTCAAGGGCGCGGATCGCATCGTCGATGCGCTGACGAGCGAGTTCCACGTCTCCGCGGGTGAGACGACGGAGGACGGTCGGTTCACGCTGAAGACCGCCCGCTGTCTCGGCTCCTGTGGGCTGGCCCCCGTCGTCGTGATCGACGGGGCGGTCCGCGGGCACCTCGACGCGGCCGGGGTCCTCGAGGTGGTCGCCGAGCAGATGGCGGCCGACGACGAGGCCGACACCGAGGACACGACCCCCGCCGAGGCCGACGCCGTCGCGTCCGGCGCGGCGAACGAAGCGAGGCTGTGATGGCAGGCCCGATCGACCTGTACGACGTCGCCAACGCCGAGCGTGACGCTCGTGCGCACTTCAGCCGGCGAGCCTTCGTCTGTACCTCGACGGGTTGTCTGTCCGCCGGCGCCTCAGCCATCAAGCAGCAGCTGACGGACACGGTCACCGACGCCGGCCAGGAGCAGGGGGTGCAGGTGGTCCCCACCGGCTGCTTCGGGTTGTGCAGCCGCGGGCCACTGGTCCGTGTCGAGACGCGTGATCAGCAACCGACCCTCTACGAGCACGTCGATACCGACACCGCACAGCTGATCGCCGACGACCATCTCCTCGAGGGGCGGCAGGCGTCGGCCGACACCGTCAGCCTGGAGCTCCCCTTCTTCGCCCGGCAGGAGAAGGTGGTCCTGTCCAATGCCGGCAAGATCGATCCGGACCGCATCGAGGATTACGTCGGGCAGGGTGGCTACCGCGCGCTGCAGAGCGCCGTGGAGACGATGACGCCCGAGGGCGTCGTCAAGACCATCCTGCGGAGCGGCCTGCGTGGCCGCGGGGGCGCCGGCTACCCGACGGGGCGGAAGTGGGAGTTCCTGTCGCTGGCCGACGGCGATCAGAAGTACGTCGTCGCCAACGGCGACGAGGGCGATCCCGGCGCCTACATGGACCGCACCATCATGGAGACCGACCCCCACCGCGTGCTGGAAGGGCTCTCGCTCGCCGGGTACGCGACGGGCGCGAGTCAGGGCTACATCTACGTCCGTGCCGAGTATCCGCTGGCGATCGAGCGGCTCGAGCGCGCCATCAGGGAGGCGAAGCGCGCGAAGCTGATCGGGCGCAACGTGCTCGGCAGCGACTTCCGGTTCGACATCGAGATCCGGATCGGTGCGGGGGCCTTCGTCTGCGGCGAGGAGACGGCCCTGATGAAGTCGATCCAGGGTGAGCGCGGTACGCCGACCCTGCGCCCGCCCTACCCGACCGAACGGGGCCTGTGGGGTAAGCCCACGATGATCCAGAACGTGGAGACGCTCGCCAACGTGCCGGTGATCCTGGAGCGGGGGGCGGAGTGGTTCGCCTCGCTCGGGACGTCCGAGAGCAAGGGCACCAAGGTCTTCGCCCTCACCGGCTCGCTGAACAACACCGGCCTGATCGAGGTCCCCATGGGCATCACGCTGCGGGAGATCGTCGAGGAGATGGGGGGTGGGATCCCCGATGGCCGGGCGTTCAAGGCGGCGCAGTCGGGCGGTCCCTCCGGCGGCTGTATCCCCGCTCCGTACCTGGACACCCCGGTCGACTACGAGAACCTGCAGAAGCTCGGTTCGATGATGGGATCCGGCGGTCTGGTGGTCATGGACGAGACGGTCAGCATGCCGGAGGTCGCCCGCTTCTACATGGAGTTCTGTCGCGACGAGAGCTGCGGCAAGTGCACCCCGTGCCGCGCGGGCACGGTCAAGATGCATGCCTTCCTCGACCGGATCGTCTCGGGCGTGGGTCGGCGCCGTGACCTCCAGCACCTCGAGAGCCTGTGCCACACGGTCCGTGCGACCAGTATGTGCGGGCTGGGGCAGAGCGCTCCGAACCCGGTCTTCTCCACGCTCGAGCACTTCCGCGACGAGTATCTGGAGCTCCTGGTGCCGGACGAGGCGTTCGGCCCCGATGGCAACGGGAGCTCGCCCGATGCGCAACGAGCGGTCGCCACGAGCCCAGGGGGTGTGCGATGAGTCCGCGTACCGGGCCCCGACCGAACGTGCCGGTGACGATCGACGGTGTCGAGCACAAGGCCTTCGAGGGGGAGACCGTCCTCGAACTCGCGCAGCGCGTCGGCGTGCGGATCCCGACGTTGTGCCACCTCGAGGGGCTCTCGATCTACGGCGGGTGCCGGCTGTGCGTGGTCGAGGTCACCGGTGACCGTCGGCTGTCGCCAGCCTGCGCGCTTGAGGTGACCGCCGAACTCGAGGTCACGACGCAGAGCTGGACCCTGCACGAGCACCGCCGCCGGATCGTCGAGCTGCTGTTCGCCGAGGGCAGCCACGTGTGCGCCTTCTGCGTCTCCTCGGGTTCCTGCGAGTTGCAGGACCTGGCGACCGAACACGACGTCGATCACATCCACTACGACTTCGCCCACCCCGACGCGGGCATCGACGCCTCGCACCCGAAGTACAGCCTCGACCGCGACCGCTGCGTGATGTGCACCCGATGCGTGCGGGTCTGCGACGAGGTGGAGGGCGCCCACGTCTGGGACGTCGCGATGCGAGGCAGTCAGGGCCGCATCGTGGCAGGTATGGATCAACCCTGGGGCGAGGTGGCCGACTGCACCTGGTGCGGCAAGTGCGTGCTGGTGTGCCCCACCGGGGCCCTGTCGTTCAAGGGGCGGGCCACCTCGGAGATGGTGCACGATCCCGAGGTGGTCGCGTTCCTGTCCACCGCCCGCGAGCAGGGTGAGTGGCTCGACCGGAAGGCGGACGCGTGAGCGGTGAGACGGCAGTGAACGAGGCGACCAAGCTGCGCGTGGCGACCGCCTGGTTGGGGGGATGCTCCGGTTGTCACATGTCCTTCCTCGATCTCGACGAGCGGCTGGTCGAGCTCGCCGCGATGGCGGACCTGGTGTACGGACCCCTGACCGACATCAAGGAGTTCCCTGCCGATGTCGACGTGACGTTGGTCGAAGGGGCGGTCACCAACGAGCACAACCTGCACCTGGCCCGCGAGGTCCGCGCGAACTCCAAGTACGTCGTCTCCTTCGGCGACTGCGCGGTCACCGGCAACGTCACGTCCCTGCGCAACCGGATGGGCGATCCCGCCGATCTCGTGCAGCGGGTCTACGTCGAGCATCCCGACATCAACGGACGGATGCCCACCGAGGTCGTGCCAGCGCTGCTGCCCCAGTCCGAGCCCCTCCACGAGGTCATCCCGATCGACGTCTACCTGCCTGGCTGCCCACCTTCGGCCGATCGCATCTGGACGCTGCTCGCGCGTCTGCTCGAGTCACTGGCCGCGGGGGAGGGCATCCCGGATCTGACCTGGCGTGGTCCCGAGGATCTGCGTTTCGGCTGACCACCCGCGCCCGTCGCCCCGCCCGTTGCGGTCGACCCCGACGATCACGAGGATCCTGTGCACGACATCCACCACACCATCGATCCGGTCACCCGCATCGAGGGGCATGCCAAGATCACGCTGCGCCTCGATGACGCCGGCGACGTCGCCGATGCGCGCTTCCACGTCACGGAGTTCCGTGGCTTCGAGGAGTTCTGCAAGGGGCGACCCGTCGCCGAGATGCCGGGCCTCACCGCGCGGACCTGTGGTATCTGTCCGGTCAGCCACCTGATCGCCGCCTCCAAGGCGGGCGACGCGATCCTCGGCGTCATCCCGCCTCCGGCGGCGATGCGTCAGCGGCGCCTGCTCAACCTCGGTCAACTCCTGCAGTCGCACAGCTTGAGCTTCTTCCACCTGTCGGCGCCCGACCTCCTGCTCGGCATGGACCACGATCCGGCGACGCGCAACATCTTCGGGCTGATGCAGGCCGAGCCGGAGATCGCCAAGCGCGGGATCCGCATGCGCCAGTTCGGCCAGGAGGTGATCCGGTCGGTCTCCGGGCGCCGCGTGCACGGTCACCAGATCGTGCCCGGTGGGGTCACCGAGCCTTTCACCGCCGAGCAGCGTGACGTCATCAAGGGCGATGTCGACGAGATCCTGAGCGCCGCCGAGGCCACCCTCGAGTTGCTCACCTCCGTGTCCGACCGCTTCGACCGGGAACTGGCCTCCTTCGGCGACTTCCCCTCGCTGTACCTCTCCCATGTCCAACCCGACGGCACCTGGGAGCACATCGACGGGAACCTGACCATGATCGACCACGATGGCAGCGTCGTGCTCGACCAGTTCGATCCGGCCGACTACCGCGAGCACCTCGGTGAGGCCGGCAAGTCCGACTCCTACCTCAAGGCCCCGTACTACCGCCCGCGCGTCACCGGTGACGACCCACGGCCGGGTATGTACCGCGTCGGGCCGCTGGCCCGTATCAACATCGCGGAGCGTTTCGGCACGCCGATCGCCGACCAGGGGCTGGCCGACTTCCGTCAGCGCTACGGACGGATCGCCTCCTCGGCGTTCCTGTACCACCACGCCCGGGTGCTGGAGGTGATCGCCTGCGCCGAGCGCATCGCGGCCCTGATGGACGATCCGGTCCTGCTCGATCCCCGTGTCCGCGCACAAGCCGGCATCAACGCCAACCGTGGCGTCGGCGCCTCCGAGGCGCCGCGCGGCACGCTCCTCCACGACTACGAGGTCGACGACGACGGGTTGATCACGGCGATGAACCTGATCATCGCCACCGGGCAGAACGACCTCGCGATGAACGCCACGATCCTGTCGATCGCCAAGGAGTTCGTCGACGGTCCGGAGCTCACCGACGGGATGCTCAACCGGATCGAGGCGGGTGTGCGGGCCTACGACCCCTGCCTGTCCTGCTCCACCCATGCCATCGGACAGATGCCGATGAAGGTCCAGCTGATCGCTCCCGATGGCGAGATGCTGCAGGAGGTGCGTCGCGACTGACGCGGACGCGTCCGAACCGGCCCCGGTGCTCGTCGTCGGGGTCGGTTCGTTGCTGCGTACCGATGACGCCGTGGGACGGGCCGTGGTCGAGCGCGTCGAGGCCCTCCACCTCGACGACGTCGAGGTGGCCTCGGTGCACCAGTTGACACCGGAGCTGGCACCCGATCTCGCGGGGCGTCGTCTGGTGGTGGTGGTGGACGCGGCGGTGGACGTCGACACCGTCACCGTCAGCCCGATCGAGATCGACACGTCCGGCGCGCTCATGACCCACCATCTCGGGCCTGCGGGCCTGCTGTCCTTCGCGGCCAAGCTGGGGTGGCGGCCCGAGCGGGCGGTGGCGGTGCGGATCCCGGTGCGGGAGCTGGAGGTGGGCACGGAGCTCTCCCGGCAGGGGACGGCGCTGGTCGAGCAGGCGCTGACCGAGGTGCTGGCCCTGGTCCGGTGAGCGACGGGGCGTGCGCGCACCCGGCGGTAGCCTGCGACTCGGGAGCGCGTCCACCACCTCGATGTCGTCCATGGGAGAGCCGTCATGCCAGAAGCCGTGATCGCCGCCGCCGCACGCAGCCCGATCGGGCGTGCGTTCAAGGGCAGCATGACCGAGCTGCGTCCCGATGACCTGACCGCCGCGATCGTGACGGCCGCGATGGCGCAGGTCCCACAGCTCGATCCCAGTGACGTCGATGATCTGCTGCTCGGCTGCGGGCTGCCGGGCGGCGAGCAGGGCTTCAACATGGCCCGGGTCGTCACGACGCTGCTGGGCTGGAAGGTCCCGGGTGCGACCATCACCCGCTACTGCTCGTCCAGCTTGCAGACCACCCGGATGGCCATGCACGCCATCAAGGCGGGTGAGGGGGAGGTGTTCGTCTCGGCTGGTGTGGAGATGGTGTCGAGGTTCGTGAAGGGCAACTCCGACAGCTTGCCCGACACGCAGAACCCGCGTTTCGAGACCGCGATCGCGCGGACGGAGGCTCGGGCGCAGCAGGGTGCGGACACCTGGGAGCCGAGCGATCTACCGGACGTCTACATCCCCATGGGGCAGACCGCGGAGAACGTGGCGCTGCTGCGTCACGTGAGCCGCGAGGCCATGGACGACTACGCCTACGCCTCCCAGACCCGCTACGCCGAGGCTGCCGCGGCCGGATTCTGGGCTCGTGAGATCACCCCCATCACGCTGCCCGACGGCTCGGAGATGGCGGCTGATGAGTCACCGCGGCCGGCCGACCGGTCCAAGATGGGTGACCTCCAACCGGTCTTCCGCTCCGGCGGGCGCATCACGGCCGGCAACGCCTGTCCGCTCAACGACGGAGCGGCGGCGCTGGTGGTGATGAGCGACACCAAGGCGGCCGAGCTCGGGATCGAGCCCCTGGCCCGTGTCGTCTCCACCGGGGTGTCCGCGCTCGATCCTGAGATCATGGGGCTCGGACCCGTCGATGCGTCGAAGCAGGCGTTGGTACGCGCCGGTATGACGATCGACGACGTGGACCTCGTGGAGATCAACGAGGCGTTCGCAGCGCAGGTCCTCCCCTCAGCAGAGGAGCTCGGGATCGACCATGCCGACCTGAACCCCTTCGGTGGGGCGATCGCGGTGGGCCACCCGTTCGGTATGACCGGTGCCCGGATCACCGGCACGCTGCTCAACGGTCTGCGCGAGCGCGACCAGACGATCGGGCTCGAGACGATGTGCGTCGGAGGTGGTCAGGGCATGGCGATGGTGGTCGAGCGGCTGCGGTGAGCAGGCGCCGCGTTCGGGTCGAGCGGCTGCGGTGAGCAGACGCCGCGTTCGGGTCGAGCGGCTGCGGTGAGCAGACGCCGCGTTCGGGTCGAGCGGCTGCGGTG
>JAWLDJ010000081.1:0-10675 GCA_041686695.1 Nitriliruptoraceae bacterium
GCTGAGCCGCCACCCGGCTGAGCCGCACCCGGCGCCAGCCGCGCCGCCACCCGGCGCCAGCCGCGCCGCCACCCGGCGCCAGCCGCGCCGCCACCCGGCTGAGCCGCACCCGGCGCCAGCCGCGCCGCCACCCGGCGCCAGCCGCGCCGCCACCCAGACGCGGGGTGTGCTCCGAAGCGCCGGTGAGTGGGGAGGTAGGTCCGACGATGCCGTGGAAGGGTCGTGCCCGTGGACATCGAGCAGCTGATCGCCACCGGTGTCGGCCGGCGCGCGACCGACGGTCGCTGCAGCGCGACCAAGGGTGCCCTGTTCGCGGTGTCACGGTCGATCGAGGCACTGGCCGAGCAGTTGGCCGACGGTGGTGACCCCTTCGCGGTCGTCGCCCTGTTCGAGGACGCGAGCTACTTCGAGTTCGAGCGGCGCCGCTACGCCCGCCTGGCCGCTGCCGGCACGGTGATCGTCGGCTTCGTCGGCGCCGGTCGCGACGTCGAGATGCCGGAGGGCGTCCATGCCCTCGACGTCGATCCGGCCGACCCGCTCAGCCAGGAGTGGTCCGTGCTCGTGCTCGCGCCGGCGGTCGCCGCCGGACTGGTGGCCACCGACCTGCACACGACCGTGGCGTCGCGGTCGCTGGAACGCGGTCGGCTGTTCAGCCCACTGGTGGCCTCGGACCCGGGCTGGGTCCTCGAACAGGCCGAGCGCCTCCTGCCCGGCGTGGACGCCGAGGTGGCCGCCACCGTGATGGAGCTCGGGCGGGCGGTGGCCGACCGTCAGGCGAGCCGCGGGGAGGCCGTCCTGCGCGAGGAGCTCGAGTCGGGCTGGTGGCGCACCCTGACCGCCACGGCAGCGCTCGAGGACTCGGAGCGTCGGGCCCTGACCGATGCCCTGACCGGCGCGCAGCACCGGCGCTTCCTCGACGGCTACCTCGCCAGGATCGGCACACGCGCTCCCGAGCTCTCGGCCGCGCTGTTCGATCTCGATGGCTTCACGGCGGTCAACGATCGCTACGGACAGGCCGTCGGGGACACGGTCCTGCGGACCTTCACCGAGACGGTGCGGCGACACGTGCGGCACAGCGATCTGCTGCTGCGCCTCGGGCCCGACGAGTGGCTGCTGTTGCTGCCGTGTACACCGCTCGAGCGCCTCGAGGAGCGGACCGCCGCGATCCTCGGGGCCTGGGGCGCGAGCCGGCTGCCACCTCCGGCCGATGGGCTCCAGCTCGCTGCCTCCGCCGGCGTCGGCCGGTTCCCCGCCGCGGGACTCGACCTCGAGGCCCTGGTCGACGCCGCGGCCCGGGCTGCCGCGGCCGGCGGTGGCAGCTGGACGACCGTGACGCCGACCACGTCGTCGCAGAGCTGACGCTGCGGTCGGATCGCCGGGCCCAGGTGACCCGGCGCAGGCGGCCGGGCGTCGGTGACAGGGCCTAGACGGCCGGGCGCAGGTGACCCGGCGCAGGTGGCCGGACCCGGGTCCAAGGTCCCGGTAGCGTCCGTCCCCCGGCCCTATGGTGCGGACATGCGCCGAGGCAATGTGCGCGCACGAGGTTGCACGCACGCGGGCGTCGTTGCGGACGCGACGCCCACCAGCCACGACACTTCGCACCAGGTCGACGTCAGGACCGACACCGCGACGAGCCACCGCACCGGCTCGCGGCCAAGGAGCACACGCCCGTGGAAGCCCTCGAGTTCGCCCGCCTCCAGTTCGGCTCGACGACGATCTACCACTTCTTCTTCGTGCCCTTCTCGATCGGACTGGCCCCGCTGGTCGCGATCTTCCACACCCAGTACGTGCGCACGGGTGAGGAGCGCTACCGGCGCCTGGCGAAGTTCTGGGGCAAGTTCTTCCTGATCATCTTCGCGATGGGCATCGTCACCGGCATCGTGCAGGAGTTCCAGTTCGGCATGAACTGGTCGAGCTACTCCTGGTTCGTGGGCGACATCTTCGGGGCCCCGCTGGCACTGGAGGCGCTGCTCGCGTTCTTCCTCGAGTCGACCTTCCTGGGGTTGTGGATCTTCGGATGGGACCGGCTGCCGCCCAAGCTCCACCTGGCCACCATCTGGTTGGTCGTGGTCGGCACCCACCTGTCGGCCTACTTCATCCTCGCCGCCAACTCCTGGATGCAGTCCCCGGTCGGCTACACGATCGACCCGGTCACCGGACAGGCCCGTCTCGACGACTTCGTCGCCGTGCTGACCAACCCCTACCTCGCCGGTCAGTTCTCGCACACGATCTTCGCCGCCTGGACCACCGGCGCGTTCGTCGTGCTGGGCGTCTCCGCGATCTACCTGCTCAAGAAGCGCGACGTCGAGGTGTTCGCGCCCGCCGCTCGCACCGCGGTCACGATCGCGGTCATCACCTCGATCGGGGTCGCCTTCGTCGGCCATGACCAGGCCCAGCACCTCACCGAGGCCCAGCCGATGAAGATCGCCGCCGCCGAGGCGCTGTGGGACACCACCGAAGGTGCACCGCTGTCGCTGTTCGCCATCGGCGACGTCGACAACCGGGAGAACATCGTCGACATCGGTCTACCCAACGGGCTCTCGCTGCTGGCGACCAACACCCTGGACGCCGAGGTCGAGGGGATGAACGACATCCAGGCCCGCTACGAGGAGCAGTACGGCCCGGGCAACTACATCCCGCCGGTGATCGTGACCTACTGGTCGTTCCGGATCATGGTGGGGGCCGGGACGCTGATGATCGTCCTCGCGCTCTACGGGCTGTTCGCCTCGCTGCGGGGCCGCATCAGCGACACCGACAGGTTCTGGAACCGGACCTGGTTGCAGGCGCTGCCCTTCGCCATGGCCCTGCCGTTCATCGCCAACACCTCGGGCTGGGTCCTGACCGAGATGGGCCGCCAGCCCTGGGTCGCCTATGGCCTGTTGCTCACCGAGGACGGGGTCTCGCCGGCGGTGTCCACGTGGGAGGTCGTGCTCACCCTCTCCGGGTTCACGCTGGTCTACGGGGTGCTGATGGTGGTCACGATCGGGCTGATCAAGCGCCACATCGAGCACGGCCCACCGGAGGAGACCGGCGAGGAGGTCGACGAGGAGCACCGCACCTACTCGCCGCTGGGTGGCGGCTACTGAGCCCGGGCACGACGCCCTGACGACGCGCCCGGCGCGAGGAAGGCACCCCACCGATGGACTGGTTCAACCTCGAGACCCTGTGGTTCGCGCTCATCGCCGTGCTCTTCATCGGCTACTTCGTGCTGGAGGGCTTCGACTTCGGCGTCGGGATCCTGACCAAGGTCCTGGCCGAGGACGACACCGACCGTCGCGTGATGATCAACACGATCGGCCCCGTGTGGGACGGCAACGAGGTGTGGGTGCTCACAGCCGGAGGTGCGATGTTCGCCGCCTTCCCGCTGTGGTACGCGACGGTGTTCTCCAGCTTCTACCTGCCGCTGTTCCTGATCCTGGTCGGCCTGATCGTGCGTGGGGTCGCCTTCGAGTTCCGCGGCAAGCGCACCGACGAGCGCTGGCGCTGGTGGTGGGACCAGGCGATCTTCTACGGCTCGCTGCTGCCGGCGATCTTGTGGGGGGTGGCGTTCGCCAACTTCGTGCAGGGCATCCCGATCGAGGCCGACGGGCTGTTCGTCGGCAGCCTGTTCAGCCTGTTGTCGCCCTACGCGCTGCTCGGCGGGGTGGCCTCGCTGCTGATGTTCACCCTCCACGGGGCGATGTACCTGGCGCTCAAGACCGAGGACGGCGGCGAGCTGCAGGAACGGGCCCAGACCCTGGCCCAGTGGCTGTCGGTGGTGGTCGCGGTCGGCGTGGTCGCCTTCCTCGGCTGGACCTACCTCAACGCCCTGTCGCTGGGTGACACCGGCGTGGTGCCCGGCATCATCCCCGTCTCCGCGATGGGGGCGGCGATCGCCGCACCGCTGCTCATCCGCGAGCGGCTCCACGGCTGGGCCTTCGCCGCGACCACCTCGATGATCGCCCTGGTGATCCTCACGCTGTTCCTGAACCTGTACCCGCGGCTGCTGGTGTCCTCGATCGACCCGGCCTTCGACATCACGATCTCCAACGCCAAGGCCAGCGACCTGACGCTGACCATCATGAGCTTCGCGGCGCTGGTGTTCGTGCCGATAGTGATCGCCTACCAGTCCTGGAGCTACTGGGTGTTCCGGCACCGGATCAGCCGCGACTCGGTGGAGGCCCCGTCCGAGACCCCGCTCCAGGTCGTCGACCGGCGCCTGGCGCAGGCCCGCGCCAAGAAGCGCGAGCAGGAGGAGCCGGACGCGTCCTGACCGGGTGCGCGTGCCCGTGTGCGTTCCCGGGCGAGGGTTCCGGCCGTGCTGCCGGGCGACGTCGGTGCGCGCGGATGATCGCTCGCACGCAGCCTGTGGCGCCCGACCCTACGCTGCGCGGCCGTGACCGCCCCGACCGCATCCACCGCCGCGCCTGAGGAGGCCGGCACCGAGGTGGCAGACGCTCGCCGCCCGGTTGAGCTGGGCGCGCCGCTACCCGGGCAGCGGCTGCGGGAGCGGGCGAGCCGACCGCCGGTCGATCCCCGGCTGCTGCGTTTCGACACGGCCGTGCCGAGACTGCTGGCGCTCGGGGCGGTGCTGTCGTTCGTCACCGCCGTCGCGCTGATCGTCCAGGCCACGGCGCTCGGCGCGATCGTGGCGCGCACCTTCCTCGGTGACGCGACCCTGGCGGAGCACACCCAGTGGCTGTGGTGGCTCGGCGCCGCGGTGCTGGTCCGAGCGGCGGCGACCTGGGCCACCCAGCTGCTGGCCCACCGGACCGCGGCCAGGGTCAAGTCGGGACTGCGGCGTGCGGTTCTCGCCAGGCTCGCCCGCCGTCCGCCGGGAGAGACCGAGCAGGACACCGGGGCGCTGGCCGCGACGCTGACCGACGGGATCGACGCGCTGGACGGCACCTTCGGCGGCTACCTGCCGGCACTGCTGTCCGGGATCATCGTGCCCGCCACCATCGTGGTCTACGTCGTGACGATCGATCCCACCTCCGCGGTGGTGCTGCTCGTGACCCTGCCCTTGATCCCGATCTTCATGGTGCTGATCGGGCTGGCGGCACGGGCGGCGACGCGCCGACGGTTCCGTGCGCTGACCGGCCTGTCCGGACAGCTGCTCACGGTGCTGCAGGGGCTCACCACGGTCCGCGTCGCCCGTGCTGGCGACCGCGTCGGTGCGGCGGTGCGGGGGGCGGCGGAACGGCTGCGCCGCACGACGCTGCAGACGCTGCGGGTCGCCTTCCTGTCGGCGCTGGCCCTGGAGCTCCTGGCCGCGCTGAGCGTGGCGACGGTGGCGGTGATCGCCGGGGTCCGTCTCGCCGAGGCGACCGGCATCGGCTTCGAGCCCGTCCTCATCGCGCTGCTGCTGGCCCCGGAGGCGTTCTGGCCGCTGCGGCAGGTCGGCGCCCAGTTCCACGCGAACGAGGACGGCGCGGCCGCCGCCGATCGGCTGCTGGAGATGCTCGAGGACCCGGAGCCGGTTCCAGCCACCGCCTCCGATGACGGCGCGCGTGCGGCGCCCTCGCTGCCCGACCCGGCCACGGCCCCGGTCCGGTTGGAGGGCGTGACCGTGGAGTACCCCGACCGGGCCACCGCCGCCCTGGCGGGCGTCGACCTGGCGCTCGTGCCGGGTGAGCGGCTGGCGATCCTCGGCGCGTCGGGTGCCGGCAAGACCACGCTGGCCGCGGTGCTGCTCGGCCTGCGCCCGCCCGACCGTGGACGGGTCGTGGTCGGCGACACCGACCTGGCCGCCGTGTCCGTGGCCGACTGGCACGACCAGCTCGCCTGGGTGCCACAGCGCCCCGCACCGCTGCGTGGCACCGTCCGCGAGGTGGTGACCCTGGGGTCGGAGCCGCGGCCTGCCGACGACCAGGTGTGGGCGGCCCTGCGGTCGGTCGCGATGGACGGCGAGGTGGCGGCGCTGCCGGGTGGCCTGGACACCGCGGTCGGGGCCGGGGGTCGCGGCCTGTCGGCCGGACAGTGGCGCCGGCTGGCGATCGCGCGGGCGCTGCTGCGCCCTGCCGGGCTCGTGGTGCTCGACGAGCCGACCGGTGACCTGGACGTCGATGCGGAGCAGGCGGTCCGCAGCGCCATCGCGACGCTCGCCGGGACCCGGACCGTGGTGGTCCTGACCCACCGGGTGGCGCTGGCCGACACCAGCGACCGGGTCGTGGTCCTGGACGCCGGGCGCATCGTCGAGCAGGGTCAGCCCGACGAGCTGCGGCAGGGCGCCGGGCCCTTCGCGCACCTGGTCCGGGCGGCCGGGCCGCTGTCCGCCGCCGAGGTCGCCGCGGACCGGCCGACGCCGGCGGTGGCCCTCGAGGGTGCCGAGACCGAGGGTGCCGACACCGCTGCGGAGGGTGCGCCGGGCGGCGATCCGAACGGTGTCGGTCCACCTGCCGTCGACGCGGCCCGTGGTGGTGCGCCTGCCGCCGACCCGGCCGGTGCCGGTCCACCGGGCGGCGACCCGGCCCAGCACGTCCTGCCGCCATGGCTCGACGAGCGTCCCGGCGAGCCGCTGTGGCGGACCCAGCTGCGCCAGTTGACCGCCCTGCTGGCCCCCCACCGACGCCCCCTGGCGCTGGCCGTGGGTGCCGGTGCGCTGACCCCGCTGGCCGGCGTCCTGCTGGTCGCGGTGTCCACCTACCTCATCTCGCGGACCGCGCTGCGGCCCAACCTGCTGGACCTGACCGCGGTGATCGTGTCGGTGCGGGCGCTGTCGATCCTCAAGGGACTGTCACGCTACGTCGAGCGCCTGGCGGGTCACGACGTGGCGCTGCGCGTGGTCGTCGACCTGCGCCACCACGCCTACCTCAGGCTCCTGCCGCAGGCCCCGGCGGGCCTGGCGAGGTGGCGCAGCGGGGACGTGCTGGCCCGCGTCGTGGCCGACGTCGAGCGCCTGCAGCTGGCACTGGTGCGCGGGCTGCTCCCGATGCTCGGTGGGGTCCTCGCGAGCCTGGCGCTGGTCCTGGTCGCGACGGTGTTGCTGCCCCCGGCCGGACCGATCCTGCTCCTCGGCCTGGCAGCCGCCGGGTTGGTCGTCCCCGCGGTCGCACTGCGCCTGGCCCGCCGGCCCGAGCAGCGGCTGGCACGGTCCCGGGGTGCGCTGACCGCGGAGCTGGTCGAGCTACTGCAGGCCGCCCCGGAGCTGCGTCTGCTGGGCCAGCTCGGTCCGGCCGAGGACCGGGTCACCGACCTGGACGCCGAGGTGGTCGCGGCCGACCGTGCCGGCATCGCCCGCCTCGGCGGCAGCGATGCGCTCGTGCAGCTCCTCCTCGGCGTCACCGTGATCGGTCTCGTGCTGGTGGGGGTCCCGGCGGTGGTCGCCGGCAACCTCGACGGGGTGCTGCTGGCGTCCCTGCTGGTGCTCGCGCTGGCGGCCGCCGAGGCCGTCGGACCCCTGCCGATGGCCAGCCGCGCTCTGGTGACCGCCGGCACCGCCGCCACCCGGCTGCGTGAGATCCTGGAGGTGCCACCGCCGGCGCCCGACCCCGTGCCCGCCGCCGGCCCACCGCGCGCCGCGCCAGCCGGGCCGTTGGTGCTGGACCGGGCGAGCGCGACCTACCCCGGCAGCACGACCCCGGCGGTCCACGATCTCGCGCTCACGCTCAGCCCGGGCCGCCGGGTCGCGGTCGTCGGCCGATCCGGGGCGGGCAAGTCGACACTGGCGGCGCTGACGGTCCGCTTCCTCGATCCCGACTCCGGCCGGGTGCTGCTGGCCGACACACCGCTGTCCGAGCTGGCCGGCGATGCCGTCCGGGGCCGGGTGGCACTCAGCCCCCAGGACGCGCACGTGCTGGCGGCGACGATCGTGGACGAGCTGCGCCTCGCCGCGCCGCAGGCCGAGGACGCCGAGCTCCACGCCGCCCTCACCGCCGCACGGTTGGACGAGCTCGTGGCGGCGCTGCCGCGGGGCTGGGACACCCCGATCGGCGAGAACGGGTCACGTCTGTCCGGTGGGCAGCGCCACCGGTTGGCGCTGGCGCGCACGCTGCTGGTCGGTGCGCCGCTGCTCGTGCTCGACGAGCCCACCGCCGACCTCGATGCGGTGGCCGGACGTGCGTTCCTCAGCGACGCGCTCAGTTCCGCGGGGGAGCGGGGCGTCCTGCTGCTCACCCACGATCTGCGGGCGCTGCCGATCGTCGACGAGGTCGTCGTCGTGGAGGAGGGGCGGATCGTCGCCCGTGGGAGCCACGAGGAGTTGCTGGCCAGCGACCCCGCCTACGCCGCGCGGATGGCCCTCGAGTTCGCCTGACGCTGCCGGTCGGTCCGGTGACCGGCTGATCGCCACACCCGGTAGATGGTGGCCGTTCGTACAGGGTGCGTCGGGTACGATGGAGGAGCGAGGGGCCGACGGGGGAGGTCGACCGTCGCGTGGTCGGCACGGCCCGCCAGGCACCACCGTGTGAGGATGCCAGCATGCGGAGCAGCCGGAGACGTCGACAGCGATGGCTCAAGCGTGCCGCCATCGTGCTCCTGGTCGTGCTCGTGCTGCCCGTGCCGTGGCTGCACGTCGTCTCGGAGGACCCACTCGGTACCGCCTGGAGACTGAACGGCCGTCTCCAGGTCAACGGCCAGGTGATCGATCCGCCGGGGCGCTGGACGTGGCTGGCCGTCGGGCGACCCGCGCTGGTCGCCGAGGTCCTGCGCAACGCCGTCCTCCCACCCGACCGGCCTCCGATCGACATGCGGACCGAGTCGGCGGCCCTGAGCCCGGCGCTGGCGGAGCCGGCGGCCGCTGCGGTGGGTTTGCGGCACGCCGGCGTGGACATCCCCCTCGGCCTGCTGGTGGAGGCCTACCAGCCGTTGGTGGAGGGCCTGCCGGAGCGGGCCATCATCACGCAACTCGAGGGCATCGCGCTGACCGACCGGGAAGCGTGGGAGCGGGCCAGCTCCGATCTGGTCGTCCTGCCCGAGGCCGCACCCGGCGATGACGAGGTGGCGCTCGGCGGGCCGTCGCAGCTCACCTTCCAGACCGCGACCGGCGGCGCCTTCGTCGTCGAGCACGACGAGCGCGGTCTGCCGTACCGGGTGGTGCGCACCCTGGACACCGCCCCACCGACGCTGGATGCGCGCATCGCCTTCGCGGTGACCGAGTTGCTGCCGGTGGACTGGTTCCGTGAACTCTCGCTCGGGAGCTCCCACGGGCTGATGGTCGCGCTGACGACCTACGCCCACGTGGCCGAGGCCGATCTGGCCGCTGGCCGCCACCTCGCCGGCACGGGCGGGATCCGCGGGGACGGCACCGTGGTCGCGATCGGTGGGTTGCACGCCAAGGCGGAGGCGGCGCGACGGGCGGGGGCGGACGTGCTGTTCTTCCCCGCCTCGCAGGCGCTGATCCTCAAGGGATTCGAGGCCGGCACCATGCACCTCGTCCCGGTCACGAGCCTGGCGGACGCCATCGAGTGGCTCACCGGACCCACCGCCTGAGCCGGACGCGCCGCCTGAGCCGGTCCCGCCGCCTGCAGCGACCGTCACTCCGGTGCGGGGAGTTCTTCCCTTGACAGGCCACTGCGCGTAGCCTGACGCCACGGGCTCCGGTGTACGGCCGCCCGCAGGGAGGGCCTGTCGTGGAGCCGTCTTCGCGCCCTGGCACCTTCGGCTCGGGGTCGGCCACCGGCCGTCCGGGTGTCGTCATCGTGCCCCTGGATGGCAGCGCGGGTGCGCAGGCGGCCGTGCCGCTGGCCACCTACCTGTCGAGCGCCTTCGGGGCTCCACTGCACCGGGTCAGCGTCACCCTGCCGAGTGGCACCGCGCCGGGGCCGGGCCGCGAAGCGCACGCCGATGCGCTCTCCCTGCTGCATGGCACACCCCCGGTGTCACGACCGCCGGTCGCGCAGACCACCTGGACCGCGAGCGGCGGACCACCACCGCCACCACCACCGGCCACGAACGTGGTCGGGGTGGTGTCCGGCGACGGCGACGTCGAGGTGGTGCTCGAGGGGACCTCGGTGGCCACCGCACTCGGCGACTACGCGGCCCGCCATCCCGATGCGCTGATCTGCATGGCCACCCACGCCCGCGGCGGGCTCCACCGGCGGCTGGTGGGCAACGTCGTCGAGGAACTGCTCGAACAGGCGCGTTCCCCGGTGGTCGCCGTCGGCCCCCGCGTGGAGGTGGAGGCGACCGCGCAGCGGCCGGAGACCATCCTGCTGGCCGCCGGTGCGGACCTCCCGCGCTCCACGGTGCCGTTGCTGGCCTCCTGGGCCCGGCTGCTCGGCGCCCAGGTGGTCGTCGCCCGGGTCTCGGCGCCGGCCGGGTCGGGCTCAGGGCCGGCCGGCGACGGCTGGGACGAGCGGGCGGTCGCCGACCGTCTGGTGAGCCGGTTCGCCCAGCACCGCACCCCGGCAATGGCCAAGCGCCTGCACGGTGACTCGGTCCCGCTGGCGCTGCTCGAGCTGGCGGAGCAGATCGGTGGGCCGTTGCTGCTGGCCGCGCCGGTGGGGCCCTCCACGGCGCCGCCGGTCAGCGGCATCACCCACGAGCTGTTGCGGCGCAGCCGGTGGCCGGTCGTCGCCAGCGTCGGCGGCACCTCGTGAGCCGCACGGCCTGAGCACCGCCGACGGCGTGCACCCGGTCTGCTCCCGGCCGGGTGCGGTCAGCCGGCCTGCTCGAGCCACCGCAGCAGCGTGCGGACGGGCACGCCCGTGCCCTGCTTGCTGAGGTGGTCGCGCTCGCTCTGCCGCCAGGACGGCCC
>JAWLDJ010000082.1:0-10437 GCA_041686695.1 Nitriliruptoraceae bacterium
CCCACGTCGGCCGTCAGCCGCGCTCGGGTACGAAGATCGCCAGACCGAGCGGCGGGAGCGTGAGGTCCAGCGAGGCTGGGCGGCCCACCACCTCGACGTCGTCGGCGACGACGCGACCGTTGACCGCCCCGCTGCCACCGAAGCGTTCCTCGTCGGAGTTCAGGACCTCACGCCAGGCACCGCCGGCCGGGACGCCGATGCGGTAGGGCGAGCGGGTCACCGGGGTCAGGTTCCAGACCACCACCACGTCGTCGTGGCCGGGGGCCCGGCGCAGGAACGACACCACGGACTGCTCGCGGTCGGAGGCGTCGATCCACTCGAAGCCATCCTCCCGCGCGTCGCCGATGTGCAGGGCCGGGAGCTCGCGATAGGCGGCGTTCAGCGCCGCCGTGTAGTCGAGCAGGGCGGCATGCTGGGGGTCCTCGAGCAGGGGCCAGTCCAGCTGTGACTCAACGTCCCACCCATCCTTGACCCCGAACTCGGTGCCCATGAACACCAGCTTCTTGCCCGCCGAGGTGAACTGGGCGCCGAGCAGCAACCGCAGGTTGGCCCGCTGCTGCCATGGGTCACCGGGCAGCTTCTCGAGCATCGAGCCCTTGCCGTGGGACACCTCGTCGTGGGACAGCGGCAGGCAGAACGACTCGCGCGTGGCGTAGACCGAACGGAACGTGAGCTGCTCCTGCTTGCCACCCCGGAACAGGGGGTCGGTGCGGAAGTACCCCAGCATGTCGTGCATCCAGCCGAGGTCCCACTTGTGGTCGAAGCCGAGCCCACCCTGCTGGGTGGCGCGGGTGACCCCGTCCCAGGAGGTGGACTCCTCCGCGAAGGTGATCGCCCCCGGGTGGTGACGAGCCACCTCGTCGTTGCAGCGGCGCAGGAAGCTGACCGCCTCCAGGTGCTCGTTGCCGCCGTACTCGTTCGGGATCCACTCACCCGGGCCTCGCGAGTAGTCGAGGTAGAGCATCGACGACACGGCATCCACGCGCAGTCCGTCGGCGTGGAAGCGTTCGAGCCAGTACATCGCCGAGGAGAGCAGGAACGAGCGCACCTCCCCACGTCCGTAGTTGAACATCGCGGAGTTCCAGTCCGGGTGGATACCGCGGCGCGGGTCCCGATGGTCGTAGAGATGCGTGCCGTCGAAGGTGGCCAGCGCCCACCAGTCGTCGGGGAAGTGCGACGGGACCCAGTCGAGGAGCACGCCGATGCCCGCCTGGTGCAGCTGGTCGATCAGCCACATCAGGTCCTCGGGGGTCCCGTACCTCGACGTCGGCGCGAAGTACCCGCTGGTCTGGTAGCCCCACGAGCCGTAGAAGGGGTGCTCCATCACCGGCAGGAACTCGACGTGGGTGAAGCCGGTCCGCTGCAGATGTGCGATCAGGTGCGGGGCCAGCTCGCGGTAGGTGAGGAACCGTTGTCCGTCCTCGCCGCGCTGCCAGGAGCCCAGGTGGACCTCGTAGATGGCGATGGGTGCCTCGCGGTGCTGTCGGTCGCCGCGGGCGGCCATCCAGGCGCCGTCGCCCCAGGTGTACTCGGTCCGCCACAGCTTGGAGGCATTCGCCGGTGGGGTCTCGGTGTGGATCGCCATGGGGTCGGCGTGCTCGACCACCTCGCCATCCATCGTGGTGACGGCGTAGCGGTAGCCGTCGCCGTGTGCCGCGCCAGGTACGAACCCCTCCCAGACCCCGCTGGCGGCCCGCGGGGTGAGCGGGTGGGCGGTCGCCGCCCAGCCGTTGAAATCGCCGATCACGCCGACGTGCTCGGCGTGAGGCGCCCACACGGCGAAGGTCGCACCGGGGACGCCATCGAGTTCGGTGAGGTGGGCGCCGAGGTGGTGGTGCAGGCGCAGATGGCTGCCCTCGGCGAACAGGTGGAGGTCGTCGTCGCTGAGCCGTGAGGTCGGGGCTGGCACGGGGTGGCCTTCGATCGGCGATCGGCGTGGAGGACGCGGTGCTGGTGGCAGGGGAGGGACAGCCGCGCGGTCGCGGGTCGCAGAGGCGCGGCGCTGGCGCTTCGCCCTGGGGCCGCGACCGGTGGTGTCTGTACGCTAGTGGTGGCCGCAGGCGGTCGGCAGGGCCGCGGTGGTCGCGGGGCGGGGACCTGTCCCCACCGCGGAGCCCGAACGACCGTGGCGAGGCGGACGTGTGTTGCGTTCGCCGCCGGCTGGTGGATGAGGTGTCGGCCCTGCAGGGGCGCGGTGCCTGCCGCGCAGCTGCCGACCAACGGACGGGCTCACGAGCGGCGCCGCCGTGGCGCCGCGACCTATCGTGGGCGCAGGACGCCTGTGCGTCGCACGGCAAACGGAGGCTCCCATGGATGTCAGCACGATCCACCTCGCCGACGGCACCGCGGTCCCGCGTCTGGGGTTCGGGACGTTCCAGCTGGCCGGTGAGGACGCCTACCGCTCGGTGCTCGTGGCGCTGGAGACCGGCTACCGCCACGTCGACACCGCGCAGGGCTACGCCAACGAGGCGCAGGTGGGGCGCGCCGTCGCCGACAGCGGCCTCGATCGCAGCGAGGTGTTCCTCACCACCAAGATCGCACCCTCCAACGCCGCAGCACAGGACGTGCGCACCTCGACCCAGACCAGCCTGAGGGAACTCGGCACCGACCACGTCGACCTGCTGCTGCTCCACTGGCCGGCTGAGGACGTCGCCCCGCTGGCCGAGACGTTGGAGGCGATGACCAGCCTGCAGCAGGACGGTCTGACCCGCCACATCGGGGTGTCGAACTTCCCCTCGCGGATGCTCGCACGGGCCTACGAGCTCGCCCCGATCGTCACCGACCAGGTCGAGCACCATCCCTACCTCGGCGTCACGAGGATCGAGGAGGTACTGCGGGTGCGTGACGGGTTCCTGACCGCGTACTCGCCGTTGGCGCGCGGGACGGTCGTCGACGACGAGACGTTGCAGGCGATCGCGGCCGACCACGATGCGACCCCGGCACAGGTCACGCTGCGCTGGATGCTGCAGCGTCCCGGCGTCGTGGCGGTCCCAAAGTCGGGGACCCCCGAGCGCATCCGCTCCAACTTCGAGGTGGACGGGTTCGAGCTGAGCGAGGAGGAGATGGCCCGCATCGACGGTCTCGAGCGCGGCGAGCGCCACATCGATCCCGGCTTCGCACCCGACTGGGACTGAGGAGCGGGCGGACGCCCTCGGACGCGGTCGCCGGGGGTGCCCTGCGCGTGGGTGTCCGCGGCACCGAGACCACCTCGGGCCGCCCACTCGGGGCCGCCCGCCGTCCAGCCATCAGCGCTGCCGCTCCTGCTCCTCGATCCACGTGAGGAACTGGTCCACGTCGCCGGAGCCGAACCGCGCCGTGAAGGTCGTGGCCCAGGCCAGGATCTGCTCGTCGTCGAAGCCCTGCTCGTGGAGGCCCGGTCGAGCCTCGTTGGCGAGCAGCCGTGCCGCCTCGAGCTGCATGGCGTCCGGCTCGTCGTCGGGGACGCCCTCCTCCTCGGGTCCGGCAGGTTCGAGGTCGAGGGACGTGGGGTCGTCGGGTTCCGGCGGGTGGGGGCGGTCGGGCTGTTCGGCCATCGATGCGACCTGCTCTCGCGACGTGACGTTGTGGGTTCCAGCCTACGGTCGCCCGTGGTCGTTGCCCGGTCCGACGGCCACCGCCCGACGATGCACCCGTCGTGACGGCCGCTACGGTCGCGCGCCGCGTGGGGACCGGTCCGACCCATGATCGATCGCTGAAGGTGCGATGGTGCTCCCAGTCCCGAGGTGGGTGCGAGCAGCGCTGTGGTTCGGCCTGCTCGCGGTCGTGTCCTACGTCGGCAGTTGGCTGGTGGCCGGATGGCTCCGCGATGGCTACGACCCGCGGCAGCAGGCGATCAGCGAGCTCTTCGAGCTCGGGGCGCCGTGGTCATCGCGAGGGCTGGTCATCGCCGGTCTGGCGCTGTCGGGGCTCGCGTTCCTGGTGCTGGCGCCGGCGCTGCACCGGGCGCTGCCGGGGGAGGGGCGGCTCGGTCCGCTGCTGATGGTCCTCGCCGGTGTCGGCACGCTCGGGGTCATCGCCGCTCCGTGCAGTCCGGGTTGTCCCGGAGCGGCGACCACCGCCTTCGACCGCTGGCACACGATCATGGCCGGGACGGGCTACACCGCGTTGACCCTGGCGCCGCTGGCGTTCGCCTGGCGGCTGCGGCGCGCGGAGCCGCTGCTCGCGGCCTGGTCCCTGGCCATCGGTGGTGGGGCGGCCCTGCTGTTCGGCCTCTACGCCGCTGGCCTCGTTCCCGCCGCTGCCGGCCTCCAGCAGCGCGTCTTCAACACGCTCGCGGATGCCTGGTACGTGCTGGTGTCGCTGTGGGTCCTGGGGCGCGATGCGGTGGCACGCAGCGGCTAGATCGCCGGCCCTCGGCGTCGCTGTTCCAGAAGCTGCAGCTCTGCGAGCGCCTCCGTCCTGCTCTCGACCGGGGCGTGGACCAGCCAGACGTCCTGATCCACCTGCTCGATGGTGACGGGCGAGATGCCGGCACCTTCGAGCCGCTCCCGGGCGACCTCGGCGTCCTGCTGTGATGCGAAGCTGCCGACCATGGTCGGTGATGACGCTGCTGCCATTGCGATGTCCCTCCGCGTCAGCGGTGGTGGCTGATTCGCGACGCTCGTCTCTTCCACCTGCACGTTGGGCAACGTACGGCGCCTGCGAGTGCATCGACCACCGACGATGGACCGGGTCGCCTGGACCCGGGCGTGGTGCTGGGCGACCGCCTGACGTTGCCTGCACGGTGGCCGGCCGCAGCCCCGGGTGGCGGGGGGGCGCCATCCCACCGATCACCACGTGACCTGGTCGAGGTCGGTACCGCCTCCGTGGGAGCATGAGCCACCTAAGCTCGACGTCCACCATCGGAGGCGGTCATCGCGTGAGCGAGCGAGCCAGGTCCGGGTCGCGGATCGGGGGAGCGGCGCAGCCCCGCGAGGTCAGCCCGCAGCTGGCGACGGCGGGTGAGCGGTTGGAGGTCGGGACCTGGTACTTCGAGCGCAAGCTCGACGGGATCCGTTGCCTGGTCCACGTCGAGGGTGGTCTGGCGCGGCTGCAGAGCCGCCGCGGTGTGCCCTACGCGGAACGCCTGCCACGTCTCGCCACGGCGGTCGGACAGCAGGCCTGCGCTGATCTGATCGCGGACGGCGAACTCGTCACCTTCGAGGACGGGGTGACCTCCTTCCCGCGCCTGCAGCAACTGCTCGCCCGGCGGGGACCCGTCGAGACGGGGGTGTGGCTGTACGTCTTCGACCTGCTCTGGTTCGCCGGCCGGGATCTGCGACCGTTGCCGCTCAGTGCACGCAAGCCCCTGCTCGAGGGTGCGTTGGCGTTCGATGGTCCGCTGCGTCCCACGGCGCATCAGGTCGCTGCCCATGATCGTCAGGATCCGCTCCTGGCCGAGGCGTGCGAGCGAGGGTGGGAGGGACTGATCGCCAAGCGACCCACCGCGGCCTACCGCGGTGGGCGCTCCCGTGCCTGGCGCAAGCTCCCGTGCCTGTCACGGGAGGAGTTCGTCGTCGGAGGCTGGACCGCGGGCCGCCGCAGCGGCTTCGGCGCCCTGCTGCTGGGCCGCGAGACGCCCACCGGCCTGCGCTACGCCGGCAAGGTCGGCAGTGGCTTCGACGCCCGCCACCGCCAGGCTCTCGAGGGGTTCTTCGATCAGATCGGCCGCGCGCAGCCCCCCTTCGTCGACCCTCCCGACGAGCCCGGTGTTCGCTGGGTCGAACCTGTCCTGGTCGTTGTGGTGGAGTACCTCGGTCGGACTGAGGGTGACAGGTTGCGCCAGCCGCGCTTCCTCTCCGTGGTCGCCGATCCGGCCGGGGGATGACGGCCGTACCGGCACCGACGACCAGCCACCCTGACCGACGGGCCACGTTGCGAGTGGTTCCCGCGGATCGTGGCGCCAGACGGCGGCCGCTGCCGGTGGTGTGCGGGCGCTGATGCGGCGAGGACGGTGGGAGAACGGCCACGGTCCCGGCTGGTTCGCGCTGCACGATGGTGGCTTCCGCCGGAGAGGCAGGCGCATGGCACGACCGACGTGGAGTGGCGCGGTCAGCTTCGGGCTCGTCACCGTGCCCGTCGAGCTGTACACGGCAGTGCGGCCGCAGACGGTGCGTTTCCGACAGCTCAGCCGGCAGACGCAGGCACCTGTCCGGCAACGGCTCGTCGATGCCTCCACGGGGGAGGAGGTCGACAACAGCGACATCGTCAAGGGTTACGAGCTCGAGGACGGCCGGTTCGTCGTGGTCGAACCCGAGGAGCTCGAGGACCTGCGCCCCGAGGCGTCCCGGCTGATCCGCATCCATGCCTACGTCGAGCAGCGTGACATCGACCCCGTCTTCTACGACCGGGCGTACTACCTGGCTCCCGACGGCGAGGTGGCCCGTCGTCCGTACCAGCTGCTGACGGAGGCCATGGGCCGCACCGACCAGGTCGCGGTCGCGACGTTCGTGATGCGCAACCGTGAGTACCTGGCCGCCATCCGGTCGCGGGACGGGATCCTGGTCCTCTCGACGATGCACCACGCTGCCGAGGTCATGGAACCGGCGGACCTGGACCTGGATCTCGAGCGTGGGCAGGCACCGTCCGAGCAGGAGCTGGCGATGGCCGAGCAGCTCATCGGCTCCATGCGCACCGACTTCGATCCCGAGGCGTTCCCCGACCGACACCGCGCCGAGATCCTGGACTACCTCGAGGGCAAGGCGGAGGGCCGGACGGTCGAGGTGGACACGGGCCGGCCCGACCAGGGCAACGTGGTCGATCTGATGGCCGCGTTGGAACAGAGCCTCCAGCGGGCACGGTCGGGCTCGGAGGGGAGCCGTCCATCCTCCGACTACGGGTCCATGACCAAGTCCGAGCTCTACGAACTCGCCCGCGAGCGCGACGTCCCCGGGCGCTCCTCGCTCTCGAAGGCGGAGCTGATCGAGGCGTTGCAGCACCAGGACGAGCAGGCCGATGTCGCGTGACCACGCAACCGGCGCCCACGGTGGTGCGGGTCGACGGCCGTGAGCTGCGGGTCACCAACCCCGACAAGGTGCTCTTTCCCGCCGCCGGGATCACCAAACGGCAGCTGGTGGCGCATCAGCTGACCTGCGCCGAGGTGATGCTGCCGCTGGTCGCGGACCGCCCGCTGACCCTGCGGCGGTACCCGGACGGCATCGACGGTGACGGGTGGTTCCAGAAGCACCCTCCGCCTGGGCTGCCGTCATGGGTGCAGCGTGCCTCGATCCCTCGTGGGTCGGCCGGCGAGCGCATCGAGCACGTCGTGGTGGACGGGGTGGCGACCCTGGTCTACCTCGCGAACCTGGCCGCCATCGAGCTGCACATCGGCCCGGCTCCGGTCCAGGAGCCGGATCATCCTCGGGAACTGGTCGTCGATCTCGACCCCCCGCCGGGGGCGGAACCGCCGGTCGTGCGCCGCGCCACCCGTCGGGTCCAGGCGGTGCTGGACGAGCTGGGCATGGCGTCGCGGTTGAAGACGACCGGCTCCGCCGGCTTCCACGTGCACGTCCCGCTGAACGGGGCCGCCACCCAAGCCCTGGCGCGCGATGTCGCGAAAGCGGTCGCCACGATCACGGCGCGACGACACCCCGGGGAGCTGACGGTCGAGCACCGTCGCGCGCGGCGCACCGGACGTGTCCTGATCGACTGGTTCCGCAACTCCCCGGCGCAGACGGCGATCGCCCCGTACAGCGTGCGCGCGCGCCCATCGGCGCCGGTCGCGACCCCGATGGACTGGAGTGAGCTGGGGCGTACCCAGCCGCAGCGGTGGACCATCACCTCGCTACCGCGTCGATTGGCGCGGCAGGGCGACGTCTGGGCCGACCCGGTCGCGGCCAGCGACCTGCACGAGCTGGCACCGACGATCGCCGCGGCACTGGCAGAGGCGTAGCCGACGTCGCTCAGCGGCGGCCTCGGCACGGACCAGCACGATCACGCGGTCACAGGGTCCCCATCAGCTCGCGTGGCGTCGCCACCACCCAGGTGGCGCCCGCCTCCCGGAGGACCTGCTCGGTGAAGCCCCCGGTGCGCACACCGATGGCCTCCATCCCGAGTCGCCGCGCCGAACGGGCGTCCCAGGGTGCGTCCCCCACCATCGTGAGCCGCTCGGGTGGCAACGACAGCTCCGCCGCGCCGGATGCGAGGAGGTCGGGGGCCGGTTTCGAAGAGGTGACGTCGCTCGCGTCGATCACCTGCAGGTCCTCACGACCGAGGGCGGACAGCAGCGCCCCTCTCGTCAGCGTCCCCGATGAGGTGGCGACCAGGTGAGGGACGGCCCGTCGCTCGAGGTCCTCGAGGAGTTCGCACGCTCCGGGTGTCGGGCTGAGGTCGTCAGCGTGCTCGAGGAAACGCGTGAGGTGAGCGTCTGCCAGCCCCTCCGGGTCCTCCACCTCACCCACCAACCACGGGATCAAGCGATCACTGCCCAGCCCGATCCCCGCGTGGATCGCGGCCGCGTGCACGTGCAGACCGTGGCTGTGGAACGCCTCGTACCAGGCCAGGACGTGCTGGTAGACGGAGTCGACGAGTGTCCCGTCGAGGTCCAGGAGCACGCCGCGGCCGTCGGCGTCGCCCCACGAGGTGGGGGAGGGATCGGTGGTGGGCGCGTGTGACGCAGTCCTGGCCGGTGGTCCATCGCTCGATGGGGTCGATGTCATGGCAGCTCCGGATGGTTGCCGTCGATCACCACCAGGACTACAGCCGTCCACCAACCTTCGCCACGTCACACTACGGCCGTTCGGCACGCAGGGTCCGGCCCCTGTCCCGCCCGGCGTCGAGATCCGGGTGGCCGCCGAGCCCGGTCAGCCTGTCGTGCGTGGTGTCCTCTCACGCTGCTGGCCTACCGTGTACGTCGCCGGTGAGCTGCAGCGGCGACGAGCGAGACGGCAGGAGATGGGTCGGTGGTCGAGGTTTCGAGCTTCCTGGCACTCGGAGACTCCTTCACCGAGGGGATGGAGGACGAGCTCGGCCTCGATGGTCGCCACCTCGGCTGGGCTGATCGTGTGGCGGCGGGGCTTGAGGCGGAACGGCCGGGGCTGGTCTACGGCAACCTGGCGATCCGCGGTCGACTGCTGGACCAGGTGCTGGCCGAGCAGCTGCCGGTTGCCCTCGAACTGCGGCCCGACCTCGTGTCCTTCCACGCCGGTCCGAACGACGTGCTGCGTCCGGGGATGGACCTGGCCGGGCTGGCGGCACGCTACGACGAGGCCGTCGCGCAGCTCACCGCTCTCGGGAGCACGGTCGTGCTGTTCACGGCCATCGAGCGAGCGGGCGGGACCAGTCGCTTCGCGGATCGGCTCGCGAGCCGTTTCGGTGCCTTCAACGCCGAGGTGCGTGCGACAGCGGCACGGCACGGCGCGCTCCTCGTCGACGTCGCTCTGGAGCGGGCGTTCCACGACCGTCGGCTGTGGCACGAGGACCGGCTCCACCTCGCGCCAGCGGGGCACGTCCGGGTCGCCGCGGCGGTCCTCGAGGCGCTGGGGGTGACCGATCAGGACCGGCTCGGTGGGGAAGCCGGATGGTGGCGTCAGCACCTGCTCGCGACCGGGCGTCCACCTGTTCACCGGCGGGTCGCCGCCGACCTGCGCTGGGTCGTCCGCTACCTCGCTCCGTGGATCGGTCGGCGGCTGCGCGGCGTGTCCAGCGGCGACGGAGTCAGCGCGAAACGTCCCGAGTTGACCCGCCTCGTGACCTAGTGGTCGGTCGTGTCCTGGCGCCGGCCGTGTCCGGTTCCGTCGTAGGCTGCGGTCGCTGCTCACCGTGACGGCCGCCGGCGAGGTGCCAAGTGGAACTCGAGCTGTCGATGACGCGCTCGGCGATCTGCCGGCTCGGGCCCGACGATGCCATCCCCGGGTGGGCCGAGGTGGGAACAGGCGAGCTGCTATCCGTCACCCGGACGCCTGCCGAGCTGTCGATCGTGGTGGCGGAGGAGCTCGTCCCGACCGACGTCCGTTCCGAGGGTGGCTGGCGGGCGTTGTCGGTGGTGGGACCGCTGCCCTTCTCGCTGACCGGCGTGCTCGCCTCGCTGGCGGCACCCTTGGCGGCGGCCGAGGTCCCGATCTTCGTGGTCTCGACCTTCGACACCGACTGGCTCCTGCTGCGCGACGAGCACCTGGCCGCCGGCATCGCGGCTCTGGAGGATGCCGGGCACCCCGTGCGCACCGCCGATCGCCCGCAGTAGCACAGAAGCCTTCGTTCCGTGCTCCGGGGTCGCGGGCGGTGAGCAGCTGTCGGGCCGACCACGCCCCATGCCAACTCGACGCATCGGCCGCTTCGTCGCGGCAGTGCGTCCCAGGGCGCTGCGGAGACGTGCTCGCAGGCTGGCTGCACCCGGGTCTGGCCGGTGGCGCGCACCTCGGCCGGCTGGGTGCGGTTTGCCTCGGCTGCCGGGGCTGGTTGCACCCGGTCGCAGCCGGGCGCGCGTAGCTCCGTCGGCTGGGTGCGGTTTGCCTCGGCTGC
>JAWLDJ010000083.1:0-10389 GCA_041686695.1 Nitriliruptoraceae bacterium
TGCGACCGTCGGGTGCAACGCCGATGGCTCAGGGGGTGTTCCCGCGGTCTGGCTGGGCGTGAGGCCGTTGCCGCCACGGTAGTCAGTCGGCCACACCGCGTCGCGCGGTGATCCGGGTCGGTGCGAGGCGCACGAGGAGCTCACCGGGGACGGCGTTGCGAGCGCCGAACTCCGCTGCCCGGGCTGCGGGGACGTACCGCGCCGCGATGCGGTGCGACCATCGGGCGAGCTCGTCCGGATCGTCACTGATCGCGCAGTGGCCCTCGAGGACGACGAAGGCGAAGGGGAAGGCGGGATCGTCCACGCTGACGGCGGCCCGCGGATCCCGCCCCAGGTTGCGCCCCTTCACGCTGTCGTGCCAGGTGGTGAACACCAGGTCGTCGCCGTCGGGCTGGAACCAGATCGGGGCGACATGGGGCCGGCCGTCCGCCCGCACCGTGGCGAGGTTGGCGGTCGGGGCGCCCGCGGCCAGGAAGGCCCGGCGCTGTGCGTCGCTCATCGGTTCCACGTTGCCACCGTCCCCCCTCGGCCGCGCCTGCTGCGGTGTGGTGAGCGGGCGCGGGGGCTCGGGCGCCCCCGGCAGGAATCGAACCTGCGACGCACGGTTTAGGAAACCGACGCTCTATCCACTGAGCTACGGGGGCGGGACTGTGGCGCGTAGCTGCGCGTGCGCCTCTGTGCGTTCCGAGGCCTCGCGATCGCTACCCGTGACGGTGCTCGGGAGCCTACCGACGGCAGCCACCTCGCCCCGTGGCGGCGAGCAGGACCGCTGCCGTCATGCCGGCAGCTGGCAGGCTACCGCCGGCCTTCACGTGCCGTCGGGCGTCGCTCCGCCGCCGTGCTCGTCGGGCTCCGGATCGCCCTTCTTGTTGCGAGAGGTTCGCGATAGTATGTGCCGTGCCCCGACGGAGGTCTGCCGTGCGTGCGCGTCGTAGCCGAAGCAACCTGCCGCTGTTGCTGGTGGCCATCGCCCTCGCCGCCGCGTGTTCGTCGGTCGCCGACGACCCGGCTGGCGGCGCCGACGCCCCCGAGGGATCGGACACCGAAGTGGGGCAGAGGAACGCCGAGGAGGCCGACGCCCAGGAGGGCGGCGCGGCCACCGACGCCGCGAGCCCTGTGGCGCTGACGATCGCGATCGGCGGTGACGAGGGCTCCCTGACCCCCTACACCTACCGCACGGGCTACCCGGGCTGGAACCTGCTGGGATTGGTGTGGGACACGCTGCTCGTGCTCGATGCGTCGAACGAGCCGCAGCCACTGCTGGCGGCCGACTGGAGCGTCGACGACGCGGGCACGACCTGGACCCTGACGCTGCGCGAGGGCGTGACCTGGCACGACGGTGAGCCGTTCACGGCCGACGATGTCGCGTTCACCTTCGACTACGTCACCCGGTTCACCCAGTCGCGCTGGACCAACGCGGTCGCCGGCGTCGTCGACGTCACCGTCGTGGACGACCTCGCGGTGACCGTGGAGCTTGACGCGCCGGACCCGGAGTTCGCGGTTCGTCCGCTGGCCGACATGCCCATGCTGCCGGAGCACATCTGGTCGTCGATCGACGAGCCCGAAGCGGCGACCTCCGACCACGCGGTGGGAACCGGGCCCTACCGCCTGACGGAGTACGAGCAGGACCAGCGGTACCGGCTCGACGCCAACGCGGACTACTTCGCCGGGCCCCCACGGGTCGAGGTGCTGAACATCGCGGTGTTCGCCGACCCCAGCACCGCCTTCGCCGCGTTGCGCAGCGGCGAGCTCGACATGTCGGCGATCCAGCTCGAACCGCAGCTGGTCGAGCAGTTCGAGGCGGCGGACGACCTCGCGGTCGCACGCGGCTCCGGCTTCGCCTCGACCCTGCTCCAGATCAACACCGAACGGCTGGTGCTCGATCGCACCGAGGTCCGCCAGGCGATCGGGCTGGCCATCGACCCGTCGGAGTTGCTCGAGGTGGTCCTGCTCGGTACCGGCACGGCCCCCAATCCGGGCTTCGTGCACCCCGACAGTCCGCTGGCCGACACCTCGTTGACGCACACCTTCGACCCGGGGGCCGCGAACGACCTGCTCGACGACATCGGCGCCGCCCCAGGCGTGGACGGGGTCCGTGCCCTCGACGGTGAGCCGCTGTCCTTCGAGCTGCTGGTGTACGCCGACAACCCGCCGCGGATCCGGGCGGCGGAGCTGCTCCAGGAGCTCTTGGCCGAGGTCGGCATCGAGGTCCTGATCAGTCCGCAGGAGGCGGCGACGGTCGACGACCAGGTCTGGCCCGGGTTCGACGTCTCTCAGGGCCGTGACTTCGACCTGTCCATGTGGGGTTGGTCTGCGCCGGTCATGCTCGACGCGGGCCGGATCGCGGCGCTGGGACACAGCGACCCGGCGATCGGCTCGCTCAACATCGGGGGTCTCGACGACGCGGCCGTCGACGCCGCTGCGGATGCGGTCCAGGCCGCCGAGGATGCTGAGCAGCGACAGGCCGCCGCCCAGGAGCTCCAGGCTGCGCTGGCCGACGCCCGCCCCTTCGTCACGCTCTACTACGCCGACGAGATCTTCGGCTATCGACCGGCCAGCTACGACGGCTGGGTGTTCCAGGACGGGCAGGGCATCCTGTCGAAGCTGTCGTTCGTCGACGTGGTATGACGACACGGCGGCTGAGCTTGCGCGTCGGGCAGTACCTGCTGGTGCTCCTGCTGGCCGTGGGGTTGAACTTCGCGTTGCCACGGGCGATGCCGGGCGGGCCGCTGGCCACCCTCGGGGGGGAGGACGTCGGGCTGCTCGGCGCGGAGGAGCGTGAGCAGCTGCTCGCCGAGTACGACCTGGATCGTCCCCTGCCCGAGCAGTTCGGCCGCTACCTCGCCGGTGTCGCCACGGGCGATCTCGGGACCTCCTTCGTGGACCGGCGACCGGTCAGCGAACGGCTGCTGGCACGGCTGCCCTGGACCCTGCTCCTGGTGGGCTCCAGCCTGGTGCTCACCACCGTGGTCGGTGTCGCGGTCGGCGCCTGGGCCGCGGGACGGCGCGAACGACGGCGTGACACCGGCACGATCATCGGCGTGCTCGCCATCGACGCCGCCCCGCCGTTCTGGATCGGCATGCTGCTGATCGCCGGCTTCGGCGTGCAGCTCGGGTGGCTACCCACCTTCGGCGCGGTGACCCCCGGCGGACCCGGTGGCCTCGGCGACGTCCTCGCCCACCTGGTGTTGCCCGTCACGACGTTGACCCTGGCCGGCTTCGCCCAGACCGCGCTCGTCACACGGTCGTCGATGCTGTCGGTGCTCGGCAGTGAGCCGCTGTTCGTCGCCCGCGCCAAGGGGGTGCCCCGACGGCGGCTGCTCGGCCGCCACGCGCTGCGGACCGCTGCGCTCCCGGTCCACACCCTGGTGTTGATGGAGATGGGCTGGCTGATCGGGGGAGCGGTCGTGGTGGAGACCGTTTTCAGCTACCCCGGCGTCGGCCGTTTGCTGTTCGAGGCGGTGCTCGCCCGCGACTTCCCCGTCATGCAGGGCGCGTTCCTGCTCCTGACCGTGACCGTGATCGCCGCGAACCTGCTCGCCGACCTCACCTACCCGCTCCTGGACCCGCGCGTCCGCCATCCGGTGGAGGTGACCCAGTGAGCAGGGGTGCCGACGGTCGGCTACGCACGGCGCTGCGCACCTCGCGTCGGTCGGGGCCGGCGGCGATCGCGGGCGTGGTCATCGTCGGGGCCTTCCTCCTCGTCGTCCTCGCCGGTGACTGGCTGGCGCCCTTCACCGCGACCGAGCGGGCCGGGATCCCCTACCAGCCTCCCGATGCGGTCCATCTGCTGGGGACCGACGACGTGGGTCGCGACCTCTACAGCCAGTTGGTCCTCGGTGCCCGGACCTCGCTGGCGATCGGGGCCGGCGTCGCCCTGCTGTCGATCGCCATCGGCACGCTGGTCGGTGGCATCGCGGGTCTGCTGCGGGGTGCCGTAGACACGATCGCGATGCGCACCGTCGACGTCGTGTTGTCCCTGCCCTTCCTGCCGCTGCTGGTGGTCGCGGCAGCCTTCCTCGGTCGCGGGCTCACCACCCAGATCCTGCTGATCTCCGCGCTGAGCTGGGCCCGACCCGCACGGCTGGTCCGCGCTGCGGTACTGGCGGCCTCCGGGCGGGGGCACGTCCAGGCAGCGACCACCCTTGGAGCCGGCACCTGGTGGCTCTTGACCCGGCATCTGTCCTTCTCCGTCGCGCCGCTGCTGGTCCCGCTGGTGGTCCGGGCCGCCATGGGCGCCATCCTGCTCGAGGCATCGTTGTCCTTCCTGGGGCTCGGCGACCCGCAGCGGGCCAGCTGGGGCACGATGCTCTACTGGGCCAACGTCCGTGCGGCGGTGCTCACCGACGCGTGGCTGTGGTGGGTGCTGCCGCCAGGGATCGCGATCGCGAGCATCGTCGTGGGACTCGGGCTCATCGGGCTCGCCTGGGAGGAGCGGCTGAACCCGGCCCTGGCAGGAGGGCGTGGCCGTGCTGCTTGAGCTCGGCGACCTCGAGGTCACCTACCGGCTCCCCGACCGGGAGGTGCAGGCGGTGCGTGGCGTCGACCTCGACCTCCTCGCCGGTCGCACCCTCGGTGTGGTCGGCGAATCGGGCTGCGGGAAGTCGACCCTGGTGCGCACCGTGTTGGGTCTGCTACCGGCCAACGCGAGGACCGAGGGCTCGCTGCGTCTCGATGGCCAGGATCTGCTCGGCGCCTCCGAGCAGGTGTGGGGCCGGGTCCGAGGCCGCCGCATCGGCTTCGTCCCGCAGGGCGCGATGAGCGGGCTCAACCCGGTCCACCGCGTCGGCGCGCAGATCGCCGAGACGCTGGTGCTCCACCGGGGACGGTCTCGGTCCGAGGCCCGGACAGAGGCCCCCGGCTGGCTGGAGCGGGTCGGCCTCCCGGCCAGACGGGCCCGGGACTTCCCCCACGAGTTCTCCGGTGGGATGCGCCAGCGTGTGGTGATCGCCATGACGCTGGCCGCCCGACCCGACCTGATCGTGGCCGATGAGCCGACCACCGGCCTCGACCAGGTCGTGCAGACCCAGATCCTCGATCTCCTCGCCGGGCTGGCACGTGACAGCGGGGCCGCGCTGATCCTGGTCAGCCACGATCTGCCCGCCATCGCTCCACGCTGCGACGACCTCGCGGTCATGTACGCCGGCGAGGTCGTCGAGCGGGGCCCGACCGGCCAGCTGGTAGCCGCACCCCGTCACCCCTACAGCGCCGGCTTGTTGGCGGCCAGCCCTCGGTTGGACCGCGCCTGGGCCCAGATCCCGGGCCCGACCCCGGATCCCGCGGCACCGCCTCGTGGCTGCGCCTTCCACCCCCGGTGTCCGCACGTGCTCGAGCGGTGCCACCTCGATGCCCCCGAGCTGCGGCCGGTCGACGATGGCCAGGTCGCCTGCCACCTGTGGGACCCGGGACGCGATCGGACGGCGGACACCGGCCAGGGCTTCCCCGTGTTGCCGCCGCTGCCGGCCGCATCCGACCGTCCGGGGGCTGGCGTACCGCTGGTGCAGGTCGACGAGTTGTCGGTGACGTTCCGGATGCGTCGGCGGCACGAGGTCGCCGCGCTGCGCGGGATCTCGGTCGCGCTGCACCGGGGCGAGGCGCTCGGGCTGCTCGGGCGCAGTGGTTCGGGCAAGTCGACCCTCCTGCGGTGCGTGCTCGGCCTGCAGCCACCCAGTGGGGGCCAGGTCACGGTCGACGGGCAGGATCCCGCGGCCCTGTCGCCGAAGGCGCTCAGGGCCCTGCGACGCCGGATCGGCTTCGTCGGGCAGGATCCGTTCGACACCCTCCACCCCGCCTGGAGCGTCGAGCGGCTCGTCGCCGAGCCGCTGCGCGTCGTCGGCGCGCAGCCGGACACCGCTCGGGTCGGCGTGGCACTCGACCGCGCCGGGCTGCCCTCGACGTCGGACTTCCTGGCCAGGATCCCCGCGGAGTTGTCCGGCGGACAGCGCCAGCGGGTCGCGCTCGCCCGTGCTCTGGTGACCGAGCCGGCCGTGGTCCTGGCCGACGAGCCCACCTCGATGCTGGACGTGTCCATCCGCGCCGGTATCGCCACCACGCTGCGCTCGTTGTGCGACGACGGGGTCGCCGTCCTGCTGGTGACCCACGACATCGCCGAGGCCGCGCACGTCTGTGACCGACTCGCCGTCCTCGACGACGGCGCTCTGGTCGAACACGGTCCCGCCGATCGGGTCATCGCGGCACCGACCGCCGTGGCGACCCGCGAACTGCTCGCGGCCACACCGGCTGAGCTCGGATCGGCGCCGCCGGACCGGCTATCACCGGTGTCATGGGCCGCCGGAGACTGACGTGGTGGGCTCGCGGCCACGCGACCCCCCTCCAGCGTGACGGTCGGCACGTGGACGGTCAGAGCCCGGCCGTCCACGTCACCTCCGGTGTTGACAGCAGGGGGCAATCCGTTCAGCATCGTCGGACCGATGGGAGCGACGGAAACGTCGATCGGTGCCAACGATGACGATGGGGAGAGACGTCATGAGAGCAGCAGTCGTGAAGGCGTTCGGTGAACCGTTGAAGATCGAGGATCGGCCGGTCCCGACCCCGGGGCCACACGAGGTCCTGGTGCGGATGGAGGCGTCCGGGTTGTGTCACACCGACATCCATGCCTGGCGCGGGGACTGGCCGGTGAAGCCGAACCCGCCGTTCGTCCCCGGGCACGAGGGCGTCGGGACCGTCGAGGCCGTGGGCCCGGAGGTCAGCCGGGTGTCGGAGGGCGACCGGGTGGCGATCCCGTGGCTCGCCGCGGCATGCGGGTCCTGTGAGCACTGTGTGGCAGGCTGGGAGACGCTGTGCGAATCCCAGGAGAACGCCGGGTACTCCGTGGACGGCGCCTACGCCGAGTACGCGCTCGCCGACAGTCGCTACGTCGGGATCGTGCCGGACAGCGTCGACCCGCTGGAGGCCGCCCCGTTGACCTGCGCCGGCGTGACCACCTACAAGGCCGTCAAGGTGGCCGGTACCGCACCCTCGGACCTGGTCGCGGTGTTCGGGATCGGGGGTCTCGGCCACCTCGCGATGCAGTACGCGCAGATCGCGGGAGGCACCGTCGTTGCCGTCGACCTGCTCGAGGACAAGCTCGACCTCGCCCGCCGGCTCGGGGCGACGTACACGGTCAACGCCCGTGAGCAGGACCCGGTCGAGGTGATCCAGGGTCTGGGGGGCGCCGATCAGGCGATCTGCCTCGCCGTGTCACCACGGGCCTTCGAGCAGGCGTTCGCCTCGCTCAAGCGCGGCGGCACCCTTGCGATGGTCGCGCTGCCGGCCGACAACGACATGACGTTGCCGATCTTCGAGACGGTGCTGAAGGGCATCACCGTCCGCGGGTCGATCGTGGGGACCCGCAACGACCTCCAGGAGGTCTTCGACCTGCACGCGCAGGGCAGGACCACGGTCGAGTACGCGACCCGTGATCTTTCCACGGTCAACGAGGACTTCGACGCCGTCGAGGAAGGGGAGATCTCGGGTCGGCTGGTGTTCGACTTCGCGTCCTGACCACTCCGGCCCCGCCGGACATCGGAGCGGTGGAACCAGGTGCTCTGCCCCGGCATCCAGCCGGGGCAGAGCGGTCATCCGGCGTCACCTTCCACCGCCGGCATGCTCGCGATCGGGAGCGGACCTGGTCCCGCTCGCGAGTTGGGTGGCCAGAGACGGGGCGATGGCCAACGGGGGGAGCAGGGTGGCCTGGACCGCGTGGTAGAGGTCGGGTTTGCCGGCCCACGTGCCCGTCGCCGGGGTCAGGTCGGGGGCGAGCTCGTGGTGCCAGCTGCCGCGCTCCCGGTCGATGAAGGCGGTGGCGGCCTGGTCCCAGAACGTCCGGTACCACCCCTCGTACCCGGGCTCGCCGGTGCGCTCGTGGAGGACCGCGGCGGCGGCGATCGCCTCGATGATCACCCAGTGCATCCGGGCGGTGACGACCGGCTCATCCTCCCAGTCGAGGGTGTAGACGAAGCCGGGCCGACCGTCGGCGGCCCACCCGACGGAGGTGGCAGCGGTGAAGAGCTCCGTTGCCGCCTCGAGCAGCCACGGCGGTGGTGCCGGCAGCGACGCCTCGAGCTGGAGCAGCAGGCGTGCCCACTCGAGCCAGTGACCCACGGTCGTGCCGTAGGGCCGGAAGGGGTGCGTGGGCTCGTCGCGGTGGTACTCGAGCATCGGCTGCCAGTCGGGGTCGAAGTGCTCCACCAGGCGCCACCGGTGCGCCCGGGCCACCCCGTCGATCAGGAACGTGGCGATGCGTAGCGCGCGTTCGTGCCAGCGCGCATCGCCGGTGACGTCACCAGCGGCGAGGCAGGCCTCGACGGCGTGCATGTTGCTGTTCGCGCCGCGGTAGGCCTCGCACCTCTGCCAGCTCCGGTCGTAGGACTCGACGAGCAGCCCGGCGTCCCCGTCCCAGAACCGCTCGTAGACATCCAGCGCCTCCTCGAGCAGAGCGCCGGCGCCACCTCGTCCGGCGGCGGCGGCGCTGCTGGCGCCGAGCACGACGAACGCGTGCTGGTAGGCGTCCTTGGTCGTGTCGGGCGCACCCTCGCTGGACACCGCGGCGTACCACCCGCCGTCCTCGGTATCTCGCAGGAGGTCGCTCAACGCGGCCACGCCGTGGTCGATCAGCGGTCCCGACCCGGGGATGCCGCACAGGTACGCGAGAGCGTGGACGTGCGTCATCCGACCCGTGATCCAGGTGTGGACCGGCTCCTGCGGCTGCGCGTGTCCATCGGCATCGAGCATGGCGAAGCCGCCCTGCGGATGCCGCGGTTCCGGCGAGAAGGCGAGCAGGCGGCGGAACTCGGCGTCCAGCCAGGCCAGGTGTGAGGGCAGCCGTCGCCACGTGGCCCTGTCAGGCACCGGCCGATCGGTCATCTCCACCTCCACGTGCTCGGCACGGGCTCGGGCTTCAGTGGTCCTCGAACGGTGTGGCAGCTTGTTCCCGCACAGGATGCTCCTCGTCGGTCCAGATGGAGGTGAGGTTCCACGCGCGCAGTTCGACGTCGGCGACGCTGCTCGGCGTACCCACCACCGCGACGCCGGTGCTGTCCTCACGGGTGGGGTAGATGCGGGCGGTCAGCGCGACCCGATCGTCGACGAACACCTCGACGATCGAGCGGTCCAACAGGATCCGGACCCGGTCGATCGGCGTGGCCGGATCGGGCGATCCGCCGTACCGACCGCCACGCGCCGCTGGATCCCGGCTCGCATGGTCACGGTCCAGCCACACCTCGCCGCGGGCACGGTCGAGCGTGAGGGTGGTCACCTCCTCACCGTCGGGCGAACGCCGCAGCTCGAGGTCGATGCGGTCGACCGCAGGCCCGAGGGTGAGCTCGAGATCGGCCACGTCGGCATCGATGCCGGCGGCGGTCCACCCACGTGGGGTCGGTGTCGGGCGGACGTCCAGCTGCCGTCCACGCAGCTGTGCCAGCTCGGCGAGCGGGGCGACGTGCAGCCGACCATCGACGACCTCGAGCCGGCGCGGTGCGCTCAACACCCCGGCCCACCCGGTGTCGCGCTGGACCTCTGGCGTGCGCGCCTCCCAACTCCATCCCCAGCTGATGGCCGTGCCGTCCGCCTCCTGGAGCAGGCAGGGGGCGTACAGATCCGGTCCGAGGTCCAGGCGCTGCAGGTGCGAGGCAACGAAGCGCTCGCCGTCCAGCCGGCCGATCACGGCCAACGGGTAGTGGGTGTCCACGACGCCGTGGATGGACAGCAGCAGCGCGTCGCCGTCCCGACCGCGCAGCAGCACCGGGCACTCCCACATCGAGCCCGTCCACACCGTTGGATCGAGCGCGTCGAGGTCCGCCTTGGCCAGCAGGGGTCCGTGGGCCTCCCACCGGTGGAGGTCGCGCGAGGAGTACAGCAGGACCACGCCGCCGGCCTCCCGGCTGCCCGCACCGACCGCCTGCCACCACCGGCCGTCGTCGTCCTGCCACAGGAACGGGTCGCGGAAGCCGAGCAGCCGGCGATCGTCGGGCCCGGTCGTCACCGGGTTGGCAGGGTCCTTGACCCAGTGGTCCAGCAGCGCATCACAGCTGCGCGCCAGGCAGGTCACCTGGGGCTGTCCCTGCACGTTCGGACCGACCACACCGGTGTAGGCCATCACGGCCTCGTCGCCGTCGATGACGACACAGCCGGAGAAGCACCCTTCGGCATCGGGCCCGCCTGGGGTCGGTGACAGGGCGATGGGCCGCCGCCGCCAACGCACCAGGTCGTCGCTGACCAGGTGCCCCCAGTGGGGTCGATCCCAGTAGCCGCCGTCGGGGTTGTACTGGTGGAACAGGTGGGTCCGTTCCCGCCAGCGGATGGGCCCGGTCGGGTCGTTGGTCCAGCCCTGTTCGGGCCGCAGGTGGACGTGGGGACGGTGCTCGGGCAACGGTCGGCTCTCCGGGGATC
>JAWLDJ010000084.1:0-7225 GCA_041686695.1 Nitriliruptoraceae bacterium
ACCAGGTCACCGAACCACATGTGCGCCATCTCGTGGATGATCGTCTCCGCCCGGCGCTCGTGCGTGGCGTCGGTGACCTTGGAGCGGAAGACGTAGGCCTCGGTGAACGTCACGCAGCCCGGGTTCTCCATGGCACCGGCGGAGAACTCCGGCACGAACAGCTGGTCGTAGCGGTCCCCGAAGGGGTAGTGCATCGCGAACAGCTCCTCGAACGCCGCGAAGCTCTGCTTGGTGATCTCGAACAGCTCCTCGGCATCCACGTGCTCGGCCAGCGAGCGCCGTGCCCACCACGCCAGGTCGATCCCGGTGCCGTCCGGCCGCTCGTAGCGGTCCTCGAACTCGACGTAGGAACCGGCGATGACCGCGGTGACGTAGGTGCTCACCCGCGGCGTGGTCGCGAAACGCCAGGTACCGGCGGCCCCCGCCGCGGGACGTTCCAGGGCCCGGGCGTTGGAGACCACCACCCACTCCTCCGGAGCGGTGACGTCCAGGGCGAAGGTGGTCTTCAGATCCGGCTGGTCGAAGCAGGCGTAGACCAGGTGGGCATCGAACGGTTCGAACTGGCTGTGCAGGTAGACCCGGTCGTCGCTCGGGTCGACGAAGCGGTGCAGACCGTTGCCCTCGTGCTGGTAGGCCATGGTCGCCTCGACCTCGAGGTGGTGCTCACCGACATCGAGGTGGGGGAGGCGCAGCCGGGTCGGCATCACCGTCTCGGGCGGCAGAGCGGCGCCGTCCAGCGCCACCCGGTGCACCGTGTGCGCGGTGAGGTCGACGAAGGTCGGGCCGGGCACGGCGACCTCGAACCGCAACTCGGTCCGGCTCGTGAAGTGCTCGGGGCCGCCGGTCAGGTCGAGGTGGACCCGGGTGTCGACGCGGTCGAGACGTTGGGCGCGGTCCTCTGCCTCGGCTCGGGTCAGGTTCTCGCGGATGGACGGCTGATCGGCGTGCTCGGTGGCGATGTCGTCGCTGGACATGGTGCCTCGGCGGGAGCGATGGGACGAAAGGAGGCGCAGGATGGCGCCGGAGGATGCGGCGTCATCTGGCAGGCCGAGGATAGGGCGGGTGCCTGGGCCCGTGCCGCCGCCGGCGACGTGGCTGCTGCTCCCGTGCCGCCGCCGGCGACGTGGCTGCTGCTCCCGACCAGGCGTGCGGGGCCTGCCACCGCCGGCGCACCTCGACCGCGACCTCGATGGCGTGGTCAGAGCGGATCGTCGTGACCGGAGGTCTCCTGCGGGCTGCGGGCGTCGGTCAGCAGGTCGTCGGCCTGACCGTGGCGTCCACCACCGGCTCGGAAGGCGCGCACGCCGGCCTGCGCGCCGCCCGCCTCCAGGCTCGCGACGCCGAGGTCGTGCTCGTGGAGCAGCGCCTGCTCCAGCGGGCGGTCGAAGGCGGCCCGTGTCGCTGCGAGATCGCTGAGCATCGTGCGTCGTGGCCAGGCCGCGAGCTCCTGTCCGAGCGCGACCGCCGCCGACTCCGCGGTACCGGTGGGCACGACACGCGTGGCCAGGCCGATGCGCTGCGCCTCGTGCGCATCGACGGCCCGTCCGGTCAGCACGAGGTCGAGGGCCACGCCGAGCCCGACGAGACGGGGGAGCCGGACGGTGCCGCCGTCGATCAGCGGGACACCGACGCGACGACAGAACACCCCCAGGACCGCGTCCTCGGCGACGATGCGCAGATCGCACCACAGGGCCAGCTCCAGGCCTCCGGCGACGGCGTGGCCCTCCACGGCGGCGATCGTCGGCAGCCGTGTGCGGGTACGAGTCGGTCCCATCGGGGCCGAGCTCGAGCGTTCCAGGCGGTTGCGCCGATCCGGATCCTCCAGCGCGTGGAGATCGGCGCCGGCACAGAAGGTGCCGCCGCTGCCCGTGAGCACGATGGCCGCGAGGTCGGTGTCGCGGTCCAGCTCGGCGATGGCGGCACTGAGCGACTCGGCCGTCGATCGGTCGACCGCGTTGCGGCGCTCGGCACGCGCGATCCGCACGATCCCGACGGCACCGTCGCGGTGGGTCTCGACGTCCATGCAGGTCTCCTGCTGCCTCGAGAGCCACCGACGCTACTGCGGCGTGCTGCGGCACGGCCCTCCGCTAGCCTTGAACAGGAGAAGTCAGGGACCCATCACCTCCTCCACGGCGGTGAGGGATACACGATGTGGGAGCACCCACGGGGCGAGGGAGAGCCGGATGCAGGAGTACACCAGCCCGGGCGAGGTCGAGGTACCGCTCGAGGAGAACCTCACGGCATCGCTGTGGCACGCATTGGAGGACCACCCGCAGCAGCCGATCGTCGCGATCCGTGTCGGTGACCGGTTCGTGGACTGGTCGACCCGACAGTTCGTGGACGAGATCGTCGCCGTCGCCAAGGGACTGATCGCCCACGGCATCGAGAAGGACGACCGGGTGGTCGTGCACTCGAGCACCCGGATCGAGTGGACGATCCTCGACTACGCCATCTGGATGGCCGGCGGCGTCACCGTGCCGATCTACGAGACCTCCTCCTCGGAGCAGATCGAGTGGATCGTCAACGACTCCAAGGCCAAGGCCGTCTTCACCGAGAGCACCGAACTCAAGGGACTCGTCGACGTGGTCGCGGACCGGTTGCCGACGATGCAGCACCTGCACGTGATCGACGACGGTGCGCTCGAGACGCTCAAGCAGGCCGGCGCGGAGATCAGCGACGAGGCCGTCAGGGAACGATCCGCGATCGCGACCGGCGAGGATCTCGCGACCATCGTCTACACCTCCGGGACCACCGGACGGCCGAAGGGGTGCGTCATCACGCACCACAACTTCATCTGGGACGCGACCCAGACCGCCGCCGCGGCACCCGAGTTCTTCGGTGGCGGCATGCGCACCCTGTTCTTCCTCCCCCTGGCCCACATCTTCGCCCGCGTGGTGCAGACGACCTGCATCCGCAACGGGGTGATCCTGGGGTACTCGACCGGCATCCCCCAGCTCACCGAGGAACTGGGCATCTACAAGCCCGACTTCCTCATCGCCGTCCCGCGGGTCTTCGAGAAGGTCTTCAACGGTGCGCGCACCAAGGCGGCGGCCGACGGCAAGGAGAAGATCTTCGACAAGGCGTCCCAGGTCGCCGAGGACTACTCCCGGCAGCGGATCGCCGGGAAGGTCTCCCTGGGGACCAAGGTGCTGCACACGGTGTTCGACAAGCTGGTCTACGCCAAGCTGCGTGGTGCCATGGGCGGGGAGATCAAGTACGCCGTCTCCGGTGGCGCCGCGCTCGGTGAGCGGCTCACCCACTTCTTCATGGGGATCGGTGTCCACGTCTGCGAGGGCTACGGCCTGACCGAGACCACGGCCGTCTCGACCTTCAACCGCCCGTCGATGACCCGGGTCGGCACGGTCGGCAAGCCGATCCCGGGTGCCTCGGTCAAGATCGCGGAGGACGGCGAGGTCCTGCTCAGGGGAGATCACATCTTCCAGGGCTACCACGACAACCCCCAGGCCACCGCCGAGGTGCTCGAGGACGGGTGGTTCCACACCGGCGATCTCGGCCAGCTCGACGGTGAGGGCTTCCTGCGGATCACCGGGCGGAAGAAGGAGCTGATCGTGACCGCTGGCGGCAAGAACGTGGCGCCGACGGTGCTCGAGGATCGGATCCGGGCGAACGCCCTGGTCGGGCAGTGCATGGTGATCGGCGATGGTCAGCCCTTCATCGCCGCCCTGGTCACGATCGACCCGGAGGCCTTCCCCGCATGGGCCGAGGCCAACGGGAAGACCGGGTCGGTCGCCGACAACATCGACGATCCGGATCTACAGGCCGAGGTGCAGAAGGCGGTCGACGACGCCAACAAGGCGGTGTCGAAGGCGGAATCGATCCGGACCTTCAAGGTCCTGCCCGACGACTTCGTGGTCGGTGTCGAGCTGAGCCAGAAGATGTCGGTGAAGCGGCACGTGGTCTCGGAGAAGTACCAGGCCGAGATCGACGAGATCTACTCGGCCAAGAAGCCCGCCTGATCGGTTCTTCGTCTCGCGGCCCCGTTGCACCCGCGCCGGGGCCGCGTCCTGTTCGGGGTGCGGGCGGCGGGGCCGCGCGCTGCTCACGCCCGGGCGGGGCAGCGAGCCGGCCAGCCGTGGCCGCCCAGCATCCCCAGCCCAGCGACCAAGCCCGGGCGGGGCAGCGAGCCGGCCAGCCCTGGCCGCCCAGCGGCCCGTTACCTCACCACCTGGGGGTCGCGGCTCCTAGCCGACGCCCGACACCCGACGTCCGACACCCGACGGCGGGCGGCGGGGCCGCGGGCTGCTCACGCCGGTGGTTCGATCCGCGGTCGGCGGTCCTGCCACCACTGCGCGTCCTGCTCGCCGAGCGGGGTGGCCGCCAGCGCATCGGCCACGATGTACTCGTCGCGGATGGCGCGCCAGTCGTTGCTGGCCTCGAGCTGGCCGAGCACCGAGTTCAGCCCCCATTGGATCCGGTTGAGCAGCAGGTAGTCCGGTGGCAGGTTGAGCTGCCGCAGGACGTCGCTGAAGGGCTCGCGCGGATCGGTGGTCGAGCGGATGACCTCCGCAGCGAACGCCGAGGTGAAGGTGAACGGCTGGTCGGCGACCACCGGGCGCGTGTACAGCCGGAACCACTCGTAGACGCGGTCCTCGTCGACGTTGGCGTTGCGTGGCAGGAACCCGGCGGTACGCAACGCATCGATGGCGATGTCGCGGTCGCCGGTCGCGATGGCCTTCTCGATCGAACGCATCGATGCGTACCGCTCGCGGGTGAACATCTTCACCGAGCCGTAGTCGAGGAAGGCCACCCTGATCCCGCCGTCGCGCGCGGCATCCCGTTCGATCAGGTAGTTGCCGGGGTGCGGGTCGCCGTTGAACAGCCGGAAGCGGCCGATCGAGCCGAACGCGTACCGGAAGATGATCTCGCCCACACGTTGCCGCTCGTCGGCAGCCGCCTCCGCCGCGAACAGGCTGAAGCGTTCGCCGTGGATGCGTTCCGCCACCAGCACCCGCGGACGGCAGAACTCGCCGATGATGTCGGGCACCCGGATGAAGGGGTGATCCGCGTACCGGGTGGCGAAGGCCCGCTGGTACTGGGCCTCGCGCTCGTAATCCAGCTCGTCGTCGATGCGCTCCCGCAGTTCGTCGAGGAGCGGCTCGACCTCCTGGTTGGGCGAGACGAGCCGAGCCAGCGGTGCGAACGCCGTGGCGTTGTCCAGGTCGGCCCGGACCGCCTCGGCGACACCCGGGTACTGGACCTTGATCACCACCTCGCGTCCGTCGTCGAGTTTGCCGGCGTGGACCTGCCCGATCGAGGCCGCGGCCAGCGGTTCGGGGTCGAACGAGGCGAACACCGCCTCCGGCGGTGCGCCGTACTCCTGGGTGAGCACCTCGGCGATGGCATCGGCGTCGAAGGCCGGGGCGGCGTCACGCAGGCTGGCCAGGGCATCGTGGTAGGCGCTGCGCACCTCGGGCGGTAGGTCGAGGTCGACGAAGCTCAGCAACTGGCCGAACTTCATCGCCGCGCCCTTCATCTCCCCGAGCACCCCGGCGAGGTTGGCAGCGAGCTCCTCGTGGGCAGCGACGTCGTCGCCACCACCACCGGCGAAGCGTCGCGCTCGGGCGCCGGCCAACCCGGTCGCCCCGCGTATCCCCGTGCGGGCGAGTCGGGAGCCGCGTCGCACGCGCCCACCGAGACCTCTGTCTGCCACCGGTCACCTCCGCTCGCCCGGCTCCACTCGGTTCGCCGCCGGACGTCGTTGCGGGCGGGTCATTCCGCCATCTCGGCCAATGGGTTGCCCTCGGCGCGCGCTGCCGCCAGTCGGGTCGCCAACTCACGGCGACGCGCCTCGGTCAGGCAGGCGCAGCCGACCTCGTAGGGGGCATAGTGCCGCACGTCCATCCGGTGCGTCGGGCAGGCCGCCACCTCGAGACGGGTGATGGGTTCCAAGCGTGCCATCGGTCGACCTCCGGGGATAGGGATCTGCTGTTGTCGGATCGGCTGCTGTGCGTCGGGGCGGTGAACGAGCGCCAGCGGATGCCCTCAGACGTTGAAACGGAAGTGGATCACGTCGCCATCCGCGACCACATAGTCCTTGCCCTCGATCCTGAGCCGGCCGGCATCGCGCGCCGCAGCCTCGGATCCGAGTCGGTCGTAGTCGTCGTAGGCGATGACCTCGGCTTTGATGAAGCCGCGCTCGAAGTCGGTGTGGATCTCCCGGGCCGCCCGTGGTGCCGTGGAGCCGGCCGGCACCGTCCACGCGCGCACCTCCTTCGGTCCGGCGGTGAAGAAGGTCCGCAGCCCGAGCAGGGCGTAGGCGTGCTCGATCAGCCGCTCCAGGCCCGAGCGGTCCAACCCGAGATCGGCGAGGTACTCCGCGCGCTCGTCGCCGTCGAGTTCGGCGAGCTCGGCCTCGACCTGGGCGGAGATGACCACCACCTCGGCGTCCTCCGCGGCGGCGATCTTGCGGACCACCTCGACGTGGGGGTTGCTGCCCGCCTCACCGCCCTCGCCCAGTTCGTCCTCGGCGACGTTCGCGGCGTACAGCACCGGCTTGGCCGTCAACAGCGACAGCTCCCGGGACACCACCGGATCGAGTTCTCCCGGGAAGGTGCGTGCCACCTCGCCGGCGGCCAGGTGCTCCAGCAGCGCGGCCACCTGGTCCCGTTCCCGCACCGCGTCCTTGGCACTGCCCTTCGCAGCACGTCTGGCGCGCTCCAGACGCTTCTCCACCGTCTCGAGATCCTTGAGGATCAACTCCGTGGTGATGACCTCGATGTCGCGCGCCGGATCGATCGCACCGGCCACGTGCACCACGTCGTCGTCGTCGAAGCAGCGCACCACGTTGCACACGGCGTCGACCTCACGGATGTGTGCGAGGAACTGGTTGCCAAGGCCCTCGCCCTGGGAAGCCCCCGCGACCAGCCCCGCGATGTCCACGAACTCGATCGCGGTCGGGACCACCTTGGCGGGCTGCACCAGCTCGGCCAGCCGGTCCAGGCGATCGTCGGGCACGGCGACCACACCCACGTTGGGATCGATCGTGCAGAAGGGGAAGTTGGCCGCCTCCGCACCAGCCTGCGAGACGGCGTTGAACAGGGTGGACTTCCCCACGTTCGGCAGTCCCACCAAGCCGACCTTGAGCGCCATCGCGAGGTTCCGTTCTGTGATCGGGCGGTGATCGGGCGGTGATCGGGCGGTGATCGCGGGGGAGCACGTGGCCCACCGTGCTCCCGGTCCCCGGGTGGCCGCACGGCCCGTGGCG
>JAWLDJ010000084.1:7325-10284 GCA_041686695.1 Nitriliruptoraceae bacterium
GTGATCGGGCGGTGATCGGGCGGTGATCGGGCGGTGATCGCGGGGGAGCACGTGGCCCACCGTGCTCCCGGTCCCCGGGTGGCCGCACGGCCCGTGGCGAGCAGCGAGCGACGATGGCGGGGGCGACGCGACGGGTGGGTCGGAACCCGGCCCGTCTGCAGCGCGGCGCCGCTCGCAGCCGGAGCTCGGTGGTCGGTGGCGACGGTCCGAGGGTGGCGGCCGCGCTGGTCGGGCACGCGGTGGTGTGGACTCAGGGCCCCTCGAGCAGGCACCGCGATACCGTCCACGATGCTACCGGAGCCGGTCGCCGGGCCGGTCAGCCGCGGGCGCGCTGGTAGCGTCCAGCGGCATGCGCATGCTCATCGCCCGCTGCTCCGCCGTCTACGACGGCCGGCTGTCCTCGACGCTCACCCCGGCGGTCCGGTTGGTGATGGTCAAGGCCGATGGCTGCGTCGCGATCCACGCCGATGTCGGGGCCTACAAACCCCTGAACTGGATGAACGCGCCGAACCATCTCGTCGACCACGGGGATCGCTGGGAGGTCACGAACCCGAAGGGTGAGCGCCTCACGATCACCTTCGAGGAGGTGTTCGACGAGCTGTCCTACGAGCTCGACACCGAGCGCGGGCTCACCCTCGACGGGGTGGAACGCGAACTCCAGCTGCTGCTGGCCGACCACCCCGGCCACCTCGAGCCGGGCCTGACCTGCGTACAGCGGGAGTTCCGGACCGACCTCGGCCCGGTGGACCTGTTGTGCCGGGACGCGGCGGGCGCTGCGGTCGCGGTCGAGATCAAACGCATCGGGGAGATCGACGGGGTCGAGCAGCTGACCCGCTACCTCGAGCGCCTGCAGCGCGACCCCCTGCTCTCACCGGTCCGTGGGGTGCTGGCGGCGACGACGATCAAGCCCCAGGCCCGGGTGCTCGCCGAGGCCCGTGGGATCAGCTGGGTCGAGGTGGATCTCGGGGCCCTGCGCGGCGAGGAGGAGCCCCACCTGCGGCTGTTCTGAAGGCCGCGCGCGGTCCTCGGGCTCGGCGCCGGACGCGACCGCTGGCGCCGGCACCGGCTCCAGGTCAGCGCGTGGCCCAGCGGATCGCAGCCTGCACGGCTGCGATGGTGGACCCGTCGGCGACGTGAGAGGCCGTCGAGGTGGTCCACCACGCCACCTCGGGCGACTCACCTGCCGCCGGGGTCAGTGCCACCTCGGCGTCGCCGTGCAGGAGGTAGCGCAGATCGAGGTGGACGTGGCCCCGGGGCCCCTCGTGGACGTCGACGTGGAGCAGCCGCGGGCCACCCGCTGGGTGCCGTGTCGCAAGGCCGGTCTCCTCGAGGGTCTCGCGGACCGCCGCGTCCCACGGCGTTTCACCGACGTCGAGGTGTCCGCCGGGCTGGAGCCACCGGCCCAGCCGCTTGTGACGATGGAGCAGGATCCGATGGTCCTCGGCGAGCACGATCGCCGAGCCGGTCACGTGGGTCGGATCGGCGTGCTCGTCCAGCGGTGCCGGCAACCACCGCACCAGGGCACGGGTGCGCGCCAGACAGCGGGCCTCGGCCTCGTCACCAGGGAGATGCCGGCGCAGGTGCTCGAGGAGCTCAGCCGACCTCACGTGCGGCGGTCGAGGCCGATCTCGGTGATCAGCTCGGCGGGGGAGCGGCGGAGCCCGATCACGAAGGGCCCGAACTCCGCGTACCGCACGGAGGCCTCGTCGTAGCGCAGGGTGTAGACGATCGACTTGACGTCGGCGAGGTCGTGAGCGAACAGGCTGACGGCGTACTCCCAGTCGTCCAGTCCGGTGGAAGCGCTGACCAGCTGCAGGACCCGGCCGGTGTAGGCCCGACCCGAGCGGCCATGCTCACCCATCAGGCGCTTGCGCTCCTCGTAGTCGAGGGCGTACCAGTTGTCCTCGCCCTGGCGGCGGTGGGACATCGGGTAGAAGCACAGCAGCTCCCAGTCTGGCATCTGGGGGTGCAGCTTCGACTCCGTGTAGGCGGCGATGCGCTCCGCGTACTGCTCGACCCGACGGTCGAGGTCCTCGCCGACGACCCCCTTGGCCGCCATCTCCTCGCGGTAGCGCTCGGGGGTGTCGGTGTACTCGCTGCCCTCGGTCAACGAGAGGTAGGAGTCCTCCAGGGTGAGCGCGGGAGCGGCCGCCGTGGCCGACAGTGCGGTCTGCAGCGCGCGCAGTTCGGTCAGATCGTCGCTGAGCGCCATGACGACGACGTCGGCCTTGTGTCCGAGCCCCGCGAACAGGTGCAGCTGCACCCGCTCCTGCCACGCTTCCAGGGTGGCGACGACCTCCTTGGCGGCGTGTTCCGGTAGCTGCGGGACGGCCGCGTGATCCACCCGCAGGAACAGGTGCATCACCCCCCAACCGGTACCGGGACGGACGGGCTCGGGCATCATGGTGCTCCTCGACTGGCGGGCCGGGATCGTACCGATGGGGCGGCTGCGGCAGGTGCAGCGGTGGGGCCGGCCCGCCAGCGGGCGCCTCACTCCAGGATGGTCTTGTCCCGCACGGTGCCGTCCTCGGCCAGGTCGTACACCAGTGGCACGCCGGTGCCGAGCTCCAGCGAGAGCACCCCCTCCTCGTCGAGCTGGTCGAGCTGCATCACGATGGAGCGGTTGGAGTTCCCGTGTGCGACGACCAGCACGTCCTTGCCGAGCTTGATGTCACCGAGGATCGCCCGTTCGAAGAACGGCAGGGTGCGCTCGGCGGTGTTCTTGAGCGCCTCGCCGTTGGGCGGCGGGGTGGCGTAGGAGCGTCGCCAGGTGTGGACCTGCTCCTTGCCGTACCGCTCAGCGGTCTCGGCCTTGTTCAGGCCCTGGAGATCGCCATAGTGACGCTCGTTGAGCGCCTGGTCGCGGATGATCGGCAGATCGTGGAGACCGGCGACCTCCATGACGATGCGCAGCGTCTCCTGGGCGCGACTCAGCACCGAGGTGTAGGCGACGTCGAAG
>JAWLDJ010000085.1:0-6491 GCA_041686695.1 Nitriliruptoraceae bacterium
AGACCGGGTCGTCGATCGGGGGGATCCCGTCGGGGGGTGGACCGCCCGAGATCAGTCGGTCGAGATCGATCGAGGTGGCGGGCTCACAGTCGTCCTGGGTCCAGAAGAACTCGCCCTCCTCGCAGCCGACGGACTCGGTGCGCACGGTCACCTCCGGTGAGGGGTCGCCAGCCGCCTCGGATCCGGGATCCTCTGCGGTCGAGGTGGATCCCTCGGAGGACTCGGGCGAGTCGGAGGTCTCGGACGGTGCGGCGCACGCCGCAGCGATGAGCGAGGTGCCGGCCAGGGCGAGCAGGATGCGGCGCATGTGAGGACCTCCAGGGGTCTCGATCACGGCTGTGTGTCCAGCGAGGTGTGCTGGTCGGGTGCGGGCTGGTCGGGTGCGGGCTGGTCGGATGAGCTGTGGTCGTCGCCCGACGTGTCCACCGCGGCGCGGGCGCGCTGCCGTCTCGCGGCGAGCCAGGTCGTCAGTGAGGCGACGGCGAGCACGAGGACCGTGATCGCCGCGACCACCCCGGGGGCACCGGCGACGGCGTTGGTGGCGCGTGAGGACAGCTGTTCCACCCAGCGCACGGCCGCAGGCTGGGTGGTCCCGTCGCCGGCCAGCGAGGTGGCCCAGAAGAACACGATGTAGCCGCCGGCCAGGACCAGGATCACGCCGGCCACGCGGTTGACGTGCTGGGAGGCATGACGCAGTCGGGTGATCAGCGCCCGCTTGCCGAAGGCGAGCGAGAGGGTGACGAGCAGGAGCAGCGTCGACATCCCGAGTCCGTACACCAGGAACGTCGCCACGCCGGCGATGAACCCGAGCTGCGGGATCGTTCCCGCGACCACCACCAGGAACACCGGCAGGGTGCAGGACAGCGACGCGACGGCGTAGGACACGCCGAACCAGAACACCCCGCCCATCCCGCGGCCCCCGGGAGCGCTGTTCGCCTTGGGCAGCCGCACCCGCAGTTCCCGGCCCGTGAGCAGGGCCACGCCGAGCCCGATGACCCCGATGCCGACGAGCATCGCGATCCAGGGCAGCGCGTCGACCACGGCACGCACCCCGAGGGTGATCAGGATCCCGGCGAGCCCGAACACCAGCAGGAAGCCGGCGGAGACCACGGCCCCGACCTGGACCGCGCGCACGGCGTTCGAGCTGGACGCGGCCTCGCCGTCATCGAGCCCCATGAAGTAGGACAGGTAGGCGGGCAGCATGGCGAACCCGCAGGGGTTGAGCGTGGCAACGAGCCCGGCCGTGAACGCGAAGGCGAAGGGGATCTCCATCAGCTGCTCACCAGGTGCTCGTCGATCAGGTCGCGCAGCTGCTGCTCGGTCAGGAGCCCGGCGTGCCGGTGGACGATCGCGCCGGCGTCGTCGACGAAGAAGGTGGTCGGCATCGCGACCACCTCGAAATCGCTGAACAGCGCCCCCTCGGGGTCGAGACCGAGGTCGTAGGTCACCCCGGTCTGGGTGACGAGCGTCTCGGCCTGTTGCAGGCTGTCCTGGGTGTTGAGCCCGATGAAGCGCACCTGGTCGCCACGGTCGACGTGGACCCGTTCGAGGTCGGGCATCTCGGCGACGCACGGTGGGCACCACGAGGCCCAGAAGTTCACCACCAACGGTGTGCCGGCGAACTCGGTCAGCGAGACCTCCTGGCCGTCGAAGGTCTCGAAGGTGCGGTCGGGGACCGGCGGGCCCGCAGCCACGGCCTCGTCCTGCGGCGAGGTGTCGGCGGTGCCTGCGGCCGCGGCCTCATCCTGCGATGAGGTGTCGGCGTCCTGCGACGCGGTGTCGGTGCCTGCGGCACAGGCGGTGAGGAACAACGCCACGACGAGGCCCAGCAGGGTGTGCTGTCGGCTGCGCACGGGGGTCCTCCGGTTCGGTGGTGGTCAGGGGAACCGGTGACGAGGCGTGGGGCTTCCATCCGGGCGGCCGTCGCGCAGTGGGCGTCGGGGCCATGCCTCAGTGCGCGGCGCGGACCCCCATCGCACCGAGCAGGACCATCCCGAGGCCGAGCACGACGAGTCGCCACTCGGGTCGGTGACGCAGCCACCAGCTGGCCAGGAGCAACAGCGTCAGGACCAGCCCGAACTGCACCAGGACCCCGAGGTCCGTGGCGGGCTGGAGCACGCGGCCGACAGCCGATCCGCCCGGGAGCCCGGCACCGCGCACCTGCAGGTCCTTCCTCCATCGAACGTGTGGTCCGCCGTCGAACGCGTGGGCGAGGAACCGTGGCGGCTCAAGTTCCGAGTTGGTCGGCCGACAACGGCACCATGCACCCGCGCGCCTGGAAGGTAGGCGCGACCCTCGGGCTCGTCGCCGGGGTCGCGTTCCTGCTGTCGGACACCGAGTTGGTCCGCGAGACCATCTGGCGCTTGACCCTGCTCGGAGCCTGCACCGGGGTCGTGGTCGGGATCCGCGGCAACCGGCCATCGCGGGAGCACCCCTGGTGGTTGCTGTTCGGGGCCCTGGCGATCCTGGGTGTGGCGAACCTGCTGGACTACCCGCTGTGGGCGAGCCCGGGGTCGATCGTGTGGGCCGACCCGCTGGCCATCCTGGCCTTCCCGCTGCTCGGCCTGGGCGCCCTGGCGATGACCCGGTCGCTGGCGTCCGGAGGCGATCGCGAGAGCGCGATCGACGGCATGATCGTCATGATCGCCATGGCCGCCGTGCTCGCGGGCACGGCCTACCACCCCGAGCACCTCGCACGGGATGCCGCCTTCGCCAGCCGCCTGCTCCACACCGTGGTGGCACCGCTGATGATGGCGGCGGTGACCGCTGCGACGTTCCGGCTGCTGTTCGTCGGGAGCCTGCGCAACGTCTCCGCATGGTTCGTGGTCGCCGCCGCGGGCGGCGCGCTGATCGGCAACGCGGTCCGGGCCGTGCTGGTGTCGGCCGGCACCTACGAGCGTGGGGTGTGGACCGATGTGTCCATCCTGCTGGCCTACGTGCTGATCGCGCTGGCGAGCCTGCATCCCTCCTCGCCGGCGTTGACCGATCCCGTCGACCGGCGCTTCCGGAGCTTCACCCACGCCCGGCTCATCGTGCTCGGGATCTCGCTGCTCGCGGCCCCGGCCACCCTCCTGGCCCGCGGCGACGGTGGCGACCAGCTGGTCATGATGGCGGCGACGGTGCTGGTCAGCCTGCTCGTCCTGCTGCGGCTCAGCCGCCTGGCGGTCGAGCGTGAGGACAGCCGCCGGCAGCTGCACGTGCGGGCCGATCGGCAGGAGCAGCTGGCCGAGCTGGGGCGCTGTGCGCTGCACACCACCTCGGTGCACGAGCTGGTGGCCGCGACGACCCGGGTGTGCCACGACCACCTCGATGTCCTGCGGTGCGAGCTCGTCGAGGAGGTCGGCGAGACCTCCCAGGCCGCCACGGTGACCCTGCCCGTCGATGGGGAGGGCCGAGCGCTGGTCGTGGAGCGTGCTCGTCCCTTCAGCGACGAGGAGCTCGCATTCCTGCGGTCGGCGGCCAACCTCGTCACGCTCGCGATCGAACGGCACGCCGCGCAGGAGGTGATGCGGCAGGCGGCGGTCCACGACCCGTTGACCGGCCTGCCGAACCGGCGGCTGCTCTGGGACCGGCTGGCGCACGCGCTGAGCCGGCGCCCCCACGACGAGCATCGCATCAGCGTGATGTTCGTCGACCTCGACGACTTCAAGCGCGTCAACGACGACCACGGCCATCAGCTCGGCGACGAGGTGCTGGTGGCCGTCGCCCGTCGCCTCGAGGAGGTGGTGCGGGCCGCCGACACGGTGGGTCGGCTGGCGGGTGACGAGTTCGTGGTCGTCTGCGAGGACATCAGCTCGCCCGCCGCCAAGGCGCTCGCTCACCGCGTGACCGCCGCGCTGTCGCGCCCCTTCGAGGTCGCAGGCAGGGCCGTGCAGCTGGCCGTCAGCGTCGGGCTGACGACGCCGGTGCCGGGGATCGACGACCCCGAGGAGGTCCTGGTCCAGGCCGATACCGCCATGTACGTGGCGAAGTCGCAGGTGGGCCCCGCGGTCGCGACCTACAACGGCGCGCTCGGTGCGAACCGGGCCCAGCGTCGTGAGCTGGAGCGGGAGCTCGAGCAGGTGCTGGCCGACGAGGCGTTCGCCCTGGTCTACCAGCCGCTGTGGCGCCTGGGAGACGACACCCCCATCGGTGCGGAGGTCCTGCTGCGATGGGACCACCCCGACCGCGGCCTGCTGTCGCCGGAGGCGTTCCTGTCCGTCGCCGAGGAGAGCGACCTCATCCTCGAGATCGGCGCGTGGGTCCTCGCCGAGGCGACCGAGCAGCTCGCCCGCTGGCAGGCCGAGCTGCCCGCGGAGCAACCGTGGACGCTGTACGTCAACCTGGCCGGTCGGCAGCTGCTGGCACCGGACCTGGTCGGCAACGTCGCCAGGCTCCTCGAGGAGCACGGACTGCGCGCCGACCGACTCGGGTTCGAGGTCTCGGAGCGGGCCGTGGTCGACGAGCGTGTCGTCGCGACCGCGAACGCGCTCACCGACCTCGGAACCCGGCTGGCGTGGGACGACTTCGGCACCGGCTTCTCGTCGATCTCGCACCTCCGCGGCTGGCCGCTGGACATCATCAAGCTCGATGGCTCGTTGATCGAGAGCGCGGTCTCCAGCCCCGAGGACGCGAGCATCGTGCGGGCCGTCTGCTCGGTCGCGCACGAGCTCGGGATGGAGGTGCTGGCCGAGCACGTGTCCTCGGCGCAGGAGTTGGCCGCCGTCGAGCGCCTGGGCTGTGACCTCGGCCAGGGCTACCACCTCGGCCCACCGGTGCACGCCGAGCGGCTGTGGCTGCCCGGCCAGCCGTGCGACGCGCCGGAGCTGCCGCCATCGGCATCGCTGCCGGCGTCGGCTTCGGCGTCGGCGTCGGTGCCCGCGTCGGCGTCGCAGGCGGGGTCGGGGTCGCGGGCGGGGTCGGGGTCGCGGGCGGGGTCGGGGTCGCGGGCGGGGGAGGCGACCCACCGCCCAGCCGCCGCGGCCAAGAGCGCCGGACGGCTGCCGGTGCCGATGACGGCGAACCCGTCGAGCAGCCAGTAGGCGGTAGGGACACCGGCTCCGTGGTCGCTGGTCCTGCGGTCGCTGGTCCTGCGGTCGCTGGTGCCGTGGTCGCTGGTGCTGCGGTCGCCGGGTCCCTGGTTGGGTGGTCGCCGTCGTGCCAGCCCGCAGAGCGTGTTACCAGCGGTGGTGGACGTGCTCACGTATGTGGCGGTCGTAGATCTCCCTGAGCTGCTCGTGGGTCGCGGCGTCGAGCGGTGGCAGCTCGCTGGCGGCGACGTTGCCCTCGACCTGCTCGATCGAACGTGCGCCCGGGATGACCGTGCTGACGGCGTCGTGGTCCAGGACCCACCGCAGCGCGAGCTGCGCCGCAGTGCGGTCGGGCCCCGCCAGCTCGCTGACCTCCTGGGCAGCCCGGACGCCGACCTCGAAGGGCACGCCGGCGAAGGTCTCGCCGACGTCGAAGGCGTCACCCTGGCGGTTGAAGTTGCGGTGGTCGTCAGCCGGGAAGCTGGTGTCGAGGTCGTAGCGTCCCGTCAGCAGCCCGCTGGCCAGCGGCACCCGAGCGATGATGCCGATCCCGGCCGCTTGCGCAGCGGGAAGAACCTCCTCCAACGGTCTGCGCCGGAAGGCGTTCAGGATGATCTGGATGCTGGCGACACCTGGGCGGGCGATGGCGCTGAGCGCCTCGTCGCAGGTCTCCACGCTGACGCCGTAGGCCGCGATGCGTCCCTGCTCGGCCAGATCGTCCAGGGCGGCGAACACCTCGTCGTCGGCGTAGACCTCGGTTGGTGGGCAGTGCAGCTGCAGCAGGTCGAGCTGCTCGACCGCGAGGTTCTCCAGGCTGCGCGTCACCCACTCACGCAGCGCGGCCGGTGTGTAGGCCGAGGCGACATGGGGATCGGCGCGTCGCCCGACCTTCGTCGCGATCGTGACCCGGTCCGTGTCGCCGCGTTCGGCAACGACGGCACCGACGAGGCGTTCCGAGCGGCCGTCGCCGTACACGTCCGCGGTGTCCAGGAAGGTCACGCCGGCATCCAGCGCCGTGTGCAGCACGTTGCGTGCCTGCTCGTCGGTGACCTGTCCCCAGTCGCCGCCGTACTGCCAGGTGCCGAGCCCGACCTCGGAGACCTCGAGGTCGGCTCGCGGCATCGTTCGTGTGCGCATATCGGTTGCCTTCCGCGCTCGATCTGCTGCGGTCTGAGCCGCCGTACACGTCTCGGCGTGTCGTTGCGGGGCGTCGGCGTGCTGTCCGGCGGCGACCGGCGGTTCGACCCCGGTTGCGACCTGCTCGGTTGCGACCGGGGGACCCTCACCTGAACCTACACGTGCTCGGCGGCGACCCCGCCGGCACGGGCGGCCCATCGGACCAGGCCGTCTGCCGCTGACCGCCGTCGACGGGCCGAGGCGGTGGTGTGGTGCTGGGGCGGTCGGGGGTGGCCGGCTGGGGTCCCCGCGTGTGCCACCTCGCCGTGCTGGGGTGCTGGGGCGGTCGGGGGTGGCCGGCTGGGG
>JAWLDJ010000085.1:6591-10034 GCA_041686695.1 Nitriliruptoraceae bacterium
GGTCGGGGGTGGCCGGCTGGGGTCCCCGCGTGTGCCACCTCGCCGTCGGGTTGCACCGTGCATGCGGCGCGATCGGTCCTGTCAGACTGGCGGGCGAGGTGGCATAGTGGCTGCCACGTACCGGAGGCCGTGCGGTGCGCACGGCGACGACGTCCGGGGGGGAGTTGCAGCATGGCGATCACCCATCTACTGGCGGCCGCGGCCGGCGCGGGCGTCGGCCTCGCGGCGGATCGCCTCTCGGATCGCCTGCGAGGGACGCGGCCCACCGCCACGGCGCGGCTGGTCGGGACCACCGTGGCAGCGCCGACCGCCGCGGTGTGGATCACCGACTTCCTCAACGCCGCCTACTACGCCAGGCACCATGATGAGCGCGACCTCGCCGACCTCCGGCTCGCGTTCGCGATCGTGACCACCTTCTGGCACGAGCAGGGCCATCGACAGATCGGGGCCCGTGACGTGCTGCGCTTCCATCGGGCGTTCGGGACCGCCCGCCTGCAGCGTGCCGGCGGTGGGGCGGGGACGCTCGATACCGACGCGCTGCTCGCCGGTGGGGACCAGCTCTTCGGGGACTGGTTCAGCGAGGCCGCCCGGGACCCCGCTCGGCGGGGGTGGGGCATCGTGTTCCGGACCGTCGAGGAGAAGGAGGCCCACGATCCCCAGACGCGTCTCGAGCTGGCGCAGCCGGGGCCACTCGCCCCGCCGTGTGCCCCGGCGGCCGAACAGGTCTGGTCGAGCTACCCACCGGTCGAGGTCGTCGACGCCGAGGCAGCACTGGCGGCACTGCACGCCGTCGACCAGTGGCCGGAGTACGGCAGCGAGCTCGGACGTTTCACGGCTCTGCGTCGGGGCGGGCTGCTCGGCCAGACCTTCGAGATCGAGGTCATCGGGTTCCCGAGCGCTCGTACCCCGGTGCTGCTGCGCGCCTACGTGACGGTGGAGCGGCTGGCGACCGACCAGGACGAGGAGGCACGCGATGCCTGGCTCACGCAGCTGCGGCTGGGGTTCGCCGCACGCGCGGAGCAGCCCTCGCCGATCCCCGACGGCGCGGAGGTCCATGCGATCCTGGCGCTGGTCTCGCACGAGGGCCACTTCATGGGCAACGCGACGAGCCAGCTGGTGGTCTACACCCACGAGGGACACAGCTACGTGCGCGCCATCGGGGTGTGGGACCCGATGCCATGGCACCTGGCTGAGCTGTACGACCAGGTCGGACAGGGTGCCCAGCATGCCTTCTGGGGGATGGGCGCCCCGGAGGAGTCGATGCTGCACCAGCTCGCGGCTGCGGTCGAGCGCGGGCAGAGCGTTCGGGACTGACCGGCGCCGTCGCCGATCCGGCGACGTGGGCGTCCGTCGCCGCCGCCGGCAGACGTCGGCAGCCGCCGGCCTGGACACCGTTGGTCGGCCGGGTGGCGAGTGTGGGTCGCCCGGCGGACACGGATGGCCGCATCTGTACCCCGCTGCGGCCACGTGGTCGCCGCGGGGCGGATTCGCGGTCAACCTCGGCCGGCAACGGGCCCCGGCAACGGGCCCCGGTAACCGACGCCGGCAACCGACGCCGGCAACCGACGCCGGAATCGGGCCCCGGCAACGGGCCCCGGCAACCGACGCCGGAATCGGGCCCGGGCAACGCACCGCGGCAACCAGGAGGCCCCTCACCGATCCCGACGGCGACCGACGTCGAAGGAACGAGGTCGGCCCGCAGCGGCCTGCGTTCGGCCGTGGACGACCTGTGGAACGCGCTCACCCACCCCTGCCCTTCCGCAACCGCCGTGGGAGCTCGCGACCGACCGCGAGCAACCGCGACTGCCGTGGAAGCTCGCGGGCGCAGGAACTGCCTGCGCTCGCTCGCGGCCGACCCGGCACCGGTTACCCCTGGCGACACCTCGCCGCGCCTGCTCATCCGAGGAGACCCCGATGGCCACCGCCACCGACACGATCCCCGACCTGACCGTCACCCTCGATGATGGCCGTCGGGTTCGACTGACCGAACTTGCCGATGGCGGCCACCTCGTCGTCTTCTTCTACCCGAAGGCTTTCACGGGCGGCTGCACCGCCCAGGCGTGCCATTTCCGCGACCTCGGTGCTGAGTTCGCCGAGGCCGGAGCGTCCCGGGTCGGCGTCAGCCGGGACGACCTCGAGACCCAGGCGCGGTTCTCCAGCGAGCACGGCTTCGACTTCCCGCTGATCTCGGACCCGGACGGTGCGGTGGCCAAGGCGTTCGGGGCGAAGCGTCCCGGGCCGATGCCGAGCAAGCGGCAGACGATCGTGCTCGACCCGCAGTTGCGGGTGGTCCACCGGGTCAGCAGCGAACTCAACATGGATCTGCATGCCGACGAGGCCCTCGCCCACCTGCGCTCGCAGCCGGCGGACTGAGCCGTTGCCGCGCCGCGCTGCGCCGCGCAGGGGTGGCGGGTCGTAGCGCCTCCTGCGCGACCCGGTGTGCTCTCCCTCGCCGCTGATCCGGTCCGGACTAATGTGCGAAGAGCACCGCGTCGGCGCCCTGCACCTCCACGGGGTCGGCAGGTCGCGGGCGCGATCCACGAACGGGTTCGACAGCAGGGGGAAGATGGTTGCGTCGGTCGCTCGTGTCGTTGCCCGCGGGCTCGGGATCGGGTCCGTGGTCGGGGCGGCTGTGGCTGCGGCCGTCGTGCTCGTGGTCGGCATGGCCCTCGTCGTCGTCGAGGCCGCCCGAGGGGTCGGCGGCAGTCCGGCCGCCCTGCTCCCGACGCTGGTGGTGGGTGTGATCGCTGGCGCGATCGCCGGCGCTGGGTCGGGGGTGGTCGCGGGCGTCGCCGCACGATCCGTCGTCGCGCGCTCCACCACGGCCGCCAGGATCGCGGTGGTCGCGGTGGCGGGGCCGACGGCCGCGCTCATGGTGCTGCTCGCCTACGTCGCCTTGTACGGCGGCGGGAGCACCACCGGCGCTCGGTGGTCCGCGTTGGTCGTGGCGGTCCTCGCCGGCATCGTGGCCGGCACCGCGGGATGGCGACTCACGCCGAGGTTGCTCGCCGACGGGCCATGAGCGGCACCGCTGCGGACTCGTCCGCGACCCCTCGACGGCGGCGGGCTCGCGTTCGTCTGCCCGGGTGGTCACGCTCGGTCGGTGGTGCTGCTCGGTCGGTGGTCGTCATCGGCGCAGCGTGAGGTAGCCGTCGGGCTCCAGGTCGATCCGCTGACCGGGCGTCCGGCTGTGGCGTTCGAGGACCGAGGCCAACCACTCGGCGTCGCCCGCCGAAGCGCGGCGCAGTCGCAGCCGATGCGACTGCATCGGGAGCATCCTCAGTGCGGTCATCGCACCGGTGTGTCGATCCAGATCGACGAGGTAGAGCAGGCGCAGGTCGCTGCGGTACGCCTCGTGGCCCGCGATGCCCTCGTAGTCGTTGATGAGATCGCCGCAGCCGTACAGGATCGGCCGCTCGCGGTAGATCTCGATGGGCCGGGGG
>JAWLDJ010000086.1:0-9962 GCA_041686695.1 Nitriliruptoraceae bacterium
GCTCGTCCTCGTGGCGGTCTTCTACCGTCCGTTCCTGGTGCTGAGCTTCAACGAGCAGAAGGCCGAGCTGCTGGGGCTGCGGCCCGGCTTGAGCCACGTCGTGATGCTGGGACTGCTCACGCTGGCGATCATCTCCGCGTTCCAGACGGTCGGCACCCTGCTGGTCTTCGCGCTCATCGTGGCGCCGCCAGCGGCCGCCTCGCTCATCGCGCGTCGGGTGCCGACCATGATGCTGACGGCGGCGGGGCTGGGGAGCTTGTCGATCCTGCTGGGCCTGCTCGTCAGCTGGCACGCCGACACCGCGGCCGGCGCGACGATGGCCGGGATGTCGGTGCTGCTGTTCTTCGTCATCCTCGCGGTGCGGGTGCCGTTCCGATCGATGGCCAGAGGTGACTGACCGCCCGAGACCCTTTTCCAGGGTCAGGGGTCGACGGCCGAACGTGCCCGCCAGGCGTCGGCGCACGCAGGCTCAGTCGACGGCGGCACAGGACCGGCAGGTACCGACGAGCTCGATATTGTGTGATTCGACCAAGAAACCGCGCTGGTCGTTGGCCTCGCCGGCGGCCAGGGCGAGCGCCCGCTCCACCGCCGACGGCAGCACCACGTCGTCGATGCGCCCGCAGGTGGAGCACACGAGGTGGTGGTGGTGTCCGGACAACTCCTCGGTCAGCTCGTAGCGAGCGACGTCATCGGTCGAAGCGATCCGTTCCACCGCGCCGCACTGTTCCAGGATGGCGAGGTTGCGGTACAGCGAGCTCTGGGACTGCACAGCTCCGTGCTCGAGCAGCTCGGGGATGGTGACGGGGCGCCCCAGATCCACCAACAGCTCGACCAACTGTCGACGCCCGCGCGTGTACCGCTGACGGCTCCGCCGTAGTTGCTCGCTGACGAGATCGTGCACATCATTGGCCATGCGGGCCAGCCTAGTGTGTTCTCGGAACGGCTCAGGGGCGCGGTGGCGGGGGCCCCGGCGAGCAACGTTAGACTCGCCTCCGGCGCTCGCGGTGCCGTGAGCCGCCGCCGCGCCGCTGGCCCGCGAGCCGCACCTCACGTCACCGCCGCCCTGGAGCCACCCGTGCGCACCCCAGTCCGCCTCCTCGCCGCATCGGCGATCGCTGCCCTGCTGCTGGCGGCCTGTAGCCCGCTGCCGCCGGGCTCGGCCGCTGCGGTGATCGAGGGGACCCGGATCCCTCGCGCGGCCATCGAGGGCGCCATCGCGGACCTGGACCTCGACGACGTGCGTGCCGGCCTGGATGCCGGGCTGCCTGCCGACCTCGAAGGGGTCGCACGTGCGGCGGCGGTCGATGAGCAGGTGGCGGCGGTGGTCCTCGACACCCAACGCCGCGTGCTCGACCTGTACATCCGGCGCGAGATCGTAGGGATCGTCGCCGACGACGTCGGCGTCGAGGCCTCGACCGCAGATCGCGAGGCTGCCAGGGAGGCGTTGATCGACTCGGTCGGCGGGTCGGAAGCCCTCCCCGGGGTGCTGGCCGAGGCCGGCTTCAGCGAGGAGGTCTTCGAGGAGGTGATCGTCGAGCAGGAGGCGTTGCTGGTGGCCCTACGACGCGCCGTGCTCGAGGACGCCGACCTCGAGGTCCGCGAACCACGTCACATCCTCGTCGCGAGCCAGGAGGAGGCCGAGGAGGTGCTCGCTGAGCTGGCGGCCGGTGGCGACTTCGCGGAGTTGGCGGCGGCACGCTCCCAGGATCCCGGGAGCGCACCGCAGGGTGGCGCGCTCCAGGCGGCCCCGCGTGGAGCGTGGCTGCCCGAGTTCGACGATGCGGTGTGGAGCGCGGAGATCGGCGAGGTGGTCGGTCCCGTCCAGACCCAGGCCGGCTTCCACGTGATCGAGGTGGTCGACGAGGCCGCGCTGGACGCCGACGAGCTGCCCGAGGAACAGGTACAGCAGCTCGTGGCCGCCGAGTTGGATGCGCGCTTCCTGGCTGCCGTCAACGAGACCGACGTCCGGGTCGACCCTGCCTTCGGGGTGTGGAGCAGTGACACCGAGGCTCCGTCGCTGCAGCCGACCGCCCCGGTCGGCCAGGCACCGACCTCCGGGGCGACAGACCTCGGCCTGACCGACGAGGAGCTGGAGGAGCTCCGCCAGGAGCTCGAGGAGGGCTCATGACCGCCGGGCCGGCGGACGACGCGTCGCCCAGCGTCGCCCTGGTGGAGACCTCCGAGCTGTTCCCGGGGCTCCTGCCCTTCCAGGCCTGGGACGTCCTCGGCACGGCCGAGGAGATCCTGGTCCGTGATGCGGCCTCGCACCCCGCCGCGAGCCACCTCCACCTCGCCGGCCTGGATCTGGAGACGGTCGAGCCGGCGACCTTGGAGCGTCACGACCTCGATCTCAGCCGGCCGGGGCTGCCGGACGATCGGCGGATGGCCAAGGCGCTGGTCGAACGCGCCCGGCGGCAGGGTCGGGTCGTCTACCTGCTCGGTCCGAAGGACGAACGACTCGCGGCGGCGCTCGCCGGGATGGCCGCGGAGCACGACCTGGAGATCGAGCTGGTCTTCCTCGCCCAGCAGCCCGCCGGCGCGGAGGTCCTCCGGCTCGTCGAGGTGATGCGTCGGCTGCGCGATCCCGCCACCGGGTGCCCGTGGGATCTCGAACAGGATCACACCACGCTGCTGCCCTACCTCGTCGAGGAGACCTACGAGCTCGTCGAGGCGATCGAGACCGGGGACGAGCCCCACCTGCTGGAGGAACTCGGTGACGTGCTCCTGCAGGTCGTCTTCCACGCCCGGATCGCCCGCGACCGCGACGCCTTCGGTATCGACGAGGTGGCGCGGGGCATCGCGGACAAGCTGGTTCGCCGACACCCCCACGTCTTCGCCGAAGGTGACGCCTCGACGGCCGCCGAGGTCCAGGACCGCTGGGATCGACTGAAGGCGCAGGAGAAGGGGCGCACCGGCCCGTTCGATGGCGTCCCGGCCGCAGGGCCCGGACTGGAGCTCCTGCGGACCCTGCAGCGCAAGGCGGCCAGGCGAGGGCTGTCGCCCCCGGATGCCGACCCCTCGGTCGGAGCGGTCGAGGCGGCGGCACGTGCCTGCGCCGAGGCGGACCAGGAGGACCGGGAAGCCGCCGTGGGGCGGTTGCTGTCAGCCGTCGTCGGTCTGGCTGGCAGCCTCGATGTCGATCCGGAGGCAGCGGCACGCGCCGCTGCCCGTGAGCAGCGTCGACGGACCGAGGCGGCTCTCGAGCATGGCCGCGGACAGGGAGAGGACACCGAGTCGGTCGAGGCGGACCACTGGCAGCGCTGGTGGGAGGCCGTCGGCGACGACGTGCAAGCCCGCTAGTCAGCGGTGCTGGGGGACCGTGAGGCGGTCCTCGGTCACGGTCGCTGTCCGCTGCGCACGCCTCCCACTAGCATCGGCCCCGACGTCAGCGGGAGGTCCACGTGCCACCGAAGCGCTGCCCGGAGTGCGGGCGCTTCCTTTCGAACGAGCTGGTCGCGTCGCTCGCCTCGTCGAGCGTCCCCTGCCCGCGTTGTGACACCCCGCTGTCCGCCGACTCGGTGGTCGGGGGCGCGCGGGGTGGTCAGCGATCGCAGCCGTCGGCCACCGCCGCAGCCGTCGGCTCGGCGGCGGTCGTGGAGGTGGAGGAGCAGCCCGCCAGCGAGGCGGCGTCGGTCCGCCCGCCGGACCTCGACCCGAGCGAGGTGCAGACCGTCGACGACGACGTGTTGGCGGGGTGGGATGTCGACGTCACCGCTGACGAGATCGCCTCGTGGCGCTTCGACCGACGCCCCTTCCCGATCGACACCGTGGTCGTGGCGGTCGGTGCCGTCCTCGGCGGTGTCCTCGGCAGCGCGGTCTCCGAGCGTCGTCGTGCCGTCGGCGCCGGTGTCGGCGTCCTGGGTGGTGTGGTGGCGGCGGGTACGGCTCGGCGTGTCTGGGAGTTGCGCCCGTGACGGGCCAGCGCTGCATCCCCGCCACCTGCCGATCGTCGCTGTTGCCCATGTTGCAGTTGTTGTACGAGTGCACGGTTGTGCCCTACGGTCATCGCCGGTGAGGCCGACGTGACCGATGAGGTGGCACGTGAACGTGCCTGACCACTGAGGGACCCATGGATATGTCCAACATCAGTCACGTCCACGCCCGCGAGATCCTCGACAGCCGCGGCAACCCGACGATCGAGGTGGAGGTCAGCGTCGGCTATGGCATCACCGGCCGCGCGGGGGTGCCCTCCGGTGCTTCCACCGGGGAGGCCGAGGCGGTCGAGCTGCGCGACGGTGATGACCGCCGCTACCTCGGCAAGGGGGTCACCAAGGCGGTCGACAACGTCAACGACCGCATCGGACCCGAGCTGCTGGGCATGGACGTCACCCGTCAGCGCGACATCGACGCGCTGATGATCGCCCTCGACGGGACCGACAACAAGGGCGAGCTCGGGGCCAACGCGATCCTCGGCGTGTCCATGGCTGCGGCCAAGGCCGGCGCCATCGTCAGCGAGCTCCCGCTCTACCAGTACCTCGGTGGCCCCAACGCCCACCTGCTGCCCGTGCCGTGCATGAACGTGCTCAACGGCGGGAGCCACGCCGACTCCAACGTGGACTTCCAGGAGTTCATGATCGCACCCGTGGGCGCGCCGACCTTCCGCGAGGCGCTGCGCATGGGGGCGGAGACCTACCACCGGCTGAAGAAGGTCCTCCACGACCGCGGCCTGTCGACCGGTCTGGGTGACGAGGGTGGTTTCGCGCCTGACCTCGCATCGAACGCCGCGGCGCTCGACCTGCTGGTCGAGGCCATCGAGTCGGCCGGCTTCGCCCCCGGCGACGACATCGCGATCGCGCTGGACCCGGCCACGAGCGAGATCTACCGCGAGGGTGCCTACCACCTCGAGGGCGAGGGACGCGTGCTGTCCTCGGCCGAGATGGTGGACCTGTGGGCGGACTTCGCCAGCCGCTACCCGATCATCTCGATCGAGGACGGCCTGGACGAGGGCGACTGGGACGGTTGGAAGCTGCTCACCGAGCGCCTCGGCGACGGCCTGCAGCTCGTTGGCGACGACCTGCTCGTGACCAACCCGGCGTTCGTGCGCCGCGGGATCGACGAGCAGGCCGCCAACAGTGTCCTGGTCAAGGTCAACCAGATCGGCTCGCTGACCGAGACCTTCGAGACGGTGGCGATGGCGCACCGCGCCAGCTGGACCACGATGGTCAGCCACCGTTCAGGTGAGACCGAGGACGCGACGATCGCCGACATCGCCGTGGCGACCAACGCGGGACAGATCAAGACCGGCGCGCCGGCACGATCCGACCGGGTCGCGAAGTACAACCAGCTGCTGCGCATCGAGGAGCAGCTCGGCGACGCCGCCCGCTACGCCGGCAAGGACGCCTTCCCACGCGCCTGACCGGACACCGCAAGGGGGAGCACCACGTGACCGCGAGCCACCGCTGGGACGAACGCCGTCGTCTGCGCCGCCTGGAGCGGCGTCGGCGTCGCGGTGGGCACCAGCGCGGTCCCGTGGCGGTCCAGCGGACCGCGCGTGGCGTGCGGGGTTGGGTCGCGCGCAACGACCGACGGCTGCGGCGCGCGATCCAGGGCGATCGGCCGCTGATGGTCGCCACGATCGCGGTGCTGGCGGTGGCGGTGGTGGTCCTCTCGGCCCCGATGCAGAGCTACCTCGACGGCCGTGCTCGTGTGGAGCACCTCGAACAGCAGGCTGCCGCGCTGGACGAGGCCAACGCGCAGCTCGAGCAGCGGGCCGCCGATCTGGTCGAGGACGACACGGTCGAGCTGTTGGCGCGCGAACAGCTCGGGCTCGTGCGCCCGGGTGAGGTCGCCTACACCCTGATCCCACCCGAGCAGGGACGTCCGCTGATCGCCCCACCGCGCGAGACGGGGGCCGCCGATGGCCAAGCGTGGTACCGCAGGATGTGGAACGAGCTCCGGGGGCGTCTGACCGGCTAGCCAGCCCGTGTTGCCGTGCGCGCGTCGGCTCCGTACCGTGTCCTCGACCGCGCGCCCCGGTCGGACCACGATCGCGGGCTCTCAGACGCCGACCGAGCGCGGCTCGCTCGGCACGCAACGGACCGCCGGTGCCAGCGCGGGTACCCACCGGTCCGCGAGGAGTTGATCGCACTGCAGGGATCGATCGTCAAGGGCAAGGTCGTCCGACTCGAGGAGTACGGCGCGTTCGTTGAGGTGACCACCGAGGACGGTGGCGTCGTCACCGGTCTCGTCCACGTCTCCGAAGTGGACGCTGACTTCGTCGAGAACATCTACGCCTACCTCGCCGAGGGCGACGAGGTGGATGTCAAGATCCTGGACGTCAAGGAGGACGGCAAGGTCGACCTGTCGATCAAGCGTGCCGATCCCGACTGGCAGGACGAGGAGACACCGAACCTCCGCTCGAAACTGGACAAGGACTTCAACAAGCGCCTGCGGCGTTTCATGCACAAGTCCCAGATGATCCAGGGTGAAGCGCGCCGTCAGCGCCGTGGTCGCGTCGAGTCGTGAGCTCCGCTGGCGGGGAGCACCTCCCCGTGCCTGCGGTGGCTGGAGCACAGGGGGCTGACGAGCCGGCTCCCGGTCAGGATGCCGTGCGGGTCGACCCGACGGCGTCCTACGCGTCCGCGGCGGCGGCACCAGCGGCCGACGACCGCGAGGTGGCGGTGGTGTCGGCGCAGCTCGGTCGTCCGGCACGGGGACGCCCCGCCGTCGTGCACCGCTGTGTGTACGGGCTGCCGACGGTGGTGCGGGTCCAACCGTGGCTCGACGACGGGACGCCGTTCCCGACCGTGTTCTGGCTGAGTTGTCCGGTCCTGCGCTCGCGCGTGGGTCGGCTCGAGGCCGATCACGCGATGGTCGGTTGCAACGAGCGGCTGGCGGACGATGCGTCCTTCGCTGCCGCCTACGCAGCAGCGTCGAAGCGGTACGTGGACTTCCGTGACCAGCTCGGTGCTCCGCTCCCGGGTGATCCGAGTGCCGGTGGGATGCCGAAGCACGTCAAGTGCCTGCACGTCCACGCTGCCCACCACCTCGCCACCGGGGACAACCCGGTCGGGGCGTGGACCGTCGAGCACGCCACACCGGCGCCCTGCCCGGGGCCCTGCGTGCCCGAGGAACTGCTGGCCACCGCCGAGACGTCATCCTCCGTCGTCGACCCGTCGTCCCGCGACGCTGATGAGGCCTCGCCGCCGGCCCCCCGGGCGGCGTCCTCCGGCTCCGAGCGACGACCGAACGCCTCTGGGACCCAGGAGCCTGCCCCGTGACGACCCCCCGGGCCGCCGTCGACGTCGGGTCGAACTCCGTGCGCCTCCTCATCGTCGACCCGGACGGGGCACGGGTGCGGCGCGAGATGGCCATCACCCGGCTGGCTGCTGGCGTCGATGCGACGGGGCACCTCGATGATGCTGCGCTGGACCGCACCCTCGGGACGATCGCACGGTTCCGCGACCTGTGGGTCAGCCACGGTGTCGATGATCGCGTGCGCATCGCAGCGACCTCGGCGGTCCGCGACGCCAGTGATCGCCACCGGTTCTTCGACGGCGTCCTCGCCGCAACGGGCGTTCGAGCCGAGGTCATCAGCGGTGAGCAGGAGGCGGTCCTCGCCTACGCCGGTGCCACCGCAGCCGTCGAGGTGCCCCGGCCCACGGTGGTGATCGACATCGGGGGTGGTTCCACCGAGCTGATCGTCGGCGACCCATCGGGCGAGGTCGTGGGCTCGGTCTCGCTGCAGCTCGGCTGCGTTCGGGTCACCGAGCGTCATCTGGCCTCCGATCCCGTCTCGGCCGCCGAGCTGGCCGCCGCCCGTGAGCTGATCGAGACCCAGCTCGACCAGGCCATCGAGGTGCTCGATCGTTGCGCAGTGGCGTTCGGACGGGCGGCCTCGCTGGTTGGCGTGGCGGGCACGGCGACCACCCTGGGGGCGCTCCACCTCGGCCTGGACCGCTACGACGAGGACCGCATCCACGGGACCAGGATCCCGGCGGCCGCCCTCGGCGCCCTCGCTGACCGGTTGCTGGCGATGACCACCGCCGAGCGCGCCGAGCTCGGCCCGATCCAGCCCGGACGTGAGGACGTGATCCACGGCGGGGCCATGGTGCTGTCTGCCGCCCTGGCCCGGACGGGACTCGCCGAGGTCGTCATCAGTGAGGCGGACAGCCTCGACGGTCTGGCGGCCTCGTTGGCCTAAGACCTCGCCGGTCGGCAGCGCGGCACCACACGACCGGCTGGCCCGCTATGGCAGGCTGATGGCAAGGCCTCGCGATAGGGTCGCCACGGACGGCCCGCAGGACCGAGCCTGCACAACGACGCGCTCCAGAGGCGCTCTGCGGAGGAGCAGAAGGCCAACGATGAGCGGTCGACGGACGTGCGACGAGATGCACCTGCGGACGCGGTCCGGGCGCAACGCCTGGCAGCGCTCCTGATGTCTGCGCCCATCACCGGCCCCGAGCTTGCCGGCGCCCTGGAGCCGGTCGCCTTCTGGCGACGCCTGCGCGACGCGCTCGAGACGGTGCCGGCCGAGGCTCGTACGCCTCCGAGCGAGGCCCGCGTCGGTGCCGTCCTCGTGCTCATCGAGGAGTCCGAGGACGGGCTCAGCGTGGTGCTCACGCGGCGCCGTCGCGATCTGCGCTCCCACCCCGGGCAGCTGTCCTTCCCGGGCGGCCGGCGTGAAGGCGACGAGTCCCTCGAGGAGTCGGCGCTGCGCGAAGCCCACGAGGAGGTGGGGCTCGATCCGGACAGCACCGAGGTGGTGGGCATCGGCCGGGTGTTCTACCTACCGCCGTCCCGGTTCTGGGTCGCACCGGTGCTCGCCCGCTGGGCTCGACCGCACGGGCTGGAGGAGAACCCGTGGGAGGTCGACGAGATCCTGCAGGTTCCGCTGAGCTGGCTGCTCGATCCCGACCGGTGGCGGCAGGTGCCGCTCTCGCTGGAAGGCTCCACCTGGGCGTGGCAGCTCGATGATGATCTGCTCTGGGGAGCCACGGCGGCGGTGCTGGCGGTGCTGCTCGACACGGCGGTGCCGGGTTGGCATGGCGGTCGTGAACCCGACGAGCTCGGCCCTGAGCGGGTGGTCAGACCTTGGGAGACCGTGCCGGCCAGCCGGCGTGGCCCACGCTTGGAGGGGGTGCTCCCCGAGCTCGGGCAGGACGACGTCCCGCACGTCACCGCCGAACAGGTCCGTGCGGTCCGGACATGGCTCACCCAGCACGGGGTGACGCTCGAGGCGCGGGCCGAGCAGGCCGGGCGGGCTGCCGCACACGCGGTACGACGGTTGCTGGGCCTGTCGCTCTCAGAGGTCAGCGTCACGGTGCTGGCCGGCCCCTCGAGCAACGGCACCGGTGGCCTGGCTGCCGCACGGCTGCTCGCCACGGCTGGGGCCGACGTCGACGTGCTGGTCGTCGGCCAGCCCCGCCTGCCGGCGCAGGTGTCGCTGCTGACCGCCGCCGGGGTGCGCGTGCGCACCATCACACCCCAGGGGCTGGCCGATGGTTCCTCCCCTGGAGAGGTCGTGATCGACGCGGTGCTCGGCATCGGCGCCGAGCCGCCTCTGGCCGACCTGCCTGCGGTGGCCAACGGTTGGCTCAGGCGGCATGACGTCCCGGTCGTCGCGCTCGAGCTGCCCAGCGGTATGGCCGCGGATACGGGACTGCGAGGGGCATGCGTCACCGCGGACGTCACGGTGGCGCTCGGACTCCCGCTGGCCGGACTGCGGGCGCCGATCACGCACGCCTACGTGGGCGACCTCTACCTCGCCGACCTGGGGATCCCACCGGACGTCTGGCGGGGTGCTGGCGTGAGGTCGCTGCATGGGTCACCGTTCGAGCGAGGCCCGCTGGTCCGACTGACCGTCGGTGCGACCGCCACGGATGCTGGAACGCCTGACCAGGCGGAAGCCGCGCGCTGACGAGCGGTGCTCGCGGCGTGGGCTGATGCTGGGTGCTCGCGGCGTGGGCTGGTGGTGGGTGCTCGCGGCGTGGGCTGGTGGTGGGTGCTCGCGGCGTGGGCTG
>JAWLDJ010000087.1:0-9839 GCA_041686695.1 Nitriliruptoraceae bacterium
CGGGATCAGCGCCATCTACACCCCGAGCCTGCCGCCGGGCGAGGAGGCGGAACCCGAGGACCTCGAGGAGCTCATCGACGAGACGATCGAGGTGATCCGGGCTCGGGTCGACTCGCTCGGTGTGGCCGAGCCGGACATCTCGCGGGTCGGCACCGACGTGCAGGTCCAGCTGCCCGGTGTGGCGGATGCGGACCGGGTCCAGGAGATCATCGGTCGGACCGCGCAGCTGTCGTTCCGCCGTGTGACTCGCGACATCCCGCCCGGCAGTCCCGAGTACGACCAGGGCCCGGACTGCCTCGCGCCGGTCGATGAGCGGGAGCCGCTCCCGGCCGACGAGGAGGGCATCCTGTGTGGCTCGCCCGAGGAGGCCGTGGCCGACCCGGAGACCGGTGAGGCCCTGCCGATGAAGTACGAGGTCGGGCCGGCGGAACTGACCGGCGACAACATCGAGGACGCCTTCGTCCAGCTCGGCACCGGCACGCAGTCCTTCCAGGTCGGCCTCGAGCTCGACGACGAGGGCGGCCAGATCTTCGCGGCCGTCACCTCCGACCTGGCCTGCGAACGCGATCAGGGCCTCGATGGCCGGTTCGCCATCGTGCTCGACGGCGTGGTCGAGTCGACGCCGGGGGTCAACCCCACCGTGGCGTGCGGCGTCGGCATCACCGGGGGGAGCGCGACGATCACCACGGGGGGTGGGCTGACCCGTGAGGAGCAGGAGGCCGATGCCACCGACCTCGCGCTGGTCCTGCGCACGGGGGCTCTGCCGATCTCCTTGGAGGCGTCCACCTTCCAGACCGTCTCGCCGACGCTCGGCGCGGAATCGCTGCGGGCCGGGCTGCTCGCCGGGCTCTTCGGGTTGGTCCTGGTCGGGCTGTGGCTGCTGTGGTTCTACCGGTGGGTCGGTGCCATCGCGGTGATCGGCATCAGCTTCTACGGCCTGTTCATCGTGGCCGGGGTCGCGCTGATGGGGGAGCTGATCGGCTTCGCCCTCACCCTGGCGGGTGTGGCCGGCATCATCGTCTCGATCGGCATCACCGCTGACTCCTCGATCATCTACGCCGAGCGGATGCGCGACGAGGTCAACCTCGGCAAGACCGTGCGCACGGCGGTGGTCCGCGCCTTCCAGTCGGCGTGGCGGACGAACCTGACCGGGAACACGGTCACGATCGCCGCGGCGGCGATCCTGTACTTCCTGGCCGTCGGGCCGGTCCGGGGCTTCGCGCTCATGCTCGGCATCTCGAGCGTGGTGGACCTGTTCCTCATGTACTTCTTCTCCCGGCCGACCGCCTACGTGCTGGCCAACCGTGGCCTGCTGACGCGTCGCAGCATGCGCGCGGTCGATCCACAGGCCCGCGTCACGGCAGGAGCGCGCTCATGAGGACGCCCACGATCGATTTCGTCGGCAACGGCCGCCGTTGGATCGCGATCTCCGGGACGCTGATCGTGATCAGCCTCCTGGCGCTTGGCATCCGGGGCCTGGATCTGTCCATCGACTTCGTGGGCGGCAACGCCTACCAGCTGGTGGACGTGCGCTCCGAGGTCACCGCCACCGAACTGCGCGGGGCCGCGACCGACGCCGGCGCCGCGGACGTCGCGGCCCAGCTGCAGACCTCCGCTGACGGCACCACCGGAGCGCTGGTGCGCACCGAATCGCTGGAGCCCGCCAGCGAGGTGGAACGCGCCGTGCGCGATGCGCTGGTGGAGGTCTCCGGTGCGGCGGAGGTCGGGTTCGAGTTCGTCGGGCCGGTCTGGGGGCAGCGCATCACGCGGCAGGCGATCGAAGCGCTGCTGGTGTTCCTGGTGGTGGTGGTGCTCTACATCACCTTCCGGCTCGAGTTCAAGATGGCGGCCGCTTCCATCGCGGCGCTGCTCCACGACATCGTCATCACGATCGGGATCTACGCCCTGGTCGGTTTCAACGTCTCCCCGGCCACGGTGATCGCACTGCTGACGATCCTCGGGTACTCGCTGTACGACTCGGTGGTGGTCTTCGACCGGGTCAAGGAGAACATGATCAACCTCGGCGATCCCGGGCTGAGGAACTACCGCGAGCTCGTCAACGCCTCCCTGAACCAGGTCGTCTACCGCTCGATCAACACCTCGATCACCTCGCTGCTGCCGGTCGGTGCACTGCTGCTGATCGGCGCCCAGGTCCTGGGTGCGACCACGCTGCAGGATCTGGCGCTGGCCCTGTTCCTCGGGATGGCCGTCGGCGTGTACTCGTCGCTGTTCGTCGCCGGGCCGCTGTTCGCGTGGTCCAAGGGCTTCGAGCCCGAGGAGCGGCGTCGTCTCGCCAAGACCGCCGAGCAGGAGACCTCCGGCGAGGCGTCGGGCGCCACCGCCGCCGAGGTGCCGGCACCGGCGCCCGGGTCGCCGGAGGCGCGTGCACCGATCACGACCGAGTACGTGCGGGGGCAGGGCAAGAACAAGAAGCGTCGCAAACGTTCGTGAGTCGAGGAGCAGGCCGTGACCGCAGCGCCCGATCCGTTCGGACTCGCCCACCTGATCCGGGCCGTCCCCGACTTCCCCGAGCCCGGCGTCGTGTTCCGGGACGTCACCCCGCTGCTGGCCGCGCCGGAGGTCTTCGAGCGCGTCGTGTCGGAGCTGGCGGCCGTGGACGGTGAGATCGACGCCGTCGTGGGCATCGAGTCCCGTGGCTTCATCCTCGGGGCCCCGGTCGCCCTGCACGCCGGAGCCGGTTTCGTCCCCGCCCGCAAGGCGGGCAAGCTGCCCGGTGCGACCGTGAGCATCGCGTTCGCCCTGGAGTACGGCGAGGCGGTCCTCGAGCTCCAGGCCGGTGCGATCGAGGCGGGACAGCGGGTGCTGATCGTCGACGACGTGCTCGCCACGGGGGGCACGGCAGCGGCCACCGCTGCGCTCGTCGAGCAGCTCGGCGGCGAGGTCGTGGGCCTGAGCTTCCTGATCGAGCTCGTCGCGCTCGAGGGAGCGCGTCGCCTCGAGGGCTACGCGCACCGCTCCCTGCTGCGCTACTGACGTCGCTGCTGCGCTGGTGACCGCGTCGGCGAGCCGTGAGGTCGTAGGGTCCGGTCGGTACGCTGCTGGCAGGCACGACCACGCAGGATCCTCACGATCTGGGGGATGAGACACTGGCGACGTCGGAGACGACCGGGACAGAACGCGTTCGGGATGGCCGCCCGGCGCTCCCGCCGCCGCGCCCGACCGGCGTCAAAGCCGCGCTGGCCCGGCTGCCGCTGGTGCAGCGCGAGGCCATCCCCCCCGAGCTCGACGATCTGGCCGCCGCCATCCGCGAGTCGTCACGCGCCGACGTGCGCGAGGTCCTGCGCGCCTACCGCTACGCCGAGGCGATGCACGAGGGCCAGAAGCGTCAGAGCGGCGAGGCCTACATCACCCACCCGGTCGCGGTGGCCGCGGAACTGGCCCGGCTCGGGCTCGGCACCCCGACGCTGGTCGCGGCCCTGCTGCACGACACCGTCGAGGACACCCCGGCGACCCTCAACGACGTCAAGGAGGGCTTCGGGGAGGAGGTGGCCCACCTCGTCGACGGGGTCACCAAACTCGATCGGATCCAGGTCGAGTCCAAGCAGCAGCAGCAGGCCGAGACGCTGCGCAAGATGATCGTGGCGATGGCCAAGGACATCCGCGTCCTGGTCATCAAGCTGGCCGACCGGGTCCACAACATGGAGACGATCGGCTACACGCCGCGGGAGAAGCAGAAGCGCATCGCCCAGGAGACCCTCGACATCTACGCGCCGTTGGCGCACCGCCTGGGGATGCAGAACTTCAAGCTGCGGCTCGAGGACCTCGGGTTCAAGACCCTCCACCCCAAACGCTACGAGGAGATCGTGGCGATGGTGGAGGAGCGCAACCCCGAGCGCGAGCGCGAGCTCGAGCAGATCGTGGCCGCGATCCACGATCAACTGCGGCAGCTCAAGATCCGCGGCGAGATCACCGGCCGACCGAAGCACTACTACTCGATCTACGAGAAGATGGTGCTGCGCGGCAAGGAGTTCGACGAGATCCACGACCTGCTGGCCGTGCGGGTCATCGTGTCCTCGGTCCGCGACTGCTACGCCGTCCTCGGCCAGCTGCACGCGACCTGGCGTCCGGTCCCCGGGCGTTTCAAGGACTACATCGCGATGCCGAAGGTCAACCTCTACCAGTCGTTGCACACCTCGGTGATCGGACCACGCGGCCGGCCGCTGGAGGTCCAGATCCGGACCGAGGCGATGCACCGCACCGCCGAGTTCGGTGTCGCCGCCCACTGGAAGTACAAGGCCGGGTCCCGGAGCAACAGCTCGGACGAACCCAGCACCGATGAGCTTCCCTGGATCGATCAGCTCCTGGAGTGGCAGGCGGACGTCGACGAGCCGGGCGACTACCTCGAGTCGCTCAAGATCGACCTCTACCAGGACGAGGTCTTCGTCTTCACCCCGCAAGGTGACGTCATGGGGCTGCCGGCGAAGTCCTCCCCGATCGACTTCGCCTACGCGGTGCACACCGACGTGGGGCACCGCTGTATCGGCGCCCGGGTCAACGGACGTCTGGTGCCGCTCGACCACCGGCTGGCCAACGGTGACAGCGTGGAGATCCTGACCTCCAAGGCGGAGGATGCGGGCCCGAGCCGGGACTGGCTCCAGATCGTCACCTCCCAGCGGGCCAAGTCCAAGATCCGCGCCTACTTCAACCGGGAGCGCCGCGAGGACGCCATCGGGCGTGGCCGCGACGCCATCTCCCGGGCGCTCCGACGCAAGGGCATCGCCTACGCCCGCGCGATGGCGTCCGGCGACCTCGACGATGCCGCCCACACCCTCAACTACAAGGATGCCGAGACGCTGTTCCGCGCGGTCGGCGAGGGACACGCCGCCGCGGTCACGGTCGCCCAGCACGTCGTCAACGAGCTGACCCAGACCGAGACGGAGCCGGAGCCCGAGGTCGAGGAACCCTTCGCCTCGCCGATCCGGATCGGGTCGCGTGGCGGCGAGGACGTCGAGGTGGAGGGCGACAGCGGCATGCTGGTCAAGCTCGCCCGCTGCTGCACGCCCGTGCCGGGTGACCAGATCGTCGGCTTCGTGACCCGCGGGCGCGGCGTGTCGGTCCACCGGGCCGACTGCTCCAACGTCGCCGATCTCGAGCGCGATCCCGACCGGTTCGTGCCCGTCGACTGGACCGGGGACACGACCGCGTCCTTCCTGGTGCAGATCGAGGTGGAGGCACTCGACCGCAAGCATCTGCTGCGCGACATCACCGCGGTGCTCGGTGATCTGCACATCAACATCACCTCGGCCCAGGTGGGTACCGCCAAGGATCGCGTCGCCCGGCTGCGCTTCACCTTCGAGCTCGGCGACCCTTCGCACCTCGAGGAGGCGCTGCGCTCCATCCGGCGGGTCTCGGGGGTGTACGACGCCTTCCGTGCCATCCCGCAGGGTGCGCGCTGAGTCAGCTGTTGCGCCGCCCGGGCGCGGTTCGGTCACTGGCCGTTGGGAGCGCTGCCTGGCGGTTGCCTGCCGGCCCGATGGGGACCCCGGCGCCGGTAGCCTGCCGCGCGACCCCGGCAGGAGCTCCTCTTCGTGTCCGATCCCTTCATCCTCGGTGCACCGCTCGGGCGGTGGCAGACCAACTGCTACGTCATCGGTGACCGTGCGCTCGGTCGTGCCGTGATCGTCGACCCCGGGGAGACCGGCGAGGCCCAGGCCGTCGAGATGCTCGCGAGCGTGGAGGCCACCTGTGAGGCCATCCTGCTCACCCACGGCCACCTCGACCACCTGTGGGCGGTGCCGGAACTGGCTCGGGCCCTCGACGTGCCGGTGCTGCTCCACGACGACGACCGGTGGTTGTGGGACGACCCGGCCGCCGCCTTCGGCGCACCGCTCGAGGTGCTCGCCGAGCAACTGGGGTTGCACTGGGATCCGCCCACCGACCACCTCGAGTCCGTGACCGATGGCCAACGGCTGCGTCTGGCCGGGGTCGGTTTCGACGTGGTGCACAACCCCGGGCACACCCCGGGTCACGTCACCTACCTCGGCCGGGACCTCTCGCGGGCGACGGTCACCTTCCCTCTCGGCGAGGCGGAGCAGGGCAGCCAGGACGTGCTCTTCTCGGGTGATCTGCTGTTCGCGGGCTCGATCGGCCGGACCGACTTCCCACGGGGGTCGATGCCCGACATGCTGCGCTCCCTGGCCGCCACCGTCCTCGAGCTCGAGGACGACACGCTCGTGCTCTCCGGGCACGGGCCGGACACCACGGTGGGCTACGAGCGCGAGACCAACGCCTACCTCCGGCAGGCCATCGAGGCCCACGGCTCCCGGCCCTGACGGCTCGTGGCCGTCGGGCGCCGGCTCGCCATCGCCCTCGCGCTCACGCCGGAAGCGCTCGCGCCCGACGGGCGCTCGCTGCCACCGCCCGTTGCCGTCGCCACAGCCGATCACCGACCCGTCCCGCGTCCCACCCCGCCGAAGCCCCCGCTCACCTCGAGGTCTCCACATGGCCACCATCGACGCCAACCCCGCCTCCGGGACCCGCGACCTGCTCCCGGACGACGTGCTCCGGCGCGAGCGGGCCTTCGCCACGATCCGGCGGACCTTCGACGCCCACGGGTTCGCGCCCCTGGAGACGCCGGCCTTCGAACGGCTCGAGGTGCTCACCGGCAAGTACGGCGAGGAGGGCGATCAGCTCATCTTCAAGATCCTGCGACGCGGTGACCACGAGGCATCGGGTGATGCCGACCTGGCGTTGCGCTACGACCTCACCGTCCCCTTGGCGCGGGTCGCAGCCCGGTACGGCTCGCAGCTGCCCACCCCGTTCAAGCGCTACCAGATCGCGCCGGTGTGGCGGGCCGACCGTCCGGGCAAGGGCCGCTATCGCGAGTTCTACCAGTGCGACGTCGACACGATCGGTTCCGACTCGCTGACCGCTGATGCGGCGACCCTGGTGGCCGTCACCGCGGCACTCGAGGCCCTGGGTCTGAGCGGGTTCCGGGTGCTGCTGAACTCCCGGAAGGCCCTGCGTGGGCTCGTCGAGGCCTACGGCATCGAGGTGGCGCGTGAGAGCGACGCGCTGGTGGCCCTCGACAAGCTGGACAAGATCGGCCTGGAGGGGGTCACGGCCGAACTGCGCCAGCGCGGCATCCCCTCGGAGGCGATCGCGGCGTTGGAAGCGGACCTGTCGGCCGATGCGCCGTCGGCGGCCGTGCGCGACCGCCTGGAGCGATCGGAGACGGGGATCGCCGGGCTCGCCGAGGTCGATCGGCTGCTCGCCCTGGTCGGCGATGCCGTGCCCGCCAGCTACGCCCCGGTGCTGGCGCGCGGGCTCTCGTACTACACCGGACCGGTCTTCGAGGTGGTCCACGAGGGGCTCGACGCCACCATCGCCGCCGGAGGTCGCTACGACGGGCTGATCGGGATGTTCCAGTCGGGCGACGTGCCGGCCACCGGAGGTTCGCTCGGCCTGGAGCGGATCCTGCTGCTGCTCGAGGCCGCTGAGGAGGCCGACCTCGCCCCGGTGGGACCCGAGGTGCTGGTCACGATCATGGACGACGACGGTGCCGCCGACGCCGTCGCGCTCGCCGGTCGTATCCGCGCCGCCGGCCACCGCGTCGAGCCCTACAGCGGCGGCGGTCGGCTCAAGCTCGCCAAGCAGCTCAAGTACGCCGACCGGCGCGGCGTCCGCGTCGCCGTCATCCGCGGAGCCGAGGAGCGCGCCGCCGCTACCGTCACCTGCAAGGCCCTCGCCAGCGGCGAGCAGCGCACGGTCCCGCTGGCCGAGCTCGAGCCCACGCTCGCGGCGTGGCTGGAGGCCTGAGCGCCGCCGCCCGCGCGAGCACCCGTCCTGCCTTGGCACGTCCCTCATCCTTGGAGCTTCCGTGAGCATCACCCCCTTCGGTGCGCTGCGCACCCACGGCGCCGGCACGCTGCGCGCCGGGAACGTCGACGAGACCGTCACGCTGGCTGGCTGGGTGGCCACCCGCCGCGATCACGGCGGCGTGGCCTTCCTCGATCTGCGTGATCGCTCGGGCCTGGTCCAGGTCGTCGCCGACCCTGAGGCCTCTGCGGCGCTCGAGGCCGCCCACCGCCTCCGCACGGAGTGGGTCGTCGCGGTGACCGGCACGGTCCGCGCCCGTCCCGAGGGCATGCGCAACGACAAGCTGGCCACCGGCGACGTCGAGGTGGCGGCCACCTCGATCGAGGTCCTGTCCGGATCGGACACCCCACCCTTCCCCGTCGAGGACCGCATCGAGGTCTCGGAGGAGCTCCGGCTCACCCACCGGTACGTGGACCTGCGCCGGCCGCGTATGGCCGAGATCCTGCGGTTGCGATCGCGGACCACCTCGGTGATCCGGCGGGTCATGGAGGAGCACGGGTTCCTGGACGTGGAGACCCCGATGCTGACCCGGGCCACGCCGGAGGGCGCGCGCGACTTCCTCGTGCCGTCGCGACTCCAGCCCGGAGAGAGCTACGCGCTGCCGCAGTCGCCGCAGCTGTTCAAGCAGTTGCTGATGGTCGCCGGCGTGGAGCGCTACTACCAGATCGCTCGCTGCTTCCGGGACGAGAACCTGCGTGCCGATCGGCAGCCGGAGTTCACCCAGCTCGACGTGGAGCTGTCCTTCGGGGACCAGGAGGACGTGATCGGCATCACCGAGGAGGTGCTCGCGGCGGTGTGGCGCGAGACCCTCGGTGTGGAGGTCGCGACCCCCTTCCAGCGGCTGACCTACGCGGAGGCCATGGCGCGGTTCGGTAGTGACAAGCCCGATCTGCGGATCGAGGGGATGGAGCTGGCGACCCTGGACGGGGTGTTCGCCGACACCGAGGTGGGGGTGTTCAAGGGTGTGCTCGGCTCGGGCGGGTCGGTCGTCGCTCTCGCGCTGCCCGGCGGTGGGGAACTGACCCGCCGCGAGTTCGACGAGCTGGTGGAGTGGGCCAAGGGCCGCGGTGCCAAGGGCCTGGCCTGGGGGGTGGTCGAGGCGGACGGGACCTTGCGCTCCCCGCTGTCGAAGTTCATGTCAGAGGCGGAGATCGCCGGCGTGCTCGCCGCGACCGGGGCCGCAGCGGGCGACGCGGTGTTCTTCGGGGCGGGCGAGGCCACCTTCGCCCGGGAACTCATGGGGGCGCTGCGCAACCACCTCGCTGCCGAGCGGGGGCTGATCGGTGCGGGTTTCGTCTTCTGCTGGATCGTCGACGCGCCGATGTTCGAACCGGTGGGCGACCGCGGCGAGGCCGTCGGCACCACGGCCTGGACCCCGGTGCACCACCCCTTCACGGCGCCGACACCCGAGTGGATCGATCGGTTCGAGGACGCTCCCGGTGAGGCGCTGTCCAACGCCTACGACGTGGTGTGCAACGGCTACGAGCTCGGCGGTGGGTCGATCCGTATCCACGACCGAGAGGTCCAGGCGCGGGTCTTCCGCTTCCTCGGTATCAGCGACGAGGTGGCAGAGGAGCGCTTCGGCTTCCTGCTACGCGGGCTGGCGCACGGCGCGCCGCCGCACGGCGGCATCGCGCTGGGGCTGGACCGGCTGGTCATGCTCTTGGCGGACGCGACCAACATCCGCGACGTCATCGCCTTCCCGAAGACCCAGTCCGGCGCCTGCCTGCTCACCGACGCGCCCGCGCCCTACGACCCCGTGGCGCTACGCGACGTCGGGCTCCGGCTGCTGCCGCCACCGGTCAAGGACTGATCCGACCCCGCAGGTTGGGTGCGGGCCGGGTCCTGGCGGGGTTGGGTGCGTGCTGCCCCGGTTCCCGGGGTGTTCCGCACCCGTCCGGTGGGTGCGGGCCGGGTCCTGGCGGGGTTGGGTGCGTGCTGCCCCGGTTCCCGGGGTGTTCCGCACCCGTCCGGTGGGTGCGGCGGGGCCGTGGCGGGGT
>JAWLDJ010000088.1:0-2153 GCA_041686695.1 Nitriliruptoraceae bacterium
GGCGACGTCCGTACTCCCCGTGCCGCGGGCGACGGCTACCACGCACGCAGATCCCCCAGGCAGCATGGCTGTCACACCGGCTCCGTAGGGTGTGGGGGCGTCCTGCGGCCGGCAGCTGTCGCCTCGGTCGTCGCGCGAGCCCGCTGGCGAGGGAGCAAGGCATGGAGATCTTCGAGTTGCTGCTGATCGTCGTTCTCACGGCCGTGATCACCGGAGTGGTGGCGGCGTACATCGTGGCCCGGACCGCTGCGTCCCCGGGCCGCGATGGCGCCGAGGCGGGCCGTGACGGCGAAGGGCGGCGCGGCGGCGGGGCCGGTGAGCAGGACCCCGTGGGAGCCGAGCTGCAGCGCGCCGTCGACACGTTGGTGACCGTGGCCGGCGAGCAACTCGATGCCCGCACCCGGACCGGTGCCGCACACCTCGAGACGCGCAAGGAGCTGATCGACGCTGAGCTGGAGCGGATGCGCGCGGTGCTGGCCGAGGTCACCGGTCTCGTCCAACGCATCGACGCTGAGCGTGCTGGTCAGCTCGGTCAGGTCTCGGCGCAGCTGGCGGGTGTGGCGCGGTCGCACGCCGAGCTCGGCCGCACCACCGCCACGCTGACGCAGGCCCTGACCAACGCGCAGGCCCGGGGGCAGTGGGGCGAGCGGATGGCCGAGGACGTGCTGCGGGCCGCCGGTTTCGTCGAAGGGGTCAACTACCGCACACAGGTGACCACGCGCAGCGGGAGCCGACCCGACGTGACCTTCCTCCTGCCGGGCGACCGTGTCGTCCACATGGACGTCAAGTTCCCCCTGGCCGGCTACCTCGAACTCCTCGACGCCGACACCGAGGTGGAACGTGACCGGGCGCGTGACGGCTTCCTCAAGGCGGCCCGTGCGCGGATCCGGGAGCTGGCCCAGCGCGGCTACATCGACGAGCAGGACGGCACCCTGGACGTGGTGCTGCTGTTCATCCCCAACGAGCAGGTCTACGCCTTCCTCCACGAGCACGATCCGGCGCTGCTCGACGATGCCCTGGCCCAGCGCGTGGTGTTGTGCTCGCCATCGACGTTGTTCGCCGTCATGGCGGTACTGCGGCAGGCAGTGGACTCCTTCGCGCTCGAGCGCGCATCCGACGAGATCCTGCAGTTGCTCGCCGGGTTCGCCGACCAGTGGGGGCGGTTCACCGATCAGTTCGACAAGCTCGGTCGGGGCCTCGATACGACCCAACGTGCCTATGAGGCGTTGGCGAGCACGCGCCGGACACAGCTGGAGCGGCAGCTGGATCGGGTGGAGGAGCTCCGCTCCCAGCGCGGCGTCGCCGCCGTGGTCGCCGACGACCAACGGGCCCCCATCGTCGCGCTGGGCTCCGCTGACGACGCCGAGCATCGAACGCGGGCGGACGCATCCGTGCGAGGGTCGGTCCCGAACGACGGGGACCCGACGAACGTGAGCAGCACGGGCGGCTAGCCTCTGCTCGACCTCTTCTACCGACCTCTTCCACGGTCCCAGTGACCTCGACCCGCACCGCGCGCGGCGTCCTGCGCGCGAGGAGCCCGATGTGAGCGTGCAGATCGGTGATGTAGCGCCGGACTTCGAGCTGAAGGACCAGACCAACCAGCCGGTCCGGCTCTCGGACTACCGAGGCAAGAAGCACGTGGTGGTCGTGTTCTACCCGCTGTCGTTCACCGGGGTGTGCGAGGGTGAGATGTGCCAGATCCGCGACTCGATCGAGGCCTTCAGCAACGACGACGTGGAGACGCTCGCGATCTCCTGCGACGCGCCACCGACGCACGCCCGGTGGGCCCACGAGCAGGGCTTCGAGTTCCCGCTGCTGTCGGACTTCTGGCCCCACGGCGAGGTGGCACGGGCCTACGGGGTGTTCGATGAGCGGGTCGGTCTGGCGCTGCGCGGCACCTTCATCGTCGGCAAGGACGGCAAGGTCGTCTACACCGACCGCAATCCGATCCCCCAGGCGCGCGACCAGCAGGCGTGGAAGTCGGCGCTGAAGGAGATCGGCGCGATCTGACCCTCGTGGTGGTGCGCGTGCGGTCGGTACGTCGGCGCATGCGCGCTTGGGGTGGGGTCGCGGCGCGGTCAGGGCTGGCCGGTTCGTGACCCCGGAGCGGCTCGGTCGTTGGGGTGGGGTCGCGGCGCGGTCAGGGCTGGCCG
>JAWLDJ010000088.1:2253-9802 GCA_041686695.1 Nitriliruptoraceae bacterium
TTGGGGTGGGGTCGCGGCGCGGTCAGGGCTGGCCGGTTCGTGACCCCGGAGCGGCTCGGTCGTTGGGGTGGGGTCGCGGCGCGGTCAGGGCTGGCCGTCCACCGACCCCGCGATCGGCTGGCGGTAGCCGCGCACCGCGCGCGGGATGACCGGTCAGGCCAGACCGGGATCGGCGTGCGACACCGGCGGGCACGCCGCCTCCAGCGCGACCGGGACCCGCTGCCCACTGGCATCGAGGCTGACCGTGCTGTGCGCCCGCAGGCGGGCCCCGTCCACCCGGACGAGGGGACCGTCGACGTCGCGGCGCGCTCCCGGGGCGTCGGGATCGATCTGGCTCCAGGCGCCCGTGTCGCGGTCGAAGCCGCGCACGAGCACCAGGACCTCCAGGTCCTGCTCGACCTCGCCGATCGACACCTCGAGGACGTCGAACCGGTGGGGTGCCACGACGTCGGTACCACGGCGGACGACCACGTGCACCGGCCGCTCGTCGCTGTCACGGCCCGTGGCGACCAGCGAGACCTCGGACCCGCCGGCGGGCAGCTCGTCGATGAGCCGACCGGAGATCAGGGCACAGTCCACGACGTCGAGCTCGATCCTGGACCCGTCCAGTTGCAGCCGACCCTGCCCGACAGGGCGCTCCGCGAACGGGGCGGTGCAGGCGAGCAGGCCGGCGACCAGCGCGCCGGCCACACCGACCCTCAACGTCGTCCGACCCATCGACGAGCTTCGGTCCCGCCCTGCCGGCGGGCGGGTCGGGCGTCGTGCCGTCAGCACGCCGGGCATGCCGTTGCACCGGTCGGCGCTGCGGTCGCCACCGCATCGCCGGGGGCGCTCGCGGCGCTACCGTTCGGGGCACCGCTCACCTGAGGATCCTGCCTGTGATCGAGATCACCGAGGCGTTCAGCTACGACGATGTCCTGTTGGTGCCGCAGGCCTCCGCCGTCCTGCCACGGGACGTGGACCTGTCCATCCGGCTGCACGAGGGTGTCTCGTTGCGCCTCCCGGTCCTGTCGGCCGCCATGGACAAGGTCACCGAGGCCGACATGGCCATCGCGCTCGCCCGGCAAGGTGGCCTCGGGGTGATCCACAAGAACGTGCCCATCGGGGCCCAGGCCGGCATGGTGGAGTCCGTCAAGCGTTCCGAGTCCGGGTTCATCCTCGATCCCGTGACCCTGCGCGCCGAGGATCCGGTCGATACGGCGTTCGAGTTGATGGCCCGCTACCGGGTCTCGGGCTTCCCCGTCGTCGACGCCGAGGGTCGGCTGGTCGGTATCGTGACCAACCGGGATCTGCGGCTCGGCGCGGCGCCGGGGACGCCGGTCCGCGAGCACATGACGAGCACGGGCCTGGTCACCGCCGCGCCCGGCACCACCCTCGACCAGGCTCGCGACCTGATGCAGGCGGCCCGGGTGGAGAAGCTCCCGATCGTCGACCCGGACGACGGTCGGCTGACGGGCATGTTCACCTTCAAGGACATCGAGAAGGTGCGCAAGTACCCCTCGGCGGCCAAGGACCTTCGCGGACGGCTGCTGTGCGCGGCGGCCGTGGGCGTCGGCCCGGAGGGTGAGGAGCGGGCCGAGGCGTTGGCGCGTGCCGGTGTGGACCTGCTGTCCATCGACTCCGCGCACGGCCACTCCAGTGGGATCCTCGAGTTCGCGGCCAAGCTCAAGGACCGCCACCCGGACGTGGCGCTGATGGTCGGCAACGTGGCGACCGGCGACGCGGTGCGGGCCTGCGCGGACCATGGCGCCGACATCGTGAAGGTGGGCGTCGGGCCGGGCTCGATCTGCACGACCCGGGTCGTGACCGGTGTCGGCATGCCCCAGTTCAGCGCGGTGCTCGACTGTGCCCGCGTCGCCCACGAGGTCGGTGTGGCCACCGTCGCCGATGGAGGCGTGCGGTACTCAGGCGACATCGTCAAGGCGCTGGCCGCAGGTGCGACCGCCGTGATGGTCGGCAACCTGCTCGCCGGTACCGACGAGTCCCCGGGTGAGCTGGTCCTGGTCGGCGGTCGCCGCTACAAGGAGTACCGCGGCATGGGTTCGATCGATGCCATGCGTGCGGGGTCCGCAGACCGCTACTTCCAGGACGACCGGGCCGGCGGCAGTGCCGCCGAGGCGCGACAGCTCACGAAGCTGGTCCCCGAGGGTGTCTCCGGGCTGCTGCCCTACCGCGGCACCGTCGGCGAGGTCACCGGGCAGCTGGCCGGCGGCATCCGCTCGGGCATGGGCTACCTCGGTGCCCAGGATCTGCGGGCACTCGCCGAGCGTGCACGGTTCGTCCGTCAGACCGCCGCTGGTGCCGCCGAATCTCACGTCCATGACCTCGACGTCGTCCATGAGGCGCCGAACTACCAGGTGCCCACCAAGGGCTGATCGCGACCGCGCCGGGCCACGCATCGTGCTCTCACCCGTCATCGGGAAGGGCAGGTGGGACGAGGTGGTCGGGGCCGCGCGGCCCCTCGACGAAGGGACAGTGGCGGCAGCCGCTGTCGCAGCAGAAGCCACGGGCCCACAGCTCCGCCGCCGTGAGCACCTCGAACCCCGACAGGGGGTCGGGATAGGTCGGCACATCCGCCGCGACGGCCTGCTCGTGCATGGCCAGCACGTGCTCGTAGGCCGGGTGCGCGGGATCCAGGCGGGTGACCAGAGGCACACGCCGGGCTCCGGGCAGGTCGTCGCTCACCCGGTCGCACCGGTCAGAGACCAGTCGATGAGCGCGTCGAGCGCCGCCGCGACCCCGTCCTCCTCGACCGAGCGGGTCACCAGATGCGAGGCCGCGATGATGCCCGACTCGGCCTGCCCCATCGCGATCGCCGTCCCCGCCACCAGCAGCATCGAGCGGTCGTTGCCGGCGTCGCCGATGGCCGCCACCTCGTCGGTCCGGATCCCCAGGTGATCGGCGGCCGCCGTGATCGCCGCACCCTTGGTCGCACCCGGCTGGTTGACGTTGGTGAACACCAGCCCCGGGGTCCGTGGCGAACCGGCCGTGCCCACCTCCGCGTCCATACCCGCGAGCCGGTCGTGCAACCAGTCCAGAGCTGCGTCGGTGAAGACGGTGAAGGTGGCCTTCGGCACCGGCATGTCGCCGAGGTCAGCGGCCCGTCGCACCACGCCGAGCGGCTCGGCCCCCAGGAGCTCCCAGTGGGGTCGTGCGCGTTCGTCCAGCGCGGAGACGTGGAAGCCGGTCTCGCCGTAGACCTCGAGGTAGAGCTCATCGTGCTCGTGTGCGAGGGCGAGCAGGGCATCCACCTGGGAGGGCGTGAGCGTCCAGGAGGCCACGGTCGTGCCATCGGCCCGGACCTCGGCGCCGTTGTGCAGCACGTGGGGGCCGCGGGCGCCGAGCTGCGCCTGGAGATCGCTGACCCCGTCGCGCATCCGGCCCGTGGCGAACCCGACGCGGATGCCGGCCCGCTGGGCGCGTGCGATGGCGGCAGCGACCGCCGGCGTGGACAGCTCCTCGGGGCCGATCAGGGTGCCGTCGACGTCGCAGACCACGTAACGGACCTCACGTGGCTGCCACTCCTCGAACCGTCCCCCCGGGGTCAAGCCGGAAGGCAGCGAGGTCGGGAGCGTCATCCGAGCGCCTTGACCTGGCCGAACCGGTCCTCGTAGTTCGAGAGGTTGGTGTTGAGCGCGTTGAGGACGCGTCCGACCATCGTCGGCGCGATACGCACCCGCGAGACCACCTCGGCGTTGACCTTGCCCGGCTCGCCCGACGGCAGCAGTTGGCAGAAGTCCAGGGTGAACTCGTGCGGGGAGTGGGACACGACGAGGAAGTTGGCGTAGTCACCGTGCTTCTGGTCGTCGGGGACGACCACCTGGACCTGCTTGTTGCCCGGTGCAGGCTGTGGGTTGGAGCCGGCATCGGGGTCGGGTTCGGGGTCGGGTTCGGGGTTGGGTTGCTCGCTCACGTCGCGGTCCTGTCACATCGAGGTCCCGTCGTCTGGCCGTGTCCGGCCTCCACGAGGCTACCGCTGGCCTGTCTAGGCTCGAGCTGTCCGCTCGCCGCACCGCAGCCGATCGACATGTTCGGAGCCACCGTGACCCTGGGCCCACTGACCGACGCCGTCGCCGCGGCTGCTGCCGAGGCCCTGACCGCCGTTCCCCGCATCTGGGACCGTGATCACACCGTCTGGTCGCAGGACCCGACCGAGCTGGCGGACCGGCTCGGCTGGCTGGATGCCCCCGAGCGCGCTGCCGAGGCCAAGGCCGGACTCGTGGCACTGGCCGACGAGGTACGAGCCGATGGCATCACCGACGTGGTGCTGGTCGGCATGGGCGGCTCGTCGCTGTATCCGGCGGTGCTGGCCGCGACCTTCGGGTCGCAGCCCGGCTCCCCGCGATTGCACGTGCTCGACTCCACCGACCCCGCCGCGGTGCTGGAGCTCGAGCATGCCCTGCCCTGGGCCACCACGCTGGTCGTGCCCGCGTCGAAGTCTGGTGGCACGATCGAGACGCTGAGCCACCTGGAACGGTTCCTGGCGCGGCTGCGGGACGAGCACGGCGATGACGCCGCTCGCCACGTGCTGCCCATCACCGATCCCGGCAGCAGCCTCGCTGAGCGTGCGGTCGCCGAGGGGTTCCGTGGTCCGGCGCTGGGCCAGCCGGACGTCGGTGGGCGGTTCTCCGCGCTGACACCCTTCGGTCTCCTGCCCGCGGCGCTGCTCGGGATGGACCTCGACGCCCACCTGGCCGCCGCCGCGGAGATGCTCGCCCAGGCTCGGGTCGTGGAGCCCAACACCAACGCGCCGGCGATGCTCGGCGCGGTGATGGCGGCCGGCGCGCGCCTCGGGCGTGACAAACTGACGCTGCTGCTGCCCGATGAGATCGCCAGCTTCGGGGCGTGGATCGAGCAGCTGGTCGCTGAATCCACCGGCAAGCACGGTGTCGGGGTCGTCCCGGTACTCGGCGAGACCCCGGCGAATGCGGCCTTCGGTGAGGATCGGGTCGTGGTGGCGCTCGGTGACCACCTGGAGATCGACGAGCTCCTGGCCATGGGTGTGCCCGTGGTCCAGCTGTCCTGGTCCGGCCCCGAGCAGCTGGCTGGCGAGGTCGTGCGCTGGGAGTTCGCCACCGCCGTCGCCGGTGCGCTGCTGGGGATCAACCCCTTCGACCAGCCCAACGTCCAAGCGGCCAAGTCGGCCACGGCACGGGTGCTCGACAACGACGAGGCGCTGCCACCGACGACCGATCCCGTGACCGTTCTCGACACCCTCGAGTCCGGTGACGTGCTGGGACTGCTGGCCTTCGTCCAGCCGGACAGCGCGGACGAGGAAAGGGTCCACGCTGCCGCCAACGCGCTCCGCAAGCGCTACGGCGTCCCCGTCACCGTCGGGATCGGCCCCCGCTACCTGCACTCGACGGGGCAGCTGCACAAGGGAGGCAACGACCGCGTCGCGTTGCTGATGGTGGTCGGCGAGGACCGCCAGGATGCGGACATCCCGGGCAAGCCCTACAGCTTCGGGCGGCTCAAGCGGGCTCAGGCCGCCGGGGACCACGCCGCGTTGCGCGAGGCCGGACGTCGCGTCGCCCACGTCCGACTGCAGGATCTGCCGACGGTCTGACGGCCTGACTCAGCCGGGTCCGGCGCAGCCGGGTCCGACTCAGCCGGGTCCGGCTCAGCCGCGGGTCCGGACCTGCCCGAGACCGCCGTCCACGCCGAGGATCTGCGCGGTGATCCAGTCGTTGGCCGGGTCGAGCAGGAAGGCGACGGCCGCGGAGACGTCCTCGCCGGTGCCCAGCCGCCCGAGCACGTGCATCTTGCGGCTGGCCTCGGCCTGCGCCTCGTTGCCCATCAGCCGGGCGGTCATCTTGGCATCGACCAGCCCCGGGGCCACCGCGTTGACCCGGACACCCTTGGCGCCGTAGGTCGCGGCGGCCGAGCGCACCAGCCCGATGATGCCGCCCTTGGCGGCCGCGATCGCCTCGTGGTTGGCGATCCCGATCTGGGCGGCGGCGGAGCTGGCCAGCACGATCGAGCCGCCGCCGCTGCGCATCGCCGGCGCGGCCGCCCGTACCACCGCGAACGCCGAGGTCAGGTTGGTGGCGATCGTCTCGTGGAACTCCTCGGGGGTGGTCAGGTGGGCCGGCTTGAGCAGGACCGATCCGGCGAGGTTGGCCACGCCGTCGAGCCGTCCGTGTTCCTCGACCACCTCGTCGATCAACGTCCCGACGGCGGCGATGTCGCGGGCATCGAGCACGCGAGCCGAGGCGCCGGTCTCCGTGGCGAGCGCGTCCAGTCCCTGCTGATCGCGTGCCGCGATGACGACGGTGGCCTCCGCGGCGCGCAGACGACGCACGGTGGCGCTGCCGGTGGCGCCGGTGGCACCGATGACCAGATGGACGGGGGTGTCGCTCACGTCGGACTCCGAGGTGGGGACGGCAGCGTTCGGACGGGTAGCGGGCCTGGTCGGGTTCGGGGCGCGCTGCCGTGACGGATCGCGGTGCCGGCCCGGCTCAGCCAGCGAGGTTGGGGACCACGGGCTCGACGCCGGCGTCCCGGCAGACCCGGGCCCACAGCTCTCCCGCCTCGCCGGGTTCGGCGATCGTCCACGGCACCTTGTGCTCGCTGCGGGGCCGCCGGTCGTGCCACAGACGCCCATCCTCACCGAGGTCCTCGTGCAGCGCGAGGTAGACGATCGTGTCCGACCCCTCGTCGGTGTCACGCAGGATCGGACCGGTCAGTTTGCGGAACCCGGGCAGGGAGACCTCGACACCGGGGGTCAGCGCCCAGCCTGGGTGCGCGACGTGGAAGGAGACCCCGGTGTCGGCGAACCGTCGGGCCCACTCGCGCGTCAGCACCACCTGGGCCCGTTTCGCTCGGGCGTAGGCCACCGTGCCCTTGTACCCACCGGGTGAGTCGATCCGAGCGGTGACGAGCTTCTCCGCGTACATGCCCCCCGAGGTCACGGTCACCACCCGCGACGGCGCGTTGGCCGCGAGCTTCGGCAGCAGCAGGGAGGTCAACAGGAACGGTGCCACGACGTGGACCTGGTAGGTGCGCTCCAGGCCGTCACCGGTGAGCGCCTTCTCCGCGAACAGTGCACCCGCGTTGTGGACGATGGCGTCGAGCGCCGCCGCCTCGGCCAGTCGGCGGGCGGCGAAGTCCCGCACCTGTGCGAGGTCGCCGAGGTCGAGCAGGTCGGTCTCCAGGCGCTCACCGAACGCACGGCCGAGATCGGTTTCGAGCCGCCGTCGGGTGTCCTCGGCCTTCTCCTCGGACCGCACGGAGACCAGCACGTGTGCGCCGGAGGCGAGCAGCGTCCGTGCCGCGGCGTACCCCAGGCCGGAGTTGGCTCCCGTCACCAGCACCCGCTTGCCGGCCCCCGGTAGCTGCTCGACCGGCTCCCAGCCCTCCAGTCGCGATCGGACGGCATACCCGATCCGGCTGAAGGAGGGGACCACCGTGAGCTCCAGGGCGGCGTCGACCGCGCGTGTGAGCGGGGCAGGAAGGCGTGTCATGTCGTCTCCGGGACGTGAGCGGTGCTGGTGGGCGGGGAGGGGCTCGAACCCCCGACCTCCTCGGTGTAAACGAGGCGCTCTGGCCA
>JAWLDJ010000089.1:0-8151 GCA_041686695.1 Nitriliruptoraceae bacterium
TCGATCGTCGCGCCCGCGATCACACCGAGCGCTTCGCGCAGCAGCAGCCGCGGGGCGATGCGTGGACGGTCGTCGCGTGAGGCCCCGACGACGGTCACGCGGTCGCCGAGGCACTGCCGGAACAGGTACCGGGTCCGGGTGGTGTGGAAGTCGCTGGTGGCCACCGTGACGTGCTCCCAGCCGTACTGCTCGGCCAGCGCGGCGACGTTGCGGGCCTCACCGACGGTGTTGGCGGGCTCGGGTTCGAAGCAGATCGCGTCACGTTCGCAGGTAGCCCCCTGGGCCGCGGCGAAGAACCGGGCGTTGGACGACAGGACCAGCTGCGCGTCGTAGCGTTCGGCGAGCTGCAGTCCCAGCCGCGCACGCTCGTCGCCGGCGCCGCCGAGCACCACGACCGCGTCGGGGTCGCGCGGGACATCATCGATCGGCACCATGAAGCGGGCGAAGGCGACGCCGGCCGCGACGAGCAGCAGCACGATGAGCGCCAGCACCACTCCCGCACCCATGTCGCTCTCCATCCTCGTCGTCATGTCGGCGGGAGGATAGGCCGGGTCCACCCGTCGGCCCCGCAAGCGGGACCGACGGGGTGCGGCGATGCGCTCAGGCGGTGTGCCGCGGGCATCAGCCCCGGCCGCCGGGACCGGTGGGCGGTGGCATCGGCATCACCGCTGACCGCGGGGTCCGGTGGGCCGCTCCTCGAGGGTCACGGTCACGCTCGACTCCTCGCCGTCGCGCAGCACCTCCACCTCGACGTCGTCGCCGGGACGACGCTGCTGGATACGTCCGGCCAGCTCGGCCATCGTCGACACCTCCTCACCGTCGATCGCCACGACCAGGTCGCCGGTCTCCAGACCGGCCTGTGCCGCGGGCCCGTCCGGGTCGAGCTCCATGATCACCGCACCGGAATCCGACGGCAGGTCGTACAGCTCGGCGATGTCGGCGTCGACGGTCTGGCCCACGACACCGAGGTAGCCGAGTTCCACCTCGCCGGTCTCGATGAGCTGATCGGCGACGTTGATCACCGTGCTGGAGGGGATCGCGAAGCCGATGCCCTGGCTGCCTCCGCTGCGGGTCGCGATGGCGGTGTTCAGCCCGATCACGCGGCCTTCGCCGTCGACCAGCGCACCGCCGGAGTTGCCGGGGTTCACGGCCGCATCGGTCTGGATCAGGTCGATGAGCACGCCCTGCTGGCTCGGCAGCGTGCGGCCGAGCGCGCTGATGATGCCGCTGGTCACCGAACCATCGAGTCCGAAGGGCGAGCCGATCGCCACCGCGGTCTCACCGATGCGCAGTCCGTCATCGTCGGCGGCCCACGCCGGGACCGGCAGGTTCTCGGCGTCGACGCGCAGCACGGCGACGTCGGAGCTGGGGTCCGCGCCCACCACCTCGGCGTCCATACGGGAGCCGTCCGGCAGGGTCACGCGTGCCTGGTCGCTGGTGCCGACCACGTGGGCGTTGGTCACCAGGAGCCCGTCGGCGCGGTAGACGACGCTCGAGCCAGAGCCGGCTCCGGCCGCGCTCTGGACGTCCACGCGCGCGACCGAGGGTGAGACCTGCTGCGCGATCGCGGTGATCGGGCTGGCGCCGGCCACCAGGTCGTCGGTGCCCGATCCGGGATCGGCGGGACCGTTCTCGCTCGCGCCGTCGTCGGTCGCGTCGCCGGTCGCGGTGGCGCCGGTGCTCGCGGTGTCGCCACCGTCGTCGTCGGCCACCAGCCCGAGCGGGACCGCGACGATCGCGGCACCCAACGCCCCGACGGCGACGATGACGAGCCACTGCCACCATGCCAGGCGGGCTCGTGGTGCCGGCTGGTCGGCGCTTGGCTGCCGGGTCGGCGCGTCATCGGTCGTGGACGTCGAGGTCGCCGTGTGCTCCTGGTCACCGGGTGGCGGTGGGGGCGGGGGGAACGCGGAGGTGCGCGTGTCCATCAGGGGCTCCTCGGTGCTCGTGGTGCGGGACGGTGGTGGCGTGGTGCGGGACGGTGGTGGCGTTGCGACGAACGTACGCAGCGCTCGGTGAGCGGACCCCCGACGAAGGTGAAGTGCAGGTGAGATCGGGATCGGATCCGGTGAGCTGGCCGTGGTCTGGGACGTGGGAGGGGCCGGAAGTGCCGGGCCCGTCGTAGGCTCGCCCCGGGGCACGACGGCCGCGGAGGGACTGCGATGGACGTGCCAGCGCACCTGCTGCTGGTCGAGGACGACGACGGCATCGCCCGCGCGCTCGTCGCGGCGCTCGAGTCCGACGGCCACCGGGTCACCCGGGTCACGACCGGCCGCAAGGCCCTGGTCGCCGCCCGCACGGTCGACGCGGTGCTCCTCGACCTCGGGCTGCCCGACATCGACGGCGTGGAGGTCTGTCGGCGGTTGCGTCGCGACCTGGGAGCGGACCTGCCGATCCTGGTGCTCACCGCCCGGGATGCGGAGACCGATGTCGTCGTCGGCCTCGATGCCGGCGCGGACGACTACGTCACCAAACCCTTCCGGCTCGCCGAGCTCCAGGCCCGTTTGCGGGCGCTGCTGCGGCGCGCCGCCGCCGCCCGCCCCCTCGGTCCCGCCGGCGGTGACGGGGAGCTCGTCGCCGGGGATCTGCGACTGGATCCCTCGTCGCGCCGCGTCTGGCGCGGTGGGCAGGAGCTCGAGCTCACGGCAAAGGAGTTCGACCTGCTGGCGTTGCTCATGGCCCGCGCCGGCACGGTCGTCACCCGCGAGGAGCTGGCGCGCGAGGTGTGGGACACGCGGTGGCTCGGTGGATCGAAGACGATCGACGTGCACGTCTCGTCGCTCCGGCGCAAGCTCGGTGACGATCCGATGGCGCCGAGGTACGTGACCACCGTGCGCGGCGTCGGGCTGCGGTTCGAGCCCCAGCCGGACGACGACGTCGGGCCGTCGAAGCGCCGGTCGTGAGACGGCGGCTGATCGCGACGACGACCGGGCTGGTGCTCGTGGCCGTGCTCGCGCTGGCCGTGCCTCTGGCGCTGGCGGTGCGGGGCGTGCTGACCGACCGAGCCATCGACACGGTGCAGGGCGTGGCCGAGCAGGCCGGGCTGCTGCTGGACGTCACCGCGCGTACCTGCGGCGAGCTCCAGCTCCGGGTGGCGCAGCTCGATGGGGCGCCGGCCACGCTGACCGTGCTCGCCACCGACCGGACGCCGGTGGCCTCCACCGCGGCGGGACCGGTGTCGGTGTCCCCGGCTGCCTTCGAGGAGGCGGCGCGGGCGGGCCGGGTGGGGCGCGCCGTCGCCGAGGGCCGCATCGCGGTCGCCGCACCGCTGGCCACGACCGTGTGCGGGCAGCCCCTGGTCCTCCAGGCCACCGAGGACGACGCGGTGCTGCGCGGGCAGGTCCGTGGCGCGTGGCTGGCGATCGCGGCCGTGGCGCTGGTGGTGGCGGTGGGCGCGGCGGCCTTCGCCGGTTGGTCGGGGCGGCGGCTCGCCCGACCCTTCGAGTCGCTGGCCACCTCGGCGCGGGCGCTCGGTGACGGCGACTTCTCCACCCGGGCACCCCGCAGCGGGCTGTTGGAAGCCGACGCGATCGCCGCGGCGCTGGACGGCACGGCCGAGCGGCTCGGGCGCGCCGTCGAGCGCGCGTCGGCCTTCACCGCCGATGCCTCCCACCAGCTGCGCACCCCGCTCACCGCCCTGCGGCTCCAGCTGGACACCGCCCAGACGCTGCTGGCGGCCGGGGAGCGCCCCGGTGAGGGCACCGAGCACCTCGCCTCGGCGCTGGCGGCGGCAGAGATCGAGGCCGATCGTTTGGAGGCCACGATCGAGGACCTGGTGGCGCTGACCCGTCTGGAGGGCCCCGACGTCGAGGTGGAGCTGCCGGCGCTCGTGACCGCACGGCTGGAGGGCTGGCGGGCACTGGCGGCCGAGCAGGACCGCGAGGTGGTGCTGGCGGCGGTGGCCGAGCCGATCCCTGCTGTGCGCGCCCGGCCCGGCGCCATCGCGCAGATCCTGCAGGTCCTGCTCGACAACGCGCTCCTGCACGCCGACGGCCCCATCCGTCTCGAGCTGACGGTGGCTCACGGGTCGGGTGGGCCCGGGGCGGGTGCCACGGTGCGGGTGTGCGTGGTCGATCAGGGTCCGGCCGATGCCAGAGCACCCGGTGCGCCCGAGGCGGCGACCTACGCACGCGCCGGCGGCAAGGGGCTGCCGCTCGCACGCTCGCTCGCGGCGGCCGAGGGTGGCCATCTCACGGTCGTCAGCCAGGGTGCTGGCACGCGCGCGTGCCTGCTGCTGCCGGCGGCCGGTGCAGCGCCTGCGTCCGGTGCCTCCGGGGAGCCCTCCACCTCGCCGCAGTAGGGTGCGCGCGGTCCTTGCCCCGGTGCGGTCCTCTCCGACGTGGTCCGTGCTCGGCGCCCGGTGAGCCCGTGAGAGGAGTGCGCGCGCGTGAGCATCGAGGAGACCCCGATCGCCGGACTGTACGTCGTCCGGCAGCCGACCCACGGCGACGAGCGTGGGTTCTTCCGTCAGACCTACCAGCGCTCCGAGCTGGCGTCAGCGCTGGGCCGCGAGCCGGTCTTCGCGCAGGGCAACCACTCACGTTCCGCCCCCGGGGTGCTGCGCGGCTTCCACGCGGAGCCCTGGGACAAGTTCGTGTACGTCGCTCGAGGTACCGCCTTCTGCGCGATCGCGGACATCCGCGCCGACAGCTCGACGTGTGGCGAGGTGGCGACCTTCCGGCTCGGTGACGAGCCCGGCGAGCGGGTCCGGCTGTTCATCTGCGAGGGGCTCGCAAACGCCTTCTGCACCCTCACCGAGGTGGACTACGTCTACGACGTCGGTGCCGAGTGGCGTCCGGACGTCCCCAAGCGAGCGGTGGCGTGGGACGACCCGGACCTGGCGGTCGACTGGCCCGTCGCGGACCCGGTGGTCTCCGAGGCGGATCGTGCCAACCCGACGCTGGCCGAGCTGCTGGGGCCGCGGTAGGGCTGCCGGTGGTGGGGCCGGGAGCGGCGGTATGCCCGTCGGGGGGGCACCACCCCGCTGGTGCAGCTGCTGCTGCTGCTGCTGGGCATCGCCCGTCCCGGCAGTACCTTCTTCCGGGACCGAGAGCTCGGTCGGGGCGACACCGAGGGGACGGTGGGGGCGACGGTCGAGGACCGTGGAGATGTGCTCGGCCCCGCAGCGGCACCGCCCGGGGCCGTGATCGCACGGCTGCTGGCCGTGCTCGGCGTCATCGTGCTGCTGGCCGCCAGCTGGTTCCCGTTCCGGCTCGAATGGCCGTCGCTGGTCGTCTCCGGGGTGGAGGCCCTCGCCGACGGTGCGCTGCGTTTCAGCGATGACCAGTTCGCATCGACCGCACAGGCCCCGGGCTGGCTGGCCGCTGCGATCGAGGCCGAGCACCTCGAGGTCTCGTTGCGCATCAGCAGCAGCGCGGCGGACCAGCGCGGACCGGCCCGGATACTGGCGCTGTCGGCGACGCCCCGGGGTGGGCGCGAGGATGTGATCGCGCACGATCTGATGATCGGGCAGGACGGTTCGGATCTGGTCGTGCGGGCCGTGCGTCCGGGCACCGACCCCCAGGGCCGACCCGAGCTGGTCGCACCCGGTGTGCTGAGCGATGATGGCTGGCACGACGTCGAGCTGGTGCTCGGTGACGAGGCGACGCTGACCGTCGACGGCCAGGAGCGGGCACGCGAGACCGGTGTCGCTGGTTGGGCCGAGGTCTGGGATCGCGACCATCGGTTGTCGCTGGGCAACACGCTGTCCGGCGAGCGCACGTGGTCCGGCACGATCGCGCGTGCCGAGGTGGTCGCGGGGGAGATACCGGTCGATCTCCTCGCCTCTGACGAGCTCGATGTCGCCGGCGTCCAGCGACGGCTCCCACCGCGCCTGAGCGTGGCGGTGTCACGGGTCGGGACCGGTCCCCTTCGCATCGGGGTGCTGCACGTCCTGCTCGGCGGCGTGATCGGCGGCTCGCTCGTGCTCGCACGACCGGCGCGCCCGCTGGCCGACAGCCTGTGGGTCGTGCTGCTCCTGGCCGCCGTCGCCAACCTCGGCAAGGTCGTCATCGCCACGCGCCACCCGAGCATCGCGACCTTCCTGCTCCAGGTGGGGGGCGGTGGTCTCGGAGCGATGGCGGCGTTCGGGGCGCTGCGGCGCCGGGCATCGGCCGTGGCGCGGTCATCGTGACCAGGCACACGACGGGTGCTCGTCGATGGCACCTCGGTGTGCGGGGCAGCGGTGCTCAGTCGGGCAGCCGCCGTGCGGCGCGATCGCTGAGCTCGGAGCCGATCGCCAGCGCCGAGGTCGCGGCAGGCGAGGGCGCGTTCACCACGTGCAGCACGCGGTGGTCGGGGCCGCCATCGTCGATCGTGAAGTCCTCGACCAACGAGCCGTCCTCGGCCACGAGCTGGGCGCGGACCCCCCAGGGCCCCCGACGGACGTCCTCGCGACGGATCTCGGGCACGTAGCGTTGCACCGCGCGCACCGTCGCCGCGATCACCCGGTCGCGCCAGACCTCGCCGATGCCGACGCCGAGGTGGCGAGCTGCCAGCTGCCAGGTGCCCGGGAAGCTCAGCGTGTCGGCGAGGTCCCGCGCCGACGGGCTCCAGGGGGTGCGGCCCTCGCGCGCCAGGGCGAGCACCGCGTTCGGCCCGATCCACACCTCACCGTCGATGCGCCGGGTCAGGTGCACCCCGAGGAACGGCAGGCCACCTCCGGTCGGCACCGGGTAGATGTTGCCTCTCACCAGATGGCGGCGGTCGGGGCGCAGGCGCAGCCACGCCCCGCGGAACGGCACGATCCGCGCTGTCGGACGGTCACCGGTCATCGCAGCGACCCGGTCGGCGCGTAGCCCGGCGCAGGCGATCACGACGCGGGCGGTCACCTCGCCGGGGCGGGCGGTCGGGGCGGCCGTGTGGTCCCTGCGGCTGGTCGCGAGGTGGACGACCTCGCCGCGCTGCTCGATGTCGACCACCTCGGTGTCGGTTCGTACCTCACCGCCGGCGTCGCAGAACGCGGTAGCCAGCGCGTGGCAGACCGCGCCGAAGTCGGTGACGGCGGTCTCCGGCGTCCACAGACCGGCGATGCCGCTGACGTGGGGCTCGTGCTCGCGGAGGCCCTGGGCATCGAGGTGGTGGATCTCCACACCGTTGGCGCGAGCGCGTTCCGCGAGCTGGTGCAGACCTGGCAGTTCCGTGGCCTCCACGGCGACGACCACCTTGCCGGTGCGCTCGAAGGGCACGCCGTGCTCGACACAGAACCGCTCCATCAGGGGCTTGCCGGCCCGGGACCAACGGGCCTTCGCGGAGCCGGGGGTGTAGTAGAGACCGGCATGCAGGACCCCTGAGTTGCGGGAGGACTGGTGCTGCCCGACCTCCGGCTCCCGCTCCAGGACGACGACCCTGCGGCCGGGTTGCTGTTCGAGGAGACGGTGCGCGGTGGCGAGGCCGACGATGCCGCCACCGATGATGGCGACGTCCACGTCGGTGCCGGGGGTGGGGGCGGGGCTCGAGGTCACGATGTCCACCGTCGTCGTGGTGTCGGGCGTGTCGGTCGGGTGCGGCGGGTGCGGCGGGTGTGTCGGTGGTGTCGGGCGTGTTGGGCGTGTCGGGCGTGTCGGGCGTGTCGGGCGTGTTGGGCGTGTCGGTGGTGTCGGGCGTGTCGGTCGCACGAGCCATCGAGGTGATCCGGCTGTTCGGGCCGCGGGTGGACGGTTGGTGCGCGTAGCAGCGCGGTTGTGCACAACCTAGCAGCACGAACTTGCAGTCGAACAGGTGTTCGGTTACCTTCATCTCCTCACCGGATCGCTCCGGGTTCACCGGCGGTTCGGCACCCACCGATCGTCCGGCTCGCGAAGCTCGGTCCCGCAGCCCCCGCAGCCCCCGCAGCAGCCCGACGACGACACGCCACCGAGGAGGTGACAGGCCGATGAGCGCGATCCTCGCTGCACCGTCGTCTGCTTCCGGCCGGTGGCTTGGTCGGCCTCGGAGCGCGGACCACTCACGCCACCTCGTGCCGGTCCGTGATGCTGTTACCGAGCGACAGGCCGTCGGGCCGGTGCTGGCTGCCGAGCCGGGCGGTTCCTACGCCGCCGACGACCCACCTGCCAGCGCGTCGGAAGACCGGGTCGACCAGGCGGGCCAGTTCGACCAGGCCAGCCATCTCGACCAGGCGGGCCAGTTCGACCAGGCCAGCCATCTCGACCA
>JAWLDJ010000089.1:8251-9793 GCA_041686695.1 Nitriliruptoraceae bacterium
TCGACCAGGCCAGCCATCTCGACCAACTCGACCGGCTCGAGAGTGCCGTCACCGCGATCGGGTCCGCTGACCTCGCCAGCCTCAGCGACCACCACCTCGACGTCCACCTGCAGCGCCTGCGGCGTCCCATCGCGTCTCTGGAGGCGGCTCGGGCCCGAGCGCTCGCCGAGGTCGAGCGCAGAGCGGCCACCACCAACGACACCGCCCGGCGCAGCGCCGAGATCCTGGAGACCCGACGGCGAGCGGCCAAGGGGCAGCGGATGACGCCCTCCGAGGCCAAGCGGACCGCGGAGGCGGGAAAGCATGCCGGCCGGCTGCCCGAGACAGGCCGAGCGTTCGACGGCGGCGACATCGGCCCGACGCACGTCCGGCTGATCGGGGAGGCGCTCGAGCAGCTCCCCACCGATCTGCGGGCGGATGCCGAGCGGGAGCTGCTGGAGCTCGCCGGCAACCTCGATGCGATCGCTTTCGGCCGGGCGGTACGTGACCTGCTCGCGCGCAAGGCGCCGGTCGCCGCGCACCGGAAGGAACGCCGACGCGATCTCGCGCGCAGGTTCCGCATGACCGACACCGCTGACGGCGGCGTCGCTTTCTCCGGGCTCGCCTTCGGGGCAGCAGCAGAGCTGGCGCGCACGGCGTTGCAGGCCTTCCGTCGACCCGATACTCCCGATGAGCACCGCACCCCGGATCAGCGGGGCGCTGACGCCTTCGAGCAGCTGTGTGCGGCTGCGCTGCGCCTCGGCGAAGCCCCGACCATCCACGGCGAGCGGCCCCAGGTCATCGTGATCGTCGAGGAGGCGGAGCTCGGTGCTGCGGGCGGTGTCGCCCATTTCGCCGGGTCGGGCCAGCCCGTGACCCTGGCTGAGGTGGGCTCCCTGCTCACCGACTGCTCGGTCAGCAGGCTGGTCCGCAGCGCCGACAGCACGCCCATCGAGGTGTCCCGGGACGTCCGGACGGTGCCCGCAGGACTCTGGCGGGCCCTGATCGTGCGTGATGGTGGCTGCCGCTGGGAGGGTTGTGACGCGCCGGCTTCCTGGTGCGACGTCGCCCACGGCCAGCAGGCCTACCACGCCGGGGGGCGGCTCTCGCCCGCCAACGCGGTTCTGCTCTGCCGTCGGCACCACCGGCGGTTCGACCACGGAGCCTGGCGGCTCGAGATCGTCGGGGACCAGGTCACCTTCCACCGCGAGACGGTGCCTTACGTGCACACCCTGGATCGGGAAGCATCGGTCGATGCGGCTCAGGCTCGGGCGGGCCCGGAACCCCCGGCGGGTCCCCGAGGCCGCGGGGCGCTCGCCGACGAGCGAGATGACGGCGCGCCCGACGAGCTCAGGATGCTGGGGCCGCCGGGGCAGCTGTCGATAGAGGGGGACTGACCTGGCCCGGCACGGGCGACGGGCATGGACGACGGGCACGGGCGACGGGCCCCGGCACCGCCGCCGGTACGGGCACCGTTGTGGTGTCCGTAGTCTGGCTCGCCCGAAGTGGGACGGGCAGGTCGGTGGGGTGTGGGCGCGGTCCCCACGTGGCCCGGTGTCGGTG
>JAWLDJ010000090.1:0-5221 GCA_041686695.1 Nitriliruptoraceae bacterium
CGGGTCGGCATCCCCTCGGTGTGGGAGTTGACGGCGTGGAGCACCCGGTCCGAGCGCATCTCAGGCGACCTCGAGCGCGCGCGCGAGCTGTGCCTCGACCAGCCGCGCGTCGACGTCCGGCAACGGCAACCGGGGTGGGCGGGTCGGGCCCATGGGCTGGCCGACCAGCGACTGGGTGAGCTTGATGGCCTGGACGAACTGCGGGCCCGTGTCCCAGCGCAGCAGCGGGAGGGCCGCCCGGTAGCGGGGCAGCGCGTCGGCCAGCCGCCCGGTACGGCCGAGCTCGAACAGCTCCACGGTCAGGTCCGGCAACGCGCCGGTGAAGCCACCGATCCATCCGGTGGCGCCGAGCGCCGCCGACTCGAGCGCGAGGTCGTCGGCGCCGCACATGACCTCGAGATCCGGCGCGACGTCCAGCAGCTCGCTCACACGGCGGACGTCACCGGAGAACTCCTTGACCGCCACCACCTCGTCGATGCTGGCGAGCTCCGCGTACAGCTCGGGGAGCAGGTCCTTCTTGGTGGAGAACGGGTTGTTGTAGGCGACGATGGGCAGGCCGGCCCGCGCGATCTCCGCGAAGTGGCCGATGATCTCCGGGCGGGTGGCGTTGTGGATCACCGGCGGCAGCGCCATGACCCCGTCCGCCCCGGCGTCGTGCGCGTGCCGGGCGTGGACCAGGCACTGGTGCGATCCCGCGGCGGACACCCCGGCGACCACCTTGGCCCGGCTGCCAGCCACCTCGATGGCGGTCTCGACCACGGCATGGCGCTCATCGTCGGAGAGGCTCTCGTACTCACCGAGCGAGCCACACGGGACCAGACCCGCGACGCCGTGGTCCAGTAGCCAGGCGCAGTGGTCGCGGTAGGTGTCGAGGTCCAGGGACCCATCGGCGTGGAACGGGGTGGTGGTGGCGACGTAGACGCCGGGGAAGTGAGCCATCGGTCGGATCCTGGGTCGGCGGGGTCCGGGTTTCGGCGATCCGGGGGTGCCGTGCACCGTAGAGCCGCGGGGAGCCGTCCGCCGCCCTGATCCGGCGCCCTGGTCCGGCGCCTGGTCCGCCGCCTGGTGGCTGCGACCCACACCGAGACGAGCACCGTTCGCTCCAGCGGTGCTCCGAACGCGATCGGTCCCCGGTGCGGACACCGGGGACCGTGGCGCAGCGCAGCGGTGCTGACCGCGGCGCGTTCGGGTTCAGGCCGCGAGCTTTGCCGCCGTGCGCGCGAAGTGCTCGCCGTACGCGATCGCGATCTGGCGCTCGTCCTCGGTCAGCCCCTCGCCGTCACCGAGCTGTGTCGGGCCGTAGGGGCCCCCGCCGCTGTGGGTCGAGCCCACCTCGGACGTGACGCCGTAGCCCAGGGGCACGATGTTCATCCCCTGATGGAAGGCGAAGGTCGACATCGTGAGGATGGTCGACTCGTGGCCTCCGTGCATCGTGGCTGCACCGGTGAAGAACCCGGCTGCCTTGCCGACCAGCGCACCGCTCGCCCAGTGCGGCCCGGTGGTGTCCAGGAAGGCTTGCAGCTGGGAGGTGGCGCTGCCGTACCGGGTCGGTGAGCCGAAGACGATGCCGTCGAACTCGGGCAACTCATCGACATCGGCGACCGGCACCTCCTCCTGAGCCTCGATCGCTTCGCGGACCCCGTCGGAAGCCTTGACCTCATCGGGCAGCAGCGGGTCCGGGACACGGCGTAGGTGCACCTCGCCACCGGCCTTGCCGGCACCCTCTGCGATCGCGCGCGCGAGCTCGTAGGTCGCGCCGTACATGCTGTAGTAGACGATGCCGATCTTCGCCATCCTGGTGCTCTCCTCGGGTCGTGGGAACGGGAACGCGGTGGCACGCGAAGCAGTTGCGCGTGCAAACAACGTTCGGAGGCGACGAGAGGTACGGGTGGGCGGCGTCCCGTCGAACGGCCACGGCCGCCCGCCGTCCTCGCACCTGCGATGTCGCCTCCTGCGCGACGAGCTCCGACGTCCCACGACCGATCGCGTCCCGCGGCGGTGGCGCGAACCTGGGGATGGTGGCCGGCCGATGCTGGCCGCATCGCGACCCCGGCACGCCCAGCAAGCGAGCCCGGGGACAGCAGCCAGCCACCCCTGGCTGGTCGGCGACCCCGACCGCGACCGAAGCACGTCCGCACCGGCGCCACCGTCAGTCGCGCGCCAGCCAGCTACCGAACGGCTCCCCGGTCAGACGCTCGTACGCCTCGACGTAGCGGTCGCGGGTCGCGGCGACCACCTCGGTGGGCAGCGCCGGCGCGGGGGGCTGCTTGTCCCAGCCCGTCGAGGTGGCGTAGTCGCGCACGAACTGCTTGTCGAAGCTCGGCGGGGTGCTGCCCGGTTCCCAGGTGTCCGCCGGCCAGTAGCGCGAGGAGTCCGGTGTCAGCACCTCGTCCGCGAGCACCACCTCGCCGTCCAGGAGTCCGAACTCGAACTTGGTGTCGGCCAGGATGATCCCGCGCTCGGCGGCGTGGGCGGCACCCGCCCCGTAGAGCGCGAGCGCACGGGACCGCAACCGCTCCGCGAGGCCACGGCCGACGCGGTCGGCCATGATCGCGAAGGAGACGTTCTCGTCGTGCTCGCCGCGCTCGGCCTTGGTCGCTGGCGTGAAGATCGGCTCGGGCAACGCCGAGGCCTCCTGCAAGCCCGCGGGGAGCGCGACCCCGCACACCTCACCACGTTGCTGGTACTCCCGCCAGCCCGAGCCGGCGAGGTAGCCCCGCACGACGCACTCGAAGGGGATGATCTCCACCCGACGGCACAGCATGATGCGACCACGCAGTCCGGCCACCGAGGCCTCGTCGAGGCGCGCGGTCACCGCGGCAGGGAGGCCCGCCACCGAGGTGGTGACCAGGTGGTGTGGCCCGAGCTCTGCCAGGCGGTCGAACCAGAACGCGGAGAGCCCGGTGAGCACCCGGCCCTTGTCGGGCACCAGCGTCGGGTGGACGACGTCGTAGGTGGACACCCGATCGCTGGCCACGAGCAGCACGTGGTCCTCGTCGACCGCGTAGACGTCACGGACCTTGCCCGCGGCGAGGTGCTCGAGCCCGTCGATGGTCACCGCTGCCCCACTGGTCGACTCCGGCTGCCATCCGAGCCTACGACACACGGCCCGGACCTAGGCTGGGCCGCACCGCAGCGCAGCGCACGCAGCGCACCTCGGTCCGGGTGGGTGGGGTTCCACGTGAGCAGCGAACAGGAGCGAGAGGGTGTCCGAGATGCCGAAGCACCACCACCACCACCACGCAGGGCCCGATCCTGCAGACGGTGCCCAGACCCCCTGGACCGCTGCGGTCGTCACGGCCAGCGATGGGGTGTCCGCCGGCGATCGCAGCGACCGTTCCGGCCCAGCGGTGGCCGCACGGCTGGTCGCTGCCGGGTTCGCGGTCCCGACCGTCGAGGTGGTCCCGGACGAGCGCAGCGTCATCGCCGATGCGCTGCGACGGCTCGTGGACGAGGAGGGCTTCGCGGTCGTGGCGGTCACCGGCGGCACGGGCTTCGGGCCACGGGACGTCACGCCCGAGGCGAGCCTGGACGTGATCGATCGGGTCACACCCGGCCTCGCGGAGGCGATGCGCGCTGCCGGCCGGCAGCACACGCCGATGGCGGACCTGTCCCGCGGTGTCTGCGGCATCCGCGGCAGCACCCTGCTGCTCAACCTGCCAGGCAGCCCCCGGGGCGCGACCGAGAGCCTGGAGGCCGTGCTCGGCCTGCTACCGCACGCACTGGACCTGCTGGCCGGGAACACCGCGCACGTCCCCGGTCCTCCGACCGACTGAGGGCCGCACGACCGACTGAGGCCCCCGACCGAGGGCCGCACGACCGACTGAGGGCCGCAGGACCGACCGAGGGTGGCACGAGGCCGGTTGGCGAACCCGAACGGTGAGATGGTCCGCCGTCCGCCCGGTGGGCTCCCGACCACCGGACGGACGTGGACCTGTGTCCGGCACCGGGCTCCCGTCCGGTGCCGCTCCCTGCTCCCGTACACGAGGGGGATGCGGACACCGTACGTTCGCCGAGGGGTGCTCGGGGCGCGTGATCGATGCAAGCGGTTCCGGTGTGCGCTGAGCGCGCAACCTTACGGCCTTGCCGCAACGAGCACGGTCGTAGCGAGGGACCGTCGCGAACCCGTCGCCGACCGCGCCTCAACCGCCGATGTAGGACATCTCCACCCGGGGTCCCGACAGGCCCTCGGCCGACCGCAGCTGCGACGCTCGATCAGCCCGACCTCGCCAGATCTCGACGATGGCAGCGCGCACCGTCGCGTCGTCCGCACCGCCCCGCAGCACCGCCCGCAGGTCGTGCCCCGAAGCGGCGAACAGGCAGGTGAACAGCTCCCCGATCGCCGACAACCGGGCGCGCACGCAGGTCCGGCAGAAGGGGCGGGTCACGCTGGCGATGACCCCGACCTCGCCACCACCATCGAGGTAGCGGTAGCGCTCGGCGACCTCGCCGGGCCGCGTGGGCTCGACGGGTTCCAGTGCCCAACGCTGCGCGAGCCGGTCCACCACCTCGGTGGCCGGCACGACCCGGGACCGGTCCCAGCCGTTGGAGGTGCCGACGTCCATGAACTCGATGAACCGGAGCACCACGCCGGCCTCCCGCGCCCACCCGGCCAACGGCTCGATCTGGTCCTCGTTGGCACCGCGCTGCAGGACCGTGTTGACCTTGACCCGCAGCCCGGCCTCCTGGGCCGCCGCGACCCCGTCCAGCACCGAGGTGACCGGCAGGACCGTGTCCCCGATCCGCTTGAAGACGGCGTCATCCAGCGCATCCAGGCTGACGGTCACCCGGTCGAGGCCAGCCGCCGACAGCGCCGGGGCGTGCTGTGGGAGCAGCGTGCCGTTGGTCGTCAGGGCGAGGTCGTCCAGGGCGTCGATCGCACGCAGGCCCGCCACCAGTTCCGGCAGGTCCCGACGCAGCAACGGCTCGCCCCCGGTCAGCCGCACCTTGCGGACCCCGAGCTCAGCGAACACCCCCGCCAGCCGTTCGAGCTCCTCGAAGCTGAGCAGCTCCGCGCGCGGCAGGAACGCATGGTCGGCACCGAACAGCTCCCGCGGCATGCAGTAGCCACAGCGCAGGTTGCACCGATCGGTGACGGAGACCCGCAGATCCGTCACGGGCCGGTGGAGCAGGTCCACGACCGGGTCGGGGGCCGTTGCGGCGTCGGTGTCGGTCTCCATGGCGGGAACGTACCCACCGGACGCCAAGGCCGGTCCCCACC
>JAWLDJ010000090.1:5321-9762 GCA_041686695.1 Nitriliruptoraceae bacterium
GCCAAGGCCGGTCCCGTCAGGCGCGCGGGCCGGTCGTGGGTAGCCTCGCCCCGTGGCCCGGCGTGACGCGGATGCCCCACCGGCGGCAGCGACACGGCCTGGCTGGCGTCACCGATCGGACCGGGGGTAGGTCATGCGGGTGCGGGTGTTCGGCGGCTTGACCGAGCACGTCGGAGGCCGGCACCTCGAGGTGCCGGTCCCCGATGACGGCTCGGCCAGCGTCGCCGATCTTCGTGCGGCCGTGGCCGCGGCCCACCCGCGTCTGGCCCCCCTGCTGCGCCAGGTCACCGTCGCCGTCGACCTCGAGGTGGCCCGCAGCGACGACCGCATCCCGGCCGGCAGCGAGGTGGCGCTGCTGCCTCCGGTGGCGGGTGGAGCGACGGGCGGGACGAGCTTTGAGCAAGCAGCGGTCCGTACCGGTCTGGTCACCCCGCCCATCGACGTGGCCGGGACGATCGCCGCGATCGCCGACGACGCGGCGGGCGCCACCGCGCTGTTCCTCGGCACGGTGCGCGATCACGCGCCGGGACTCGGCGGGGTCGTCCAGCTGCAGTACACCGCGTACGAAGCGATGGCCGAACGCGAGCTCGAGGCCATCGCCGAGGAGGTCCGCACGGGCTACCCGGCGGTGACCGGGATCGCGCTCCTGCACGCGCTCGGCGACCTGCCGGTCGGCGCCCACACGGTGCTGATCGCCTGCACCTCGGCGCACCGTGCCACCGCCTTCGATGCCTGCCGGACCGCGCTCGAAGCGGTCAAGGACCGCGTTCCGGTCTTCAAGCGCGAAGTCACCACCGACGGCACCGCCCGATGGGTCGGCCTCGAACCCCCGACCGAGGACGTCACGCTGCCCCACCCCCTGCACCGCCACGAGGAGGACGCATGACCGAGCACCAGCCCAACATCCGCGCCCTGCCCGCGACCGAGGCGGCCACCCGGCTCGAGGAGCCGGATGCGCTCGTCCTCGACGTGCGGACCCCACCCGAGTACCTGCAGACACACCTGCCGGGAGCCGTCAACGTCGACTTCTACGGCCCTTCGCTGCGCTCGGAGCTCGAAGCTCTCGACCGGGAGGCACCGGTGCTGCTGTACTGCCGGTCCGGTCAGCGCAGCGGGAACCTGCACCCGTTGCTCGCCGAGCTCGGCTTCCGTGACGTGATCGACGTCCGAGGCGGCATCATCGCCTGGGTGGAGGCCGAGCTACCGCTCGAGCAGTGATCGGCGCCACGCCCCACCGGCTCAGGTGGGGCGGTGTGCCCGGACCAGCACATCGATCGCGGTGCGCCGCTCCCCCTCCACCTCGACGTCGCGGGTCACCTCGCCGGCTCGGTCCACGACCAGACCGCTCCCCGCGATCGCCTCGGTGATGTCCGCAGGGGTCGGTAGGACCTCGGGATCGGGCGGTCCCCCGACCCCCTCGTCCAGGTTGCGACGCGCGTGGGCGATCAACAGGAAGGTGCCCCCCGCAGCGACGAGGGCGGCGGCCCGCCGCAGCACCTCGCGTTCCGCCGCCCGCGGCAGGTGGAGGTAGGCGAGGAGCACCACGTCAGCAGGCTGCAGGTCCTGCTCCTCGGTCAGGTCGGCCTCGGTGAACGTGACGGCGACCTGACGGTGCTCGGCGAGCTGGCGGGCCTTCTCGATGGCCACGGCCGAGAACTCCACGGCTTCCACGTCGAAGCCCTGCTCGGCCAGCCAGAGCGCGTTGCGACCCTCACCGGCCGCGAGATCGAGGACGCGTCCCCGAGGATGGTCTGCGAGCTGCTCGGCGACGAAGGCGTTGGGCCCAGCGGACCAGACCAGCTCCCGGTCGCGGTAGCGCTCGTCCCAGCTCGCCGCATCCATCGTCATCTCCGTGTCGTGAGGTCGGGTCGTGGCCGAGGACCGGTCCGCGTTGACCAGGAGCGCCGCCGGCGCCGTCGCCGGAGGACTCAGGCCGTCGCTGGCGGCGCCGTGAGGCGCGCTGCCGCGTCGATGGCCCAGCGGCCGCCGTCGAGCCGGAGACGGTAGACGAAGGGGGCGCTCACTCGGTCCCCGGTGGTCACCTCCACGCGGGCCTCGACGGTCGCCGGGCCCGGCCTGAAGCATCCGGACAGCTCGGCCGTGGCGTCCTCGAGCAGCAACGGGAAACTGCCCTCGATCAACGCTCGGAAGGCGGCGGCGTCGGTGCCGGCCTGGAACGCGGTCGTGGCCTGAGACAGTGCCGCCGCGAAGTCACGGCGAGCGAGGTCGTCGAGCTGGGCGCCGATCGTGTCGAGCACCTCCCGTTCGACCTCCGCGATGCAGACCCCGGGACCGGCGAGGTGGTCGTCCGGCAACCGGTTCTGCGGCCCGGCACGGTCCGGGGCGGCATCGGATCCGTCGTCCTCGGGACGGGCGGCGTCCCGGTCGGCATCCGGGTCGGCATCCGGTCCATCGTCACTGGGACCGGCTGCGTCCGGATCCGGGTCCGCGTCCTGCGGATCGGTGCCGTCGGGCTGGGCGGTCGACGGCGCGGTCGCGGCCGGCTCGGTGACCGGGTCGGCACAGGCCGATGCGATGACCGCGACCATCGCGATCGCTGCGAACAGGAGCGGTCCGCCGACCGCCGCTGCGCTGCGGTGGCGGGACACGGGGAGGCGACGGCGAGAGCCCATGCCCGGGCTTCGGTGCCACCACCGGGCAGGACCGGAGCACCGCGCCCGCTCCGCCATCACGTCCCGGACCGCGCCCGGATCCCGGCGGCGATGTCGGTGCGCCGGTGCAAGCCGTCGAAGCTGATCTCGTCGGCGGCGTCGTAGGCCCGCTGACGGGCCTGTGCCACCTCGGATCCGAGCGCGGTCACTGCCAGCACCCGTCCGCCGGCCGTCACCAACCGGCCCTCGTCATGCCGGGTACCGGCGTGGAACACCTCGACGTCCGGATGGGCGACGGCCCGGTCGACGCCCTCGATCGGCACACCGGTGGGGTAGCTGCCGGGGTAGCCCCCGGAGGCGAGCACGACGGTCACGGCCGCCGCCTCCCGCCAGGTGACGGACCGGCCGGTCACACTGCCCGTGGCCGCCGCCCAGAGCAGCTCGCCGAGGTCGCTGTCGATGCGGGGCAGGATCGCCTGGGTCTCCGGATCGCCGAAGCGGGCGTTGAACTCCAGCAGCTTCGGGCCGGTCGCGGTCTCGACCAGACCGGCATAGAGCAGCCCCCGGTACGGCGTTCCGCGGTCAGCCAGCTCCTGCAGCACCGGCCGGAACACCAGGTCCTCGAGCCCGGCCACGTCACCCAGGGTGAAGCCCGGGACCGGGGTGTAGGCACCCATCCCGCCGGTGTTGAGGCCGGCGTCACCATCCAGCGCGCGCTTGTAGTCCTGGGCCGGCTCGAGCAGCACCACCTCGGTGCCATCACACACGCCGAACACGCTGCGCTCCGGACCGACCAGGAACTCCTCGATCACCACCCGACTGCCGGCACCCCCGAACACGCCGCGGACCAGCGCGTCGTCCACCGCCTCCCGCGCCTCGTCGAGGTCGCTGCAGATCCTGACGCCCTTGCCGGCGGCCAGCCCGTCGGCCTTGACGACATACGGCGCACCGAAGCGCTCGAGGGCTGCCAGCGCGGCCGACCGATCGCTGGTGGCAACGGCCCCACCGGTCGGCGCTCCGGCAGCCCGCATGATCTCCTTGGCGAAGGCTTTGGAACCCTCGATGCGTGCCGCGGCGGCTCGCGGCCCGAAGGCGGGGATGCCGACCGCCTCCAGCGCGTCGACGACGCCGGCGACCAACGGCGCCTCCGGTCCCACGACGACCAGGTCGACGTCGAGCTGCTGCGCCAGGGCGACCACCGACGCCGCATCGGTGGGGTCGAGCGCATGGCTCGGGCCCAGGGCCGCCGTCCCCGGGTTGCCGGGGGCGGTGTGGACCGCTGCCACCGATGGGGAGCGCGCCAGCGCCCATGTCAACGCGTGCTCGCGCCCCCCGCCGCCGAGCACCAGCACCTGCCGACCCATCCCGTCCTCCGACCGTCGAGATCGCTCGCTGCCGTGACCCGATCCGTGCGGCGCCACGCGCCCCCCCGAGGCTACTCGTGGTCCCCCTGGGTCCCCGTGCGTCCCCGTGCGTCCCCCGGCCAGCGCGAGGCCGCGCCCGCCGGCCGCAGGTCTCAGCTGACGGGTCCCCCCGGCACCAGCGGCACGTCACGGCGCACCAGGGTCTGGGTGCGCTTCGGCCCGATGGACACCCACGTGATGGGCGCCTGGGACTGCTCCTCGAGCAGGTCGATGTAGTCGCGCGCCTCCCTCGGGAGGTCGCTGTAGCGCTGCACCTCGGTGATGTCACCGCCCCAGCCCGGGAGCTCCTCGTACATCGGGGTCGCATGGTGGAAGATCGACTGGTGCGGCGGGAAGTTGACGAACTCCCTCCCGTCGTAGCGGTAGGCGGTGGCGACCTTGAGGGTCTCGAACTCGCTGAGCACG
>JAWLDJ010000091.1:0-9592 GCA_041686695.1 Nitriliruptoraceae bacterium
GCCAACATCGACGAACTCTACGACCAGGTCGAGGGCTGAACCAGGTCGTCACCCACGACCACACACGCGCCGAGGGGCCGGGTCACCACGTGACCCGGCCCCTCGCGGGTGCGCTGCTCGCTCGGCTGCCCCTAGCACATCCGGCCACGCTGAGCTACGACAAAATCACGCTGCGTGGTATCAAGCGGGATCTGCCCGGTGCCGATGCAGAGCACGAGGTCAACGGACCGCCGGCAGGGCGCTGACGGGGTGACCAGAGGGTGGGAATGGTGCTCATGGTCGAGCTGCAGCGTGATCGGGTGGCGGTCCCGATGCCGGACGGCAGCGAGCAGCTCATCGACCCCAGACGTCACCGTCCCGAGGTGGTGCGCCGACTGCTGTGCAGCGGGGTGTCGGCCGCAGCGCTCCACCAGCTCCTGCCGGACTGGACGGCGCTGATCGTCACGGCCGAGCGTGAGCTCGCGACCGGCGATCCCGCGCGGCAGCACGCTTCCTGACCCCCGGTCTCGAGGGGCGCCGGGGCCACCGGTACGACCCCGGTCGAGCTGCTGTGGCAGGCTCCCCTTGGCGGGCTGCACACAGAGCAGGGAGCGGGACACGATGGTTGCAGAACACGATGGCCTCCTGACCGGCAAGCGTGTCCTGATCACGGGCGGCTCGAGGGGACTCGGCGCCGCCACCGCCCGAAGGCTGGCGGGTATGGGCGCCGAGGTGATCGTCACCTACCGTCAACGCGCCGAGGAGGCCGCTGCGGTCGCGGCCGCGTGTGAGGCACTGACCCCGGGGGCGCGAGCCGAGCGGTTGGATCTGCTGGAGGAGGACAGCGTCCGGGCGCTGTTCGCCCGGCTCACCGAGCGCGGCGAGGAGCTCGACGTCGTCATCGCCAACGCCGCCGCCACCGCCTTCAAGCCGCTCCTGGAGCTCAAGCTCCATCAGATCGACAAGACGTTCGCGATCACGGTCCGCCACTTCCTGCTGCTGACCCAACTCGCCTTCCCCCTGCTGCAACCACGAGGTGGCCGCATCATCGCGATCAGCGGTGCGGACACGGTGGGCTACCTCCCCGGACACGGCCTGCTGGCGGCGGCGAAGGCGTCCATGGAGATGCTGGTGCGCTACCTGGCCTGCGAGCTCGGGCCGCTCGGCGTGACCGCGGTCGGGGTGCTGCCCGGCTACATCGACACCGAGTCGCTGCGACTCAACGTGGGCCCGTACCACGACAAGCTGCAAGCGGCCGAGCGGTTGACCCACCCACTGCGCACCGCCGCGACACCCGAGGACGCCTCCGAGGCGGTCGCCCTGCTCTGCCTGCCCGAAGCACGGTGGTTGAACGGCCAGATCGTGGAGAACAGTGGCGGGGGCCTGTTCGGCTACATGGGCCGGTTCGGCCAGGCCTGGGCCATGGTGCCCGACGAGGCGGTCCAACCGACGGCGACGCGCCCCGACACCGCCGGCGCCCCGATGTTGCAACGTGAGGACGAGCGACCAGCGCAGGGCTGAGGTCGCTCACGGTGATGACACCAGCGGTCCTGTGGCCGCGGCCACGAGTCGCTCGGCGAGCCCGGTCCGCCGCTCACGCGGACGGTCCTGCCGGGCCGCTGCCCGCAGGGCGTCGAGCTGACCGACCACGATCAGTGCCTGACGCGCCCGGGTGACCCCGGTGTAGACCAGGTTGCGCCACAGCATCCCCCGGTGGGACCCGTCGACCACGAGGAGCACCACGGGCCACTCCCCACCCTGCGACTTGTGCACGGTCACGGCCCAGGCCGGCGTCAGGTTCGCGGCGCCGCGGCGGTCGATGGTGACCTCACCGCGGGGGAAGGCCACCCGCAGCTCACCCCGTCGCCGGTCCAGGTCCACGACCGTGCCGACGTCACCGTTGGCCACGTCGAGTTCCAGATCGTTGCGGGTCTGCATCACACGATCGCCGGCGTGGAAGCCGGCGACCTCCGGGGCGCCGTCACCCGGGTTGAGCGCGGCCTTCAAGCCCGCGTTGAGCGCATCCACACCGGCCGGCCCGCGGTAGACCGGAGCCAGGACCTGCACGTCCGCGGAGGCGATCCCCAGGTGGGCCGGCACGCGCTCCACGACGGCCTGGACGACCCTCGGCACCAACCGTCGCCGGTCCCGCTCCTCGGCCAGGAACACGTCCCCGTCGGCTGGGGCGATCGCCGCGACCGTGCCGTCGAGGAGCTCACGCGCCAAGCTGACGATGCGGCTGCCGGCGGCCTGCCGGTGGATCTCGGTCAGCGCGGTGACGTGCACGACCCCGGAGGCCACGATGTCACGCAGGACGTCTCCCGGACCGACCGACGGCAGCTGGTCGGGGTCGCCGACCAGGACCAGGTGCGCCCCGCTCTCGACCGCGGCGACCAGGCGACCGGCCAGCCAGGTGTCACACATCGACACCTCGTCGGCCACGATGAGATCGAAGGGCAACTGCTCGGTGGACCCGTAGCGGAACACGAACCCACCCTGGCCGTCGGGACGGGCCTCCAGCAGCCGGTGCACGGTGGAGGCTCGGCGGCCCACCAGCTCCTCGAGCCGCTTGGCCGCGCGCCCGGTCGGAGCACACAGGGCGACGCTGTGGCCAGCGGCCTCGACGATCCGCACGATCTCCTCGACGGTGCGGGTCTTGCCGGTCCCGGGCCCGCCGGTCAGCACCGACACCGGGCAGGTGAACGCGGCCCGCACCGCCGCCCGCTGGCCATCGGTCAGTTCCTCGGCGAGCGACAGCGCGTCGGCCAGCCGCGCCAGCCGCGGCACCTCGACGGTGGACAGACGGTGCAGGTCGGCGGCCAGGTGCCGTTCGCTGTGCCGGGCGGCCGGGGTGGTCACGATGGTCTCGCCGCCGAGCTCCTCGGTCACCAGCGTGCCGGCGACCACCGCGCCCGCCAGCCCCTCGGCCGCGAGGATCCTGTCCACCCCCAGCAGCTGGGCCGTGGCCTCCACGGTCCCGTCGCGGCTGAGATGCTCGTGCCCGTCCCGTCGGCGTGCGGCGTCCACCGCAGCCCGTGCTCCGGCAGCCAGACGGGCCGGATCGCTGGGCGCGACGCCGAGGTGCCGGGCCAGTGCGTCGACGTGCGCGAAGCGGGCGCGCTCGGCCGCCAGCAGCAGGTAGGGATCGGTCCGCGCGAGCTCGATCGCCTCGGGCCCGAAGCGCCCGTGGACGCTGCTGACGACCTCGCGTGGCCAGCGGACCGGGGCCACCAGCCGGACGAGATCCGCCAGGGCGCGGCCGCTGGCCCACGCGCGGGTGAGCTCCGCGGCGTCACCCTCGTCCAGGCCCGCCTCCTCGACCAGGCGTTCGGGCTGGTGCTCGAGCACGCGGCCCGTGCCGGCACCGAAGGTCGTCAGCACGCGGGTCCGCGCCGCCGTGGAGACCGCCGCGAACCGCTCGCCCGACAGCAAGGTCGCCAGACCGTCGACCGAGGTGGGCACCAGGTGCTCGTAGAGCAGCACGTCGAAGGTCGGCCCGTGGCGGGGATGGGTGGTCCAGCGTCCGACGACGCTGACGCCGTCCCCCTCGACCAGGCTGGACAGCGGGCCCACACAGCGCACGCCATCACCGCTGGCCAGCTGCAACTCGATCACGCCGAACCCGGTGACCGGGTCGGCGAAGTAGGTCCCGATGACCTCTCCCGTGAGCTGCTCGTCGCCGAGCAGCTCCTGGGTCACCGCTCCTCCTCCGTCGCGCCCTCGTCCCCGTCGTCACCGTCCGCAGCGTCACCAGCAGGCTCATCGGACCCACCCGGCTCACCCGCCTCAGCCGACGCACCCGGCTCCTCGATGTCCTCCAGGGGCGAGGCGACGGGCCCCGGTGGCACCGGTGCCACCTCCAGATGGGCACCGAGCTCGGCCGGCTCGTAGGTCACCATGTCGTGCTCGCGGCGCCCGACCAGCCAGCCGACGAACAGGCCGACCCCGAAACCCGCGCCGGTCCAGGCCGTGTTCCGCCAGCGCCGCTGGCGCCGCTCGCGCTTGGAGGGCGGGATGCTGGCGACCGCCTCGCGGGCACGTTCCCCGACGACCAGACCGCGTTCGCTGACATCCTCGGCGACCGTGCCCAGGCCGCCCAGCGCGCGCACCAGCAGCTTCGGCAGGAGCAGGAGGACACCGAGCGCGGCGTGGACCGACTGCCAGAGGCTGCGCTCGAGCTGGGGGACCACGGTCTCGCGGTCGATCGGGAGGTCCTGCTCGAGTTCCTGCCACCGACGTTGCAGTTCGCCCTTGGCCTGCTCGGTGCGTTCGGCGAGCACCGGCCCGGCACGCTCCGCGAGATCGGTGCTGGTCTCCCGGGCCCAGCTCGCCACCTCGGAGCCACCGGTCCGGGCACGCTCGGCGAGGACCTCCCGCGCCTCCTGCGCCCGCTCGGCGAGCAGCGCCCGCGCTTCGTCGAGTCGTTCCGCCGCCGCCTGCTCTGCTGCCGCCATGGGCTCGTCCTCCAGTTCGTCGATGCCGTCACCGGTCGACGCGGTCGCGTCGGCGGGCGTCGCCGCCTCCTGCCGATCTGCCACGGGCTACTCCTGGGCACGGAGGGTCCATCCCCACCGCCCGGTCGCGTCGTAGCTCCGACCGTAGTCGAGGGGAGCGCATCGGGCGGTCAGCGCCCCTCGAGGATGGTGCTGGAGCGCGACCACCGCAACCCGCTGCGGTCCGCGACGGCGTCCAGCAGCGCCCCGGGGACGGCCACCTCGCTCGGTGCCACGGCCCCCCCGGCGAGTCGTTCGCGCGTGGTCGCGCTCAGCCTCAGCGCCAGTTCCACGGCGATCTCCGCGCTGATGCCGACGGGAGCACGACCGTACGCCCAGGCCCGCCCCAGCCTCCTGTCGCCCGCGACCTCGGCGACGCAGCCCCAGGGTTCGTCGGCCCACGCGGCCGCGCCGGTCACCCGGCGCTGACGGGCGAGTCGCCGCTGCAGCCAGCGCCGTCCGGTCGCCGAGCTCGCGACCGAGGACCGGGCCTGGAGCAGCTCGGCGCGCCAGCCGGGCATGGCCTGGTAGGTGTGCACGGTCCGTACCGAGCGCAGATGTCGCGGGACGGTCAGCGCCTCGCCGCCCGGCACCGCGGCCGCGTGCGAGGGGCCGACCGGTCGGGGGAACCACGCCAGCCGTCGGCGTCCCCCCGGGGGCTCGGGCTCGACCCGACCGGCCTCCAGCGCCGATCCCTGCAGCGCGAGCCCGGCGACCGCGGCGCGCCGCTCCCCGGGGGTCAGATGCCGCCGCGACCCACCCGAGGTGTAGGCCACGTGGACCTCCTGCGGGTCCGGGACCGGCTCGGCCGCCAGCGCCGACAACAGATCCCCGACGGCCCAGCGCAGACCGGCGCCCCCGAGGATGCGCGCACCCGTGTCCCGCGCCGTCGGCCCCACCCGCGTCGCCAGCCAGTGCAGGTACCCGACCTCGTGATCGACGTCCACGACGTCGGTCCCGTCGCGCACGGCCGCGGTGACGAGCTCGCGGGTCGTGTCGAGGTCACCACCTGCCGCGCACAGCACCACCTCCGCGGCGCCGGGGACCGTCGGGTCATCGCGACCGACGTCCACCCAGGCGATCCCCCGGGCCTCGAGGCGCTCGACGACCGCCCGCCCGACCACGCCCCCGCCACCGAGGACCGCGACCCGCATCTCGATCCCCATCCGCCGCTGGCGACCAGTTGGTCGGTCACTCGCTCCATCGAGCTCAGAGCCTACGGCCCACGCCGAGGTTGCGTGACTCCCACGCGCACGGGTGCGAGGATGCGACGGTCGATCCCCGGCGCTGCGAGGTGCGCGTGACCGCGAGACCCCTGACGCTGCCGGCTGACGCGGTGCTGCTGCGTCTGCCGGTGGAGGGTCAGGACTGGCCGTCGACGCTGCCCGAGGTCCCCCGGGGCGGGCCGGTCACGGTCACGCTCGGGCATCCGGACCTGGTGCCGAGCGACCCCGGTCCGGCGTTGGCCCGCGGGTACCACGTCGTCGGTGCGGCCAGCGAGTACCGACCGCTGGGGTCGGTGGCGGACCTGCTGGTCACCGCCGCACTGCGCGAGGCGGCACCCGCGTGGTGGGACACGCTGGCCCGGCGCGCTTCGCGGATCTTCGATCTCCGGCTCGGCCCGGTCCAGCAGGTGCTGTCGGCCGAACTCGCACTGCACCTCGAGGCGCTGCAGCGCTGACCCCTGGGTGGCTCCTGCGCCGTCTGGCTCCCAGGGCACCGCGCGCTGCCAGGGGACCGCGTGGCGACGACGCGCTCCGCAGGCTCGCTCGCGGGGTCGTGACCTTCCGTCCGACCCGGGTGCTTGCCAGAGTTAGCGTCCATCGCGTACTATAGCAAGCACACGCCCGGAGATGATGTCCGGCGAGGGGACGGCGCCCTCGGCAGGTCGGCCCGGATGGCGGACCCGCCCGGCTCCCGCGCTGTCCCCTCCTCGGACATCACCACGGGACACCGACCGCCCACGACGAGGAGGCCATCATGGCCGAGACCGCGACCGCGAAGAAGACCACCAAGAAGACGGCCGCCAAGGCCACCGCCAAGAAGACCACCAAGAAGACGGCCGCCAAGAAGACGACCGCGAGGAAGACGGCTCCGAAGCGGGCACCGAAGACCACCACGCCGCGGCTGCGCGAGCGCGAGCTGCGCACGATCCTCGAGGATGCGGGGTACGCGACCGCCGGACTCGTCGGCGACGTCGTCGAGTTGGCCAAGGACCTGCCGAACCGTCTGGAGCACCTGCGTGCCGAGGCTGGCGAGGCACCGACCAAGCTGAAGAACGTGCGTGAGGTGCCGGAGCGCGTCGAGGAGACGATCGCCGAGCTGCGTGAGCGCCTCGCCAAGGACACGGACAAGTACCTCGAGAGCTTCGAGGGCCGCTTCGACTCCAAGGCCAAGGAGGGCCGCAAACTGGCCGACGAGGTCCGCAAGGACGAGCGTGTCAGCCGGCTGCTCGACCAGGCGGACAACGCCCGTTCGCAGGTGCGCGGCGCTCTGACCTCGGTGAGCAAGACCGCCGACATCGCCGTCGAGACCGCGACCGAGGAGGCCGACCGGGTCGGCAGCCAGGCCAAGGCCACCGCCACCACGGCGCAGAAGGCCGTCGACGACACCGTGAGCCGCGCCAAGGGCACCGTCACCACCGCTCGCAAGGGCGTCGACGCCACCGTGTCGCAGGCCAAGGGCACCGTGACCGCTGCGAAGGGTGCGGCGGAGGACACGGTGGAGGCCACCGAGCCCCAGGCCAAGACCGCCAAGAGCCAGGTCAAGGGCGCGTCGACCTCGGTGAAGAAGACCGCTGAAGCCGCTACCGACACCGAGTGAACACGTACGGCGTCTCGCGCACGCCGCGACGCCGTCAGACCGCGAGGCCCGTCCCGCTGCAGACCCGCCGGGGCGGGCCTCGCCATGTCGCCGCCCACGACCCGCGGCGGCGGCCAGTAGTCTCGACACCATCGAGACCCGAGGGACCACGTGAGCCTGCACGAACGGATCGAGGACGATCTCCACGCGGCCATGAAGGCCCGCGACAAGCAGCGCACCTCCGCGCTGCGGATGGCCGTGGCAGCGCTGAAGAACCGTGCCGTCGAGGAAGGTCTGGGTCCCCAGGGACACCTCGACGACGCGGTCGTGCAGCAGGTGCTGTCCACGGAGGTCAAGCGACGCAGGGAGGCGGCCAGCTCCTTCGAGGCGGGCGGACGCCCCGAGTCCGCAGCGGCCGAGTTGGGCGAGGCCGAGCTCTACGCGGCGTACCTGCCCGCCCAACTCGATGACGAGGAGCTCAGCGCGATCGTGACCTCCGTCATCGAACGGCTCGGGGCCGAGGGGCCGCAGGCGATGGGCCAGGTCATGAAGGCCACGATGGCCGAGGTCCAGGGCCGGGCCGAGGGGGCCAGGGTCTCCGCGCTCGTGAAGGCGCGTCTGGGCGGCTGAGGTACGGATCGCGGTCGTCGCCGAGGGGCGACCTAGCATCACCCTATGCCGATCCTGCCGAGCACCGTCGACCCCTCCAGCTCCTCCTTCGTGGCGAACCGGGAGCACCACCTCGCGCTGCGCGACGACCTGCGCGCCGAGCTCGCGCGCGCGGCGGCCGGTGGCTCCGATGAGGCTCGCCGGCGTCATGTCGAGCGCGGGAAGCTCCTCCCCCGGCAACGGGTCGAGGCGTTGCTGGACCCGGGGACCCCGTTCCTCGAACTGTCGCCGCTGGCCGCGCACGGTCTCTACGACGACGCGGCGCCCGGTGCGGGGCTGATCACCGGGGTCGGCCGCGTGGCGGGACGCCAGGTCGTGGTGGTCGCCAACGATGCGACCGTGAAGGGGGGCACCTACTTCCCGTTGACGGTGAAGAAGCACCTCAGGGCCCAGGACATCGCCCGGGAGAACCGCCTGGCGTGCGTCTACCTCGTGGACTCCGGCGGGGCGTTCCTGCCGCTGCAGGACGAGGTGTTCCCCGACCGCGACCACTTCGGCCGGATCTTCCGGAACCAGGCCCAGTTGTCCGCGCTCGGGTGCGGGCAGATCGCGGTGGTCCTGGGCTCGTGCACCGCCGGCGGTGCCTACGTCCCCGCCATGAGCGACGAGACCATCATCGTCCGCGAGCAGGGGACGATCTTCCTCGGCGGTCCGCCGCTGGTGAAGGCGGCCACCGGCGAGGAGGTCACCGCCGAGGAGCTCGGTGGCGGGGACCTGCACGCACGCACCTCCGGCGTGGTGGATCACCTCGCCGTCGACGATGCCCACGCACTGGCGCTGGCACGGGACGCCGTCGCCAACCTGCCGACGACCAGCGCCACGATCGACACGGCGCTCGAGGGCTCCGGCCCGCTCGAGCTGGACCTACGGGAGCCGGAGCCACCCGCCTACGACCCGGAGGAGCTGTACGGGATCCTCCCGCGCGATCTGCGCCAGCCCTACCCCGTGCGTGAGGTCATCGCCCGTCTGGTCGACGGGTCCCGCTTCCACGAGTTCAAGCCGCTGTACGGCCAGACGCTGGTCACCGGTTTCGCGCACCTGCACGGCATCCCGGTGGGCGTCGTCGCCAACGACGGCATCCTGTTCCGTGAGTCGGCGCTCAAAGGCGCCCACTTCATCGAGCTCTGCGACCAACGGCGCATCCCGCTGCTGTTCCTGCAGAACATCGCGGGCTTCATGGTCGGTCGTGCGTACGAGGCCGGTGGGATCGCCAAGGACGGCGCCAAGCTCGTCACCGCCGTGGCCTGCGCCCGCGTGCCGAAGCTGACCGTGGTCATCGGTGGGTCCTTCGGCGCCGGCAACTACGCGATGTGCGGCCGTGCCTACGATCCGCGCTTCCTGTGGATGTGGCCCAACGCCCGCATCAGCGTCATGGGCGGCGAGCAGGCGGCCACCGTGCTGGCCACCGTCAAGCGCGACCGCATGGAGGCCGACGGTGCCACCTGGTCACCGGCGGACGAGGAGGCCTTCAAGGACCCGATCCGCTCGACCTACGAACGCCAGGGCCATCCCTACCACGCCACGGCCCGGCTGTGGGACGACGGGTTGATCGAACCGGCGCAGACCCGCGACGTGGTGGGTCTGGGGCTGGCTGCCGCCGTCCAGGCGCCGATCGGCCCGATCCGGCGCGGCGTGTTCCGGATGTGACC
>JAWLDJ010000092.1:0-4238 GCA_041686695.1 Nitriliruptoraceae bacterium
CGCGCCGCCTCGACACCCCCGCCGGAGTGACGCGCCGCCTCGATACCCCCGCCCGAGTGACCGGTCAGCGAGCGCCGCGCACCACACGTTCGTTCGGCCGGTCCGCCGAACCGCAGAGGCCGGACCGTGCCCGCAGCTGCTGAGCCATCCATCTTCCACCTCGACGGCGACCGTTACGTCGCCTCGAACCTGGCCCGAGGCCCCTGGGACCCACACGCCTGCCACGGTGGAGCGCCGGCGGCACTGCTCGCCGCCGCGGTCGACCAGGTAACGGCACCGGCCGCGATGCAGGGCGTGCGGCTGACCTTCGACCTGCTTCGACCCGTGCCGGTCGGCGTCCCCCTCCGACTCGACGTCGAGGTGATCCGCGAGGGCCGTCGGGTCCAGCTGCTCGACGCTCGGCTCACCCAGGCCGAGGACGGGGCGGAGCTGGTCCGCTGCCGGGCCTTGCGGATCCGCTCCACCACCCTCGAGCTCCCAACGGCTCGTCCCGCAGCCGCCGAGGCCGCGGCTCCGCCACCGGAGTCCCTCCAGCGCGTGAGCGGGGTTCCCGGTGTGCGGGGTGAGGGCTTCTGGAACGCGGTCGATGTGCGGCTGGTCGATGGCGAGCTCGGCCGCCCCGGAGTCGGCCGAGGCTGGTTCAGGGTCGTCGTGCCGCTGACCGATGGCTTCGATGAGCGCCCTGGGGCCACGACCGGCCCGCCAGCTGCCCGCTCTGCACCGGACTCGGCCGGGCCGCGGTCCACCAACGGCAGGTGGGGCGTCGCGGGCGTCCTGCCACTCACGCCGCTGGCACGCCTCGCGGCCACCGGTGACTTCGGCAACGGCATCGGTGCACCCCTGGCGATGGGCACGTTCCGCTACCTCAACCCGGACCTGACGATCGATGTGCACCGCCTCCCCGTCGACGAGTGGGTCTCCCTGGAGTCGCGGTCGGTGGCGCAGCCGGCTGGGGTCGGCCTGACCACCGGCACCCTCGGTGACCGCGAGGGAGCGCTGGGCACCTGTCTCCAGAGCCTGTTCATCGACGCCGTCTGACAGAGCGCGGGACGAGAGCGCAGGATTGGGTGCACTCTGCCCCGGATCCCGGGTTGTTGCGCACCCGATCGCCCAACCTGGGCGGATCAGACCGGGCCCCACCGATCGCAACGATCCCCCGAGCGCGGGACGAGAGCGCAGGACTGGGTGCACTCTGCCCCGGATCCCGGGGTGTTGCGCACCCGATCCGGGGCGGCGGGCGGGTCCTGCGGAGCCACGTCGCCTCCGCGTCTGGCCCGCAGGGCTCAGCCGGCGGCGGACTCGATCAGGACCGCGCTCTGCGCCGGCAACCAGCCGCTGAACGGTGCACCCTCCCGGGCCGGATCGAGGGCGGTGGTCAGCAGCACGCGCCATCCGGGCGCGTGCTCCACCTCGAGGTCGCTGGCACCGAGGTTGGCCAGCACGCGAACCGCCGGCGCCCGCTGTGCGTCGACATCGCCGCGCTCGAAGGCGACCACCTCGTCGTGGGTGTCGAGGTGGTGCATCGCCCCGGAGCGCAGACTCGGATGCTCCCGGCGCAGGGCGATCAGCCGGCGGTGGAGATGCAGGACGGAGCGCTCGTCGTCGCGCTGGGCCTCGACGCTGTGGCGCGTGGGGTCCGGCGGCCATGGCAGCCATGGCGTGCCGGTCCAGCCGTGGCGGCGTGACGCGTCGGTGGTCCACGGGAGTGGCGCCCGGCAGCCGTCCCGTCCCCCGGGGTCGACCACCCGCTCGGGCGGGACCACCGCGTCGGCCATCCCGAGCTCGTCGCCCATGTAGAGGAACGGCACACCGCGCAGGGTGAACAGCAACGTGGCAGCCACACGCGCTCCGTCCTCACCACCGGCGCGGCTCGCGATCCGGGACCAGTCGTGGTTGGAGAGCACCCAGGTCGGCGGGACGCCGACCGACTCGAAGCAGGCCTGGACGTAGCGGATCGTATCCCGCCACGACCGGGCTTCCCACGGGGCGTACAGCAACCCGAACTGGAAGGCGAGGTGCAGGCGGTCCGGCCCGACGTAGCTGGCCACCTTGGCGGCGTCGGGCAGGTTCACCTCACCCACCATCGTCGTCCCGGGAACCGCGTCGAGGCAGTCTCTGATCGCCCGCAGGTGCGGGGCGACCGCGTCCGGTTCGTGGTGATGACCGGCACGGGGCACGCCCCGCAACTCCGGCGGGTCGTCACGCAGTTGCGGCGACTTGCCGATCAGGTGGATCACATCCGAGCGGAAGCCGTCGACCCCGCGATCCATCCAGAAACGCAGCACGTCCAGCATCGCCTCCCGCAGATCCGGGTTCCGCCAGTTGACGCTGGGCTGCTCGGGGAGGAACTCGTGCAGGTAGTACTGACCGGTGGCCTCCTCGAAGGTCCAGGCGGGAGCGCCGTCGGCGAAGTCGCGGGTCCAGTTGTTCGGCGGGCCACCGTCGGGCGCCGGATCGCGCCACAGGTACCAGTCCCGCTTCGGTGCCTCGCGGGAGCCGATCGCGTCGAGGAACCACGGGTGCTGATCGGAGGTGTGGTTCGGGACGAAATCCAGCCATACCTCGAGACCCCGCTGGTGGGCGGCCATGAGCAACGCATCGATGTCGGCGAGCGAACCGAAGATCGGGTCGACGTCGCAGTGGTCGCTGACGTCGTACCCGAAATCCTTCATCGGCGACCGGTAGATCGGCGAGAGCCACACCGCGTCGACCCCCAACCAGGCGAGGTGGTCCAGGCCGGCGGTGATCCCCGCCAGATCGCCGACCCCATCCCCAGAGGCGTCCCGGAAGGAGCGGGGATAGATCTGATAGACGACGCCGTCGAAGGGGCTCCCGCTGGCGCTGCTCATCGGCCTCGCTTCGCCGGACGCCAGCTCCGTCTCGGCGCGTGACGACCGGTCGGACGTCGGTACGGGCCCGTCGCCCACCTCAGCTGTCCTCCTGGTGCGGCCACGGGCGCTGGCGCTGCTCGGCGGCGATCCGCCGCTGCTCCCGGTACCAGACGGCCAGAGCCGTCACCCCGCAGCTGATGGCACCACCGAACGCCGCCGAGCCGGCGATGGCGAAGTTCGCCGTCATGCGCATGTCCCCGCTCACCAACGCTGCCACGAGCAGCAACCCGGCCAACCCGAAGGCGGCCAGGCCCGCGATCTTGAAGGGTTTGCCGACCTCGGCTCCCGTGTACCCGTTGCGTCCGACGAAGTACACCGCGACGATCGCCGGGCCGAACAGCAGGGCCATCAGCACGTCGGAACTCCCGTCCGCCTGGCGAGCGAGGTGGTTCCCCCGCCGTCTCTCTTGGCACGGTACGTGGTGGGCCAGGCGGCTGCAGGTCCTGGGCCCTTCGGTCCTGTTCACCACCAACGGGTCGTGCCAGGCTCCGCTCGTCGATGACGCAGGACGGCACGCCGGCCTGCATGCCCACCCTGGACGCCGACCGGTACGCCACCCTGCATGCCCCCCGGATCACCGGCCGGCACACCATCCTGGACGCCAGCCAGAACACGACCCTGCATGCCGCCTCTGCGGCCGCCACGGTCGCCGTGCGGGGGTGTGGCTCCTCCGCCCAGGTCGCCGCACGATCCCACGATCGACAGCCCACCCGAACCCCGGAGTACCGCCGTGGACGCCCCGAACCTGCTCGTGGCCTATCAGAGCGTCGAGGGCCATACCCGGCACGTCGCCGAACGGATCGCCGAGCGCCTGCGTGCCGCTGGTGCGCTGGTCACGCTGGCCGAGGCCGATGCGGCCCCCGCGCCGACACGCTTCGCAGGGGTGGTCGTCGGCGACCCCATCCACGCCGGCCAGCACACCCCGCAGCTCACGGCCTACCTCAAGGCCCACGCCGCCACGCTCGAGCGGGTCCCGACCGCGCTGTTCCAGGTCTGTCTGACCTCGGCCGACCGTTCGCCGGAGCAACTGGCCACTACGGGCGGCTACGTCGCCGCGCTGACCGAAGCGACCGGGTGCACGCCGGACCTGGTGGCGCGCTTCCCGGGTGCCCTGCGCTACACCCGCTACGGCCGGCTCAAGCGCGCGTTCATGCGGCGCATCGCCGCGGGATCGGGCCACTCGACCGACACCTCTCGTGATCACGTGCTGACCGACTGGGACGAGGTGGACGGCTTCGCCGACGACGTCCTGCTGCTCGTGCGCTCCCGCCAGCGGTCCTGAGGCTCGCGCCCCCCGCAGGCAGCTACGCTCGACTCGCGACGTTCCCGAGCCGGTGATCGGCACCC
>JAWLDJ010000092.1:4338-9567 GCA_041686695.1 Nitriliruptoraceae bacterium
CCCGAGCCGGTGATCGGCACCCCAGCGCGGACCGGCGGCCGTGACCGTGCGACGCCGAGAGGCGCCGGCGCGACAGGAGATCAACGACCCCGGCCGCTCCGTGCGTCGCGGCAACGACGATGGGGCGAACGGGGTCGCTACGTTGGTCCTGCGTTCCGCTTCAGGGTCCGCGTTCGCAACACGGCACGAAGCCTCCACCGCGTCATCGGACGATCATGAGCACCCAGGTCCCGCCGTCGTCACGGATCACGCCGCTGGTACGGGGCTGTAAGGGGCAGTGCCCTCACTGCGGCGGGCGGGGGATCTTCTCCGGACTCAACGACCTCGAGGATCACTGCCCGACGTGCCGGTTCTCCTTCGTGCGTGAGGAGGGGTACTGGCTCGGTGCGATGATCGTGATCATGGCGCTGGTCATCATCATCTTCGGCACCTGGACGATCGGCGGGCTGCTGTTGACCTGGCCGGACGTGCCATGGACGCTGCTGACCGTGATCGGCATCGGACTCAACATCCTGGTGCCCTTCACCCTCTACGGCTGGTCGAAGACCATCTGGGTCGGCCTCGATATGACCTTCAACCCTGCGAGCGCCGATGAGTTCGCCCCGGAGACGCCAACCGAGGAGTAGCGCCATGGCACCGGCGGCGGGTGGTGGAAGTTCAACTTGAGACTGCAGTCAAGTTCCGCTTGAGGGTGGCGACGCCGACCTCGCGGCCCGACGGGTGCCCGTCAGTCGTGGGTCGAGGGTTGGTTCGAGTCCGACTTGAGGGTCGCCCCTCCGCCTGGTGCCAGACGGCACCGTGGGGACCCGCCGAGGCGGGCAGGAGCGGACCGCACCGACGCGCGCTCCTCGGCGCTCGGATCCTGCTGCTGGCCCGCTCCCCCAGCCGATCCTCCACAACTCCGCGGGCGCGCCTCGCAACCACGTCGCACCGGTCGGGCACCATGTGGCCTCCGGACGCGGACGCCGACGACGGACCGCCGCCACCGAACACCGCCACCGCCACCACGACCGCCGCCACCGCCCCTTCCCACCGACGCAGACCTCGAACGCCCAGCCGGAGCCCTCATGGTGCGATTCGTCCACACCGCCGACTGGCAGCTCGGCATGCGGCGCCACTTCCTCGGTCCGGGGCCCCAGGATCGGTTCAGCCAGGACCGTCTGGAGGCGGTCGCTGCCATCGGCCGTCTCGCCGGCGAGGTCGGTGCTGTCGGGATCGTGGTGGCCGGGGACGTGTTCGATGACAACCAGGTCGATCGCCAGACCGTCCTGCGGGCCATCGAGGTGCTCCGCGGCTTCCCGGACGTGCCCGTCCTGCTGCTGCCCGGCAACCACGATCCGTTCGATGCCGGCAGCGTGTTCACCCGGCCGGAGTTCCGCGAGTCCTGCCCGCCACACGTGCAGGTCGTCACCGACCACACGCCGATCCACCTCGGCGAAGGTGTCGAGGTGGTGGGCGCCCCCTGGCCGGTGAAACGCCCGCTGCGCAACCCCGCCCTGGACGTGTTGGACGACCTCGAGCCGAGCTCAGGGACCCGGGTCCTGCTGGCACACGGCGGGGTGGACGCGGTGGGCGGCGACTTCGACCAGACCGGGGTGCTCCCGCTCGCAGAGCTGGAGGCCGCGATCGACGATCAGCGTGTGCAGTTCGTTGCGCTCGGCGACCGCCACTCGGCCACCGACGTCGGGGTAACGGGACGCATCTGGTATCCGGGCGCGCCCGAGCCGACCGCCTACGTCGAGCAGGACCCGGGCAAGGCGCTGGTCGTGGAGGTCGAGGATGGTGCGGTCCGCGTCGAACGGCGACACATCGGCCGATGGACGTTCCGCCAGCAGGTGTTCGACGTCGCCGGCGGCGCCGACCTGGAGACGGTGCTGCGTTGGCTCGACGCCCCCCGCGACAAACCGCACACGATCGCGAAGATCGCGCTGCGCGGGACGCTGACACTTGCGGAGCGCACCCGGCTCGAGAGCGCGCTCGAGGCGGCCGCCACGACCTACGCCGCCCTGGAGTCCTGGGAGCGGCACCAGGAGTTGACCACCACCCCCGATCAGGAGGATCTGGACGCCATGGAGGTCGGCGGGTTCGTGGCCGATGCGGTCGCGGAGCTACGGGAGGTGGCCGCAGGGGCGGGAGAGGACGCCGAGGCCGCCGGCGACGCGCTGGCGCTGCTGTACCGCACGGTGGTGCGCTGATGAGGCTGCACCGTCTGACCCTGCGCAACGTCCGGGGCGTCGAGGAGCGCACCGTCACCCTCGCATCGGCGGGGACGGACACCGGCGTGATCATCGTGGAGGGCCTCAACGAAGCCGGGAAGAGCACCCTCGGCGACGCCCTGGACGTGCTGCTCACCTACAAGGACAGCAGCCGGCACAGCGACGTCCGCAGCCTGCAGAGCGCTGGTCGCGAGGAACCGCCGGAGGTCGAGGCCGAGCTCGACCTCGGTGGCCACCGGTTCACCTACCACAAGCGCTACCTCAAACGCACCGCGACCACCCTGACCCTCAGCGCGCCTCGCGGCGAGCAACTGTCGGGCGATGCCGCCCACGACCGCGTGGATGCCCTGCTGCACGAACACCTCGACGTCGCACTGTGGTCCTCTCTGCGGCTACGCCAGGCCGACGGGTTGGCGCAGACGGCGCCGGGCCACGCCCGGGGGCTGGCGACCGCACTCGCGGAACACAGCGACGTCAGCGCCATCGGTGATCGTGAGTTGACGGTCCTCCAACGCGTCCAGGAGGAGTACGAGCGGTACTTCACCGCCAAGGCGGGCACACCCAAGCCGCTCCTGCGGGAGGCGGCGGCGACGGTCCAGGACCTGACCGAGCAACTGGCCACGATCGAGGACAGACGCGCGAGCTTGACAGCAGACATCGATCGCGCCGATCGGCTGGCGAGGTCCCTGCCGGCCCTGCGGTCCCAGGTCACCGAGACCGCGGCGCAGGCCGAGGAGCATGCGGCTCGTCGCGCCGAGGTCGCCGCCCTCGCTGAGCAGGTCGAACGCCTCCGGGACGTGGCGCAGCAGGCAGAGGCCACCCTCGAACGCCTCGAGGAGCGTCGCCGGCGGCGGACAGCACTCACCGAGGAACTGGCCGAGGTGACGGCGGCGCAGCAGGAGCGAACGACGGCGCTCGCCGCCGCGCAGGCACAGCAGCGGGATCTCGAGGACCGGCTGGAGCGGGCTCGTACCGAGCTGGAGGCGGCACAGGACCGTCAACGCGATGCCCGACGTGCTCGGGAGCTCGCCCAGCGCGACCTCGATCTCCTGGGCCAGCAGCAGGCGCTCTCCCGGTCGCGTGCCCGTGCGGAACGCGCTGCTGCCGCGCTGGCCCGACGCCGCGACGCCGAGGCCACCACGACCGAGATCACGCTCGACGATGCCGGCCTGGACGACCTCCGCGCGGCCCAGCACGAGCTGACCCGGGCCCGCGCGGCTCTCGATGCTGCCAGTCCGCAGCTGCGGTTCACCGCTGAGCGTGCCGTGGGCCTGCTCGCCGATGGTGAGTCGATGGAGCTGGCACCGGGCGAGCGAGCACGCTGGCCGGTGCAGGGCACCTTCTCCCTGCGCATCGAAGAGGTCGGCGAGGTGGAGGTGCTGGCGGGTGCCGGGATCGACGACGCCGCCGAGGCGCACCGTCTGGCCGCCGAGGAGCTGCGCGCTGGCCTCGAGCGGGCCGGTGTCGCCGACCTCGCCGCCGCCGAGCTCGCCGTCCGCCGGCGTCGGGAAGCCGAGCGCACCATCGCCGAGGCGCAACGTGAGCGCGAGACCGCGCTGGAGGGGCAGGCGGCCGAGGACCTCGACGAGGAGGTCGACCGTCTCGAGCGGACGGTGACCCGAGAGCTCAGCGCTCGGGACGCCACCGCACCACTGCCGGACTCGATCGCGGCGGCCCGCACCGCCCTGGAGGCCGCCGGCGCCGCGGAGCGGGACGCCGACGAGGGCGTCGCGGGCCCTGCCGCCGAGGTGGAGTCGGCCCGCGAGGCGCTCGAGCGGGACCGAGCCCACGCCATCGAACTGACCACCCGTTGCAGTGAGGCCGACGACCGCCTCGCGGCGATCCGTGCGGAGCTCGTCGAGGCCCGGGACCGCAGCAGCGACGAGGACCTGGCCGCCGAGCTGGCCGCAGCCGAGGAGGCGCGAGCCGCGGCGCACGCAGCGGCCGACACCGCGGCCGCGAGCCTGGCCGCCGCCGATCCGGACGCCGTCACCGAGTTGGCCGACAACGCCGCAGCGGTGGTGGCGGATGCCCGCGGCCGGCTGCAGGCCGCGGAACAGGACCTCCGGGACACCCGGGTGCGGATCAGTGCGCTCGGTGGCGATGGCTTGTGGGAACAGCGCGAAGCGGTCGCCACCGAGCTCACCCACGCGCAGACCGCCCTGCTGGGCCTCCAGCGCCGCGCCGAGGCCGCGCGCACCCTGCGCGACACGCTCGAACGGCATCGCCTCCAGGCCAGGGACCGCTACGCCGCGCCGCTGCGCGAGCAGCTCGTGGTCTACGGCCGGATGCTCTACGGCCCGGAGTTCGACCTCGAGCTCGACGATGACCTGCGCATCGCGCGTCGCTACCTCGGCGGCCTGTGGCTGGACGTCACCCAGCTGTCGGTCGGGGCGCGGGAGCAGCTGGCGCTACTCGGTCGGCTGGCCTGCGCGTCGCTGCTCGGGGCGCACGGTGGCGTGCTGCTGTTCGACGACGCCCTCGGCAACACCGACCCCGACCGTCTGGAGCGTCTGGGGGCGGTGCTGCGCTCGGCCGGTCAGCACGCGCAGGTGATCGTGCTGACCTCCTACCCCGACCGGTACCGCCACGTCGGCGGCGCCACCCGCATCGCACTGTGAACCGGGAGCCGAACGTGCCGGCGCTGCTGGGGGCGGCACTGGCGATCGCGACCCGCGCACACGCAGGGCAGGTGGACAAGGCCGGCAACGGCTACCTCGCCCACCCGCTGCGGGTGGCAGCGCGGGTGGTGGACGAAGGCGAGGAGGTCGTGGCCGCCGCACTGCTCCACGACGTGCTGGAGGACTCGGAGCTCACCCTGCAGGACCTGGCCGCTGCCGGGATGCCCCCCAAGGTGCTGGAGACCGTGGACCGACTCACCCGCCGCCCCGGTGAATCGCACAGCGCGGCGGTGCGGCGGGCAGCGGCTCACCCGGTGGCGGCGGTGGTCAAGCGAGCCGACATCGCCGACAACACCGATCCGGCCCGACTCGCGCTGCTCCCCGAGGAGCTC
>JAWLDJ010000093.1:0-9472 GCA_041686695.1 Nitriliruptoraceae bacterium
GGGGGGTCAGGCGTGCGCCGGTTCGCCGACCGTGTCGAAGGTGAAGGCGCCGTCGTCGGCCACGTCGACGCGTATGGTGCTGCCCGGCACCACCTCGCCGGCCAGTAGCGCTCGGGCGAGCTGGTCCTCCAGGGAGGCGCGGATCACCCGCTTGAGCGGCCGAGCGCCGTACAGCGGATCGAAGCCGAGCTCGGCCAGCCGATCGAGCGCCGCATCCGTCACCTCCAGGTGGACGTCCTGGGCATCGAGGCGCGTGCGGAGCCGCGCCAGCTGGATGTCGACGATCTCGCGCAACTGCTCCTTCGCCAACCGGTCGAAGATCACCACCTCGTCGATGCGGTTGAGGAACTCCGGCCGGAAGTGGGCGCGGACGTCCAGCATCACCCGCTCGCGCAGATCCTGCGACGACAGCCCCGCATCCAGGATGTGGGTGGACCCGAGGTTGGAGGTCATGATGATCACGGTGTTGCGCAGATCGACGGTGCGGCCGTGCCCGTCGGTCAGCCGGCCGTCGTCGAGCACCTGCAGCAGCACGTTGAACACGTCCGGGTGGGCCTTCTCCACCTCGTCCAGCAGGAGCACCTGGTAGGGACGACGGCGGACCGCTTCGGTGAGCTGACCGCCCTCGTCGTAGCCGACGTAGCCGGGAGGGGCGCCGATCAGGCGGGCGACGGTGTGCTTCTCCTGGTACTCGCCCATATCGATGCGCAGCATGGCCCGCTCGTCGTCGAACAGGAACTCGGCGAGCGCACGGGCCAGCTCGGTCTTGCCGACCCCGGTGGGCCCGAGGAACAGGAAGCTGCCCATCGGCCGGTCCGGGTCAGCGATCCCGGAGCGCGACCGACGGACCGCGTTGGCGACGGCGTCCACCGCCTGGTCCTGACCGACCACCCGGGCATGGAGCTGCTCCTCGAGGTGGAGCAGCTTGGCCGTCTCCGACTCGATCAGCTTGGTGACCGGGATGCCGGTCCACCGCGCGATCACCTCGGCGATCTCGATCTCGGTGACCTTCTCGTCCAGCAGACTCTGGCCGTCGGCACGGAAGGCCTCGATGCGCTCCTGGGCACCGGCGACCAGCCGCTCGAGCTCGGGCATCCGTCCGTAGCGCAGCTGCGAGGCACGCTCGTAATCGCCGTCGCGTTCTGCTGCTGCGGCCTGCTCCCGGACGCCTTCCAGCTCCTCCTTCGCCGAGGTGAGCTCACCGATGGCGCCCTTCTCGGCCTGCCAACGCAGTTCCATCTCCTCCTGACGCTCGCGCAGTTCGGCCAGTTCCGCGTCCAGGTCGGTGAGACGCTCCACCGAGGCAGGCGAGTCGGCCTTGGCCAGCGAGACGCGTTCGATCTCGAGCTGCTGGATCCGACGCGTCACCTCGTCGATCTCCGGGGGCATCGACTCGTTGGCGATGCGGATCCGGGCCATCGCCTCGTCGAGGAGGTCGATCGCCTTGTCCGGCAGGAACCGGTCGCTCAGGTAGCGGTCCGACAGGCTGGCGGCGGCCACCAAGGCGTCGTCGGTGATCTCGACACCGTGGTGGACCTCGTAGCGCTCCCGCAGCCCACGCAGGATGCCGACGGTGTCGCCGACGCTGGGCTCGGCGACGTGCACCGGCTGGAAACGCCGCTCCAGCGCGGCGTCCTTCTCGATGTTGCGGTACTCGGCCAGGGTGGTGGCGCCGATCATGCGCAGCTGCCCGCGGGCGAGCATCGGCTTCAGCATGTTCGCGGCGTCCATGGCCCCCTCGGCCCCGCCGGCGCCGACGACCGTGTGGAGCTCATCGATGAAGGTGATGATCTGACCCTCGGAGGCCTCGATCTCCTTCAACACCGCCTTGAGGCGTTCCTCGAACTCACCTCGGTACTTCGCCCCGGCCACCATGGCGGACAGATCCAGCTCGACCAGCATCTTGTCCTCGAGGAGCGTGGGGACGTCCCCCTCGACGATGCGGCGCGCCAGGCCTTCGACGATGGCGGTCTTGCCGACGCCGGGCTCTCCGATCAGGACGGGGTTGTTCTTGGTCCGCCGCACCAGCACCTGGATCACCCGGCGGATCTCCTCATCCCGCCCGATGACGGGGTCGAGCTTGCCGTCCTTGGCGAGCGCCGTGAGGTCGCGGGCGTACTTCTCGAGGGCCTCGTAGGTCGATTCCGGGTCCTGGGAGGTGACACGCTGGGAGCCGCGGACCTGCTTCAACGCCCCGAGGATCGCATCCCGGTCGATGCCCAACTCGACCAGGACCGCGGCGGTGCGGTCGCTGTTGCCTGCCAGGCCGAGCAGCAGGTGCTCGGTCGAGACGTAGTCGTCCCCGAGCTGGCGGGCCTCCTCGACCGAGGCCTCCAGGACGCGGGACAGCGGTCGGCCGATCGACGGTTGGCCGGTCGCCCCATAGGCCGCAGCGGTGGCATCGAGCAGCTCGGTCGTGCGGTTGCGCAAGGTGGTGGGTGTCACCTCGAGCCTGGCCAGCACCGGGAGCACGACCCCATCGGTCTGCTCGAGCAGGGCGGAGAGCAGGTGGGCGGTGCCGACCTCGGTGTGCTTGCGCTCGGTCGCGATCGCCACGGCACGGCGCAGGGCCTCCTGCGACTTGTGCGTGAGCTGGTCCATCTCCACAGCGTTCCTCCTCGGATCCTCGTCGCCTGCCGGCCAATGGTCGATCGACGTGCCCGGCGGCGCCAGCAACGACGGGGGCGCGGTGAGCGACGTCACGGTCGGGCGTCCGACCAACGACTGCCGGGCGTCCGTCCGGCTGCCGGCCGTCGACCTGCCTTCCTCGACGGTATGCAGCTGCGATGTCACTGTCAGCGTGCGGATGGCCGGTCGGCGCAGGGTTCCTCAGTCGATACGACTGAACCTTGGCCGGACCACGGCACCGCAGCCGCCACCTGGGATGACCGGGGGACGGAACCGGCCAACCCCGACCGGACCACGGCACCGCAGCCGCCACCTGGGATGACCGGGGGACGGAACCGGCCAACCCCGACCGGACCACGGCACCGCAGCCGCCACCTGGGACGCGCTCAGGCGTCGGCGGTGCGCATCTCCGGTGGGGGCACCGGACGCGCACGCTGGATCGTGCTGTTGGTGCGCTGTCCCGTCCGTCGACCTCGGGGGTGGAGCTCCACGTTCGTCGCAGGTGCCTTGACGATCTCGAAGCGATCCCCGCGGGGCCGCTCCTCGATCCGCTCAGCCAGCACCCGGACCATCTCCTCCAGCTCTCCGATCCGCTGCCGGGCCCCTTCGAGCTTCTCGCCGAGGTCGAGGACGACCCGGACACCGGCGAGGTTGAGCCCCTCGTCCTGGGTGAGCGTTCGGATGAAGCGCAACCGCTCCACGTCCCGTCGGGAGTACCGACGGGTCCCGCCTTCCGTGCGAGCGGGGGTGAGCAGTCCCTCGCGCTCGTAGGCGCGCAGGGTCTGCGGATGCAGCCCGGCCAACTCGGCAGCGACGGAGATGACGTAGACCGGCGTGTCGCCGTCCTCCGGCACCTCGTAGGGCTGCAGATCGGGACCCTCGTCACGGCGAGCACCGGCGCGCGACGACCAGGACCAGCCATGCTGCCCGGCATGGGGCTCGAGGTAGTGCTGCTCGCTGGTCACCGGTGCCTCCTTCCTCTGGGACTCGGGCTCGGGGTCGGGCTCGGGCTCGGATGATGCCAGGGACCGGATGGTGTCGAGTGTGGGCGTGCCTGGGCCCGGTGCGTCAACCGGTGGCCTGACCGAACAGCGTGGCCTCCCGCTCGCTCACATCCTCGATCTCGGCCAGCTGCTCGAACAGCCGGCGCTCCTCGCGACTGAGCTTGGTCGGCACCTGCAACCTGGTGCTGACCAGGAGATCACCGCTGCCTCCCCGGGCCTTCGGTGCGCCCTGCCCGCGGATACGGAAGGTGCGGCCGTGGCCGGTGCCGGCGGGGATCCGGATCGTGCGCGTGCTGTCGTGGGGCGTGGGCACGGTGACCTTCGTGCCCAGCGCGGCCTCGCTCAGGGTGATGGGCACCTCGAGGGTCACGTCGTCACCCTTACGCCCGAACAAGGGATGGGGCTCCACGTGCACGGTGACCAGGACATCGCCGGCGGGGCCACCTGCGGTACCCGGCCCACCACGGCCGCTGGCGCGGATCACCGCACCGTCGCGTACGCCGGCGGGGATCTTGACGGTCAGCTGTCGGGGCTTGACCACACGGCCTTCGCCTGAACAGGTGGGGCACGGATCGTCGATCAGCTGACCGCGACCGCCGCAGCGAGCACAGGGTTGCGCGAACGAGAACGGACCCTGGTCGACCGTGACCTGGCCACGTCCGCCGCACACGTCACAGCGGCGCGGCGAGGTCCCGGGTGCAGCGCCCGAACCACCGCACGTGTCGCACGGCCCGTCACCGGTGATCCGCAGCGTGGTCCGCACCCCCGCCAGGGCATCCTCGAACGTGAGGTGCACGTCCGCGTGGAGATCGGGGCCACGGGTGGGCCGCCGCGCACGGCTGCCGCCCATCGGGCCGAAGCCCCCACCGTCACCGCCGGTGCTCGTGAACAGGTGCCCGAGGAGGTCTCCGAGGTCCGCCTCGCTGGCGCCGGCGAAACCGCCGGGGAAACCGCCCGCGCCACGCGCGCCGCCACCCCCGCCACTGCCGAAGCCGGCGGCGCCGAGCCGGCGGATCTCGTCGTACTCCCGGCGCTGCTGCTCGTCACTGAGGACGCTGTGCGCTTCACCGATGTCCTTGAAGCGCTGCTCGGCCTGCGGATCGTCGGGGTTGGCATCGGGGTGGTTGACCCGGGCCAGCTTCCGGTAGGCACGCTTGATCTCGTCCTGGGTGGCGTCCTTGCTCAGCCCCAGGACCTTGTAATAGTCCTTCTCCAGCCACTCACGTTGTGGTGCCATCCGTGGTCACCTCCCCTCTGCGCCTGCCGTCGTCTCTTCGGCCTAGCCCTCGACCGCGACCATCGCTGCCCGCAGGACGCGGTCATCCATCCGGTAGCCGGGCCGCAGCACGTTGACCACGCGAGGCTCGCCGCCGACACCGTCGCCCGGTTGCTGCTGCACGGCTTCGTGTACCTCGGGGTCGAAGACCACGTCGACCTCGTCGATCCGCTCGAGACCGAGCTGGCGCAGTGCGTCGACGAGCTTGGACGCCACCAGCCGGATACCGGTGTGCAGGTCCTGGTCCGGGGAGCCTTCCGCGGCGGCCAGCGTCCGATCGAGGTCGTCGAGGACCTCGAGCAGCGCACCCGCGACCTCGGCCTTGCCTGCGGCGCGTTGGACAGCGCCGTCCCGCATCACGCGGCGTCGGTAGTTCTCGAAGTCGGCATGGCTGCGTCGCAGATCGTCGAGGTACTCGTCGCGCTTGGCCTCGGCGGCCAGCAGCTCCGCGAGCAGCTCGGCCTTGGAACGCGGATCACTGGCAGCCAGCGCTTCGAGATCCAACACATCGGCGTCGGGTGCCGCTTCGCCGGCGCCCTCACCGACCTCGGCGTCCTCGCGAGGTGGATGCGTGCGCTCGTCCTGGCCGGAGAGGGAGGTGTCATCCGCCATCGGCGTGTCGGCCTGCTGACCGTCAGCCGGCACGGGACCGTCAGCGGCCCCGGAGGGCGCCGTGACGCCGTCGTCGGGACGGTCGAGCGGATCGCGGGTGGAGTCGTTCACGTGGGGTCCCTCGTCGATGGTGGCGGCGATGTGGTGGCGGACGGTCCGGTGGGACACGGGAGCGGGACGGCCACGGGGCCGTCCCGCGTCCGCGGTGCTCGGTGTCGCTCAGCCGGCCGTGATCTGGATCCGGCGCGGCTTGGCTTCCTCGGCCTTCGGGACGGTGACCGTCAGCAGGCCGTCGCGGTAGGCGGCGGAGACGCGGTCGGGGTCGACCCGATCGGGCAGCCGCACCGCGCGGTGGAACCGACCGAAGTGACGTTCGATCCGACGGAAGCCCTCCGCGTCACGCTCGTCGTAGAAGTCACGCTCGCCAGCGATGGTGAGCACGTTCTCCTCGAGCGAGACCTCGACGTCGTCGGCGTCGACGCCGGGCAGCTCCACGTGCAGGGTGAAGCCGTCCTCGGTCTCCTCGACGTCGAGGGCGGGGCTGAAGGCCCCGGCCGGGCTCGCTGCGGTGCGCTCACCGAACGCCTGGCGGAACGCACGTTCCACCTCGTCCTGGAGCGACGAGACGTCGCGGAAGGGGTGGTAGCCGGTGATCTGTGTCATGGTGCTCCTCCTCTCTGCTGATGGTGGAGTGGGTGGTACTCGGGGGTTGTGGGTGTTGCGGTCGGGTGTGGCCGCGTGTCAGCCGGCCTGCTGTTCCTCGTCGCCCTCGTCGACGATCTCGGCGTCGACCACCTCCTCGTCGGTGCCGGTGACGTCCTCAGCCGCTCCGGCGTCGGTGTCGGACTCCGCGGAGGCCTGCGAGGCGGCGTAGATCGCCTGGGCGAGCTCCTGGCTCTTCGCGCCGACCGCTTCCATCTTCGTCTTGATCGCGTCCGCGTCGTCGCCCTCGAGCGCCTGCTTCAGCTCGGTGACGGCTTCCTCGATCTGAGCACGCGTGGCCTCGTCGACCTTCTCGCCGTGCTCCTTCAGCGTCTTGTCGGTGGTGTAGACCAACGTGTCGGCCTGGTTGCGCAGCTCGATCTGCTCGCGACGCTTGCGGTCCTCTTCCGCGTGTGCCTCGGCGTCGGCGATCATCTGCTCGATGTCGTCCTTCGGTAGCGCCGAGCCACCGGTGATCGTCATCGACTGCTCCTTGCCGGTGCCGAGATCCTTGGCGGACACGTGCACGATGCCGTTGGCGTCGATGTCGAAGGTGACCTCGATCTGCGGCATGCCACGCGGTGCCGGGGGGATGTCGGTCAGCATGAACTTGCCGAGGGTCTTGTTGTCGCTGACGAGTTCACGCTCCCCCTGCAGGACGTGGATCTCCACCGACGGCTGGTTGTCGTCAGCCGTGGTGAACACCTCGGAGCGCTTGGTCGGGATCGTGGTGTTGCGTTCGATCAGCTTGTGGGTGATCCCGCCCTTGGTCTCGATACCGAGCGACAGCGGGGTCACATCGAGCAGCAGGACGTCCTTGACGTCACCCTTGAGCACGCCGGCCTGCAGCGCCGCACCGATCGCGACGACCTCGTCCGGGTTGACGCCCTTGTGGGGCTCCTTGCCGCCGGTGAGCTCCTTGACGAGCTCCTGGACGGCGGGGATGCGGGTGGAGCCACCGACCAGGATCACGTGATCGATGTCGTTGGCGGACGGTGTGCCGGCATCCTTCAGCGCGCGCTGGAACGGGCCCTTGAGCTTGTTCAGCAGATCGCTGGTCAGCTCGTTGAACTTCGAGCGGGACAGGGTCTGCTCGAAGTGCAGCGGACCGGCGTCGGTGGCGGTCAGGAAGGGGAGGTTGATCGAGGTCTCCTGGGAGGACGACAGCTCGATCTTGGCCTTCTCCGCCGCCTCCTTGAGGCGCTGGATCGCCATCTTGTCCTTCGACAGGTCCACGCCCTGCTCGTTCTTGAACGTGGTCAGCATCCAGTCGATCAGGACCTGGTCCCAGTCGTCACCGCCGAGCCGGGAGTCGCCGGCGGTCGACTTGACGTCGAAGACGCCCTCAGCGATCTCCAGCACGGACACGTCGAAGGTGCCACCGCCGAGGTCGAAGACCAGGACGGTCTGCTCTTCCTCCTTCTCCAGCCCGTAGGCGAGCGCGGCGGCGGTCGGCTCGGCGACCAGGCGCAGCACCTCGAGACCGGCGATCTCACCCGCCTCCTTGGTGGCCTGCCGCTGGGCGTCGTCGAAGTACGCGGGCACGGTGATGACCGCCTGCGTCACGTCGTCGCCGAGGTAGGACTCCGCATCGCGCTTCAGCTTCATCAGGATGCGCGCCGAGATCTCCTGGGGCGTGAAGGTCCGGCCGCCGATCTCCTGCTTCCAGTCGGTGCCCATGTGCCGCTTGACCGAGCGCACGGTCCGGTCGGCGTTGGTCACGGCCTGTCGCTTGGCGACCTCACCGACCAGCACCTCGTCGGACTTGGACCACGCGACCACGGACGGGGTCGTGCGTGCCCCCTCCGCGTTGGCGATGACGGTGGGTTCGCCACCCTCCATGACGGACACGACGGAGTTCGTCGTTCCGAGGTCGATGCCGACGGCCTTGGCCATTCTCGGGCCTCCTGTTGGTCTGCGTCGCGGGACAGCGTCTGCTCGGCGCCGGCCCGCGGGATGGTGGGGACGAGATCGCGACCACGGTGGTCGCTGTCGCCTTCGAAGGTACGCCCGTGGATCGCCATGACAAGGCCAGTGATGCGCAACGACTCAACTTATCTGCGCCACTACGGCTCACGCTTACGCTGTGCCCGGCGGCGGCCGGCCACCAGCCCCGGGGCAGGTGCCGTCGGAGCCGCTGGCAGCGCGCTGGCACCGCAGCCGAGCGGAGCCGGCGGGGACGGCGGCCGAGCGGAGCCGGCGGCGACGGCGGTGATCGGGAACGGCCGCCGACGAGCGGACGCCCACCCGCCGTCGCTCGCTCAGTGGTGGTCGTCGACCGGCAGCTTGGGAGGCGTCGGGCGCCAGTCGCGCTGCATCGGCGTCCCACGGGTGCTCAGTCGCTCCCGGGCCGGGTGCATCGATGCGAGCAGCACCAGTGGCAGGAGCACCACCGCAGCCAGCAACACCATCTGCCACCACGCCATGGGCCTGCCTTCCCTCTCATCGGCTGGTTCCAGCGTAGCGACGGCGCCGCCCACGCCGGCACCGTGTGACGCCCCGGCAGCCAGGCCTCGGCGACCCGGCCGCCAGCCGCTCAGCGCTGCGGGTCGATCTCCACCCCCGCGGCACGCTCCACGAGCTTGACCAACTCGACGTGGTCGGCGTCGCCGAGCTCCTCGGCCGCGGCAGCGGTCAGCTCTGCGACCAGCCGCAGGAGCGGTCCGTCGACATCGCCGTCCGCCAGCACCCCAGCCGCGAGGCCCACGTCCTTGGCCAGCAGCTGCAGGCCGAAGGTGCGCGGGAACGCCCGCGTCAGGACACGCTCGGGCAGCAGGGTCTGGGTGGCGAAGGAACGGCCCGTGGAGCTCCCGATCACCTGGAGCGCCGCATCGGGGTCGACCCCCGCCGCGGTCAGCGCCACCATCCCCTCCGCGGCGGCCCACAGCGAGGTGGCCAACAGCGCGTTGTTGACCGCCTTCACCGACATGCCCGCACCGACCGGTCCCACGTGCACCACGCGCGCTGCCACGCTCGCCAGGACCGGCTGTACCCGCGCCAGATCGTCCTCGGCGCCCCCGACCATCACGGTCAGGGTCCCGGCAGCGGCGCCGTCCGTGCCGCCGGACACCGGCGCATCGAGGTAGGCGACGCCGTGGCTCGCGAGCAGCTGCGCGACGTCACGGCTGCCGCTCGGGTCGCCCGAGGTGTAGTCCACCCACACCGTGCCGGGGGCCAGCGTCGGCCCGACCACGCGCGCCACGGCTGCCACCTCGACGTCGCTCGGCAGGCACGAGCACACCACGTCCAC
>JAWLDJ010000094.1:0-9334 GCA_041686695.1 Nitriliruptoraceae bacterium
CCAGGAGCGCCGCCAGGCGACGGTGACCGGCCGTGATGGAACTGGACATCCGATACCCCGCGGGGGACGGCGCTGCAGCAGCGGTGTGCGCTACGCCCGTTGGCGGCGGTCGTGCCGAGATGGCCTCGAACGCTCACGACGGGCGGTGGCGCGGGAACCTACCACCGCCCCGTGAGGCTCCGGACCGGGACGGTGGCCGATCGGTACCGGCTCACTCACAGATCGTGGGCCACGCGAACAGCGCCGCGAGCCCGTCGGGGAGCAGTCGCGCTCGGTCACGAGGAGCCGTCGAGGGCGTCGTCGCGTCAGCCCAGGCGGCCCCGGATGGTCCGGCGCATGAACGCGACCTCGCTCGGGTCGTAGGGGGTGCCATCCGAGCGGAAGATGTCGTGGAACCACAGCGGCGGCTCGTTCGCGCCTGGAAGCGAACCCCACGCCTGGTAGGTCTGGGAGCGTCCCGCGACCAGTCCCCAGTTGAAGGCAGCGACCTCCTGGGAGCGCATCGTGGCGAGATGCGGATCGAAGGTGCTGCCCAGGGGCCGCGCCATGTACTCGGTGCAGAGGATGGGCCGGCCGAGCGGCTGCAGGACGCCCAGGAGCCACTCCAGGTCGTGGATCGGGCCGTAGTGGTGGAAACTGGTGAGGTCGGAGGCCAGGAGCTGGAAGCGGTTCAACTCGGCGAAAGCGGCAGTGAACTCCCAGATGCCGCTGATCACCGGCTGGGCTACACCGATCGAGCGGGCCCAACGGAAGGTCTGAGCCAGCAGCGGCAGGGCGTTGCCGATCAGGGCTTCGTTGCCGGGCTCGTTGTACAGGTCCCAGATGCGTATCCGCTCGTCCTGCGCGAAGTGCTCGAGGACGCCGCAGACGTAGTCCTCTAGCCGTGGCCACTGGGCGGGATCCACAACCGCTTTGGCGTCGGGACTCTGCAGCCATTGGGAGTTGTGGACCCCAGGGATCGGCTCGGGCTGTGGCCCGGGATGGGCGTAGTTGCGCCAGACGCCGTCGAAGAACACCGGCATCACGGCCATCCCGCGCTGATCGGCCGCGGTGAGGAAGCGATCGAGGTGGTCGAGGAGCAGCTGCGGCTCGGTCCAGAGCAGGTCGTGGAGGAACACCCGGAGCGTGTTGAAGCCCAGTGAGTGCGCCAGGTCGAGCTCGGCACCGATCACCGACAGGTCGATGGTCTCCTTCTGCCACATCTCGAGCTGGTTCACGGCGTAGGCGGGGACGTAGTTGCAGCCGACGATCCAGGGTTGCTTCGCGTACCAGTCCTGTGCCCGGTCCCGGTTCCAGCGTCCCACACGGAGCGGATCATCCCCCGTCGGTAGCCCGGTGAACGGGTTGGGGGGTGGGGGACCGTCGGTTGGGGACAGCGGCGCCTGAGAGTCAGTGGGTACAGCTGGCAGCCGATGGGTGTCGGCGTCTGCTCGGGCTGCCTCCACTATCGCCACGCCCCGGTCCTTCGCGAGGTCACGAGCCAGTGCGGTCACGATGGTGTCAGCGGTGATATCGAGACGGGATCGACCTGCAGCGACCACGTCCTCGATGTCCGCAGCCGTCACCAACGGTCGTGCCATGCCCGCCTCCTTGTCTCTCGGTGCCCGCCTGGCCATCACGTCCCGGCCCGGGACGAGGGGTGCGGGGTACCCGTTGCCGGCTTCCGGTAGCTCATCGCGGGCTGCGCGCATCACGCTAGACGCGCCCCGGTGTGCGGAACACCGGGGCGCGTCGTCGAAGGTGCCCCGTGAGCGACCGGGGCGCTGTCGGGGTTGGCTCAGGAGCTGCCGAGCTCCTCGTTCATGCGCGCTTCGGCATCGGCGAGCGCGGCGTCCTGCTCCTTGTCACTGATCCAGGTGGCCTGGAGCTCGTCGGCGAGCGCGTCCCAGGCGCCGGCCCAGCCGGGAACAGCCGGAACGAACACCGCGGTGTCGGCCGCGTCGGCGTAGTTGTCCCGCTGCGGTGCCTCGTCCAGCTCACCGCCCGTCAGCACGGAGGTGCGGTTGGCGAGGTGCCCGGTGCCAGCCGCCCAGTCGCCGATGCTGTCGTAGAGGAACGAGACGAACTCGAGCGAAGCGGCGCGCAGCTCCGGATCCTCGTTGCTCTCCGCCGGCAGGACCCACATGTGGGAGTCGCCCCAGAAGCCAGGCTCGTCGTACATCGCCGGTACCTGCAGCGCTCGGTACTCGAAGTCAGACTCACGCACGTACTCGTCCACGACCCAGGTCCCGTTGTGCAGCACGGCCACGTTCCCTGCCAGGAACTCGGACTGGGAGTCGGTGTAGCCCTGAGCCGGGTCGGAGGCCGTCTCGGCGAGTTCGTTGATCAAGCGCAGCGCTTCCTGTCCCTCGGGGGTGTCGACGGTCGGGTTGCCGTCGGTGTCGACGATGTCCCCACCCTGCTGCGCAACCAGGCCGAGGAACAGCCGGGCACCGACCTGGAATTCGAACCAGTCCTGGGAGAAGTAGAGCGCGTCCGTGGCACTCTGCACCGCTTCCGCCTGGGCGAGCAGCTCGTCCACGCTGGTCGGCATGATGGGTTCGCCCTCGTCATCGACCAGCCCGGCCTGCTCGAACAGGTCTGCGTTCACGTGCCAGAGGCTGCCGTGGATGTCGAAGGGCACCGCGTAGACCTCATCCTGGTAGCTGGCACCCTGCTGCGCGGGTTCGGTGTAGTCCGAGAAGTCGACACCGACCTCCATGAGATCGTCGGCGATGGGACGCAGCAGGTTGCGGCCGGCGAAGTCGGGCAGGCGGTGGGAGTGCATGACCGCGACCTGCGGTGGGTTCCCCGAGGCGAAGGTGGTCGACAGCTGGGTGTAGTACTGGTCCCACACGGCCCCACCGAGCCGTTCGACGGTGACGCCGTTGTCCTCGGCGTTGAAGGCATTGGTCAGGATCTGGATGACCTCGCACTCCGAGGTCGCCTCAGAGACGTCCGTGACCCCCTCGGTGGACTCATCGCAGTCCCCGAAGAACCGTGCGAGGCTGATGGTCACGTCCTCACCATCGGTAGCTGCCTCCCCGCTGCTGTCGGCAGCCGCGTCCCCGCTCTCGTCGGTCGCATCATCGGTGTCGTCCCCATCTCCGCTCCCACAGGCGCTGGCGACAAGGGCCAGTACCAGCAGGAGCCCGGTGGCTCGGAGCCGGCGTGTGATCCTCATGGTGTGTCTCCTTTTCCACGGACCTGCTCGGTCCGTACGTCTTCTGCCGGACCCGGCGGCCGCCGGGAGGCAAGAGTTGTCAGGTCGATCACTTGCCCCCGCTGCCGAGCGAGATGCCGCGGATCAGTTGGCGCTGGAAGATGACGAACATGATCAGCAGCGGCAGGCTTGCCAGCACGCCGCGCGCCATGAGGGCACCCAGTTCTGTCGCCTGCGCGAAGTTGCCCTGGAGCGAGGCGAGCCCCGTGGTGACGGTGAACATCTCCCGTTCGGTGGCCGAGACCAGCGGCCACAGGTAGTCGTTCCAGGTCAGCACGAAGGTGAAGATGCCGAGCGCGGTCAGCGCTGGCGTTGCCATCGGCAGCATGATCTGGCGGAAGATGCGCCACCGTGAGGCGCCATCGATCTGAGCGGCTTCCTCGACCTCACCGGGGATCGCGGCGAAGAAGGTGGTCATGATGAAGACCCCGAGTGGGACCCCCACCCGCGGCAGGAACAGACCTGGATGGGTGTTGTGCAGCCCCAGGGCCTCGAAGATCAGGAACAACGGGATGAACATGGTCTCCTGGGGCACCATCAGACCAGCGATCACCACGGGGAACAGGATCTTCTTGCCGGGGAACCGCAGACGCGCGAACGCGTACCCGGCCATCGCTGAGAACAGCAGGGTGAGCAGCGTGGTCGAGGTTGCCACGATCATGCTGTTGAGGAACCAGCGGCCGCTGAGACCGACCTGGAACACCGAGATGAAGTTGTCGAAGGTCACTTCGGGCGGAAGCAGGATCTGGGAATCGAGTTGGAGGATGTCGTTCGGGGTCAGCGAAAGGGAGAACATCCACCACAGCGGCACGAGCCACACGAGGGCGATGACGAACAGGATCACGGTGGGTGCGTGCTTCTTGGTCAGGCGGACGCGACGAGCCCGAGTCCCGGTATCGGTCGTAGCAGCACTCATGCCGCGTCCTCCTCGCTGGGCAGCAGCACGAACTGGATGACGGAGACCAGGATGATTGCGAGGAAGAGGAAGATCGACATCGCTGAGGCGTAGCCCAACTCGAAGTCCCGGAAGCCGCGTTCGAAGATGTGCTGGATGAGTACCCGCGTCGCACCGTCGGGGCCGCCACGGGTCATGATGAACACCTGCCCGAAGATCTGGAAGGAGTAGATGACCTGGAGCACGACCACCAGTCGGATCGTGCGTTGGAGTCCGGGGAGGGTGATGTTGCGGAAGGTCTGCCACGGCCCGGCGCCGTCGATGGCCGCCGCCTCGTACTGCTGGGTATCGATGTCCTGTAACCCGGCCAGGAACAGCACAAGGTTGAAGCCGACGGTCCACCACAACGTGGCGAGCACGATCGCCGGCATGGCCCACGTGGTGTCGTTCAACAGGTTGATGGGATCGGCGCCGAACCAGTTGCCGACCAAGCCGACCAGCCCCACGCCGGGGTTCAGCATGAAGGCCCAGATCAGTGTGAGCACGGCGACCGAGAGCACGTAGGGCGCGAAGAACATCGCTCGTAGCACGCCGACCATGCGGCCGCCACGGTTCAGGGCCAGCGCCAGTGCGAGGCCGGTGCCGACGATCACCGGCGTCGACATCACGACGAACAGCAGCGTGTTACCGAACGACAGCCAGAACTGGGAGTCGAACCAGCGGCCTCCCTCGCCCGGGTGCACACCCAGCCAGACACCGAAGATGGCCAGGATCAGGATCCCCAGACCGACGGCCGACGCTTTGGGGAGGTTGCCACGTCGTGTGGAGACGAAGATGGGTACCAGCAACGCGATGGCAAGGAGCCGAAGCAGCCAGAACCGTTCGATGCTCCAGGTCATCTCCGTGCCCCAGAACATCCGCCGGTAGTTGTCCAGCCCGATGAACTCCCGCCGGGTGATATCGAGGAAGTCCCACTGGAAGAAGCTCATCACGGTGGCCTGGATGACCGGATACAGCATGAACAGCACGTAGGCCAACAGGAACGGGATGAGGAAGCCCCATGCGCCGAGCTCCCGGGGCGAGAACCGGTCACCAGTGCCGAAGCGGGCTCCTCGATGGCTCCGGCTGGTGCGCTGCTTCCCGTCGGCAGGCTGCCGCGCCTCCGTCTGCGGGTGATCGACGTCCACCATGAGTCCCTCCCGACCGCCGCGGCCGCCGTACCGCTGCTGTCGGTAACTTACGACTCCGATAGCAACCGTGTCAAGGTGCGCCCTTGGCTTTTGTGTTCGAAAGCAGCTACTTCCTCTGGCCGATCGAGGCGTCTTGGGATGACTCCTTGCCTGCCCGGGCGAGAGCGCGCGGGCGCAGATCATGATCTAGTACGGTTTCCGCTGGCCTGACGAGGTATGGGCGCGCGAGGTGGTGTGGCTCGTGACCTGTGCACGGCGCCGCCATCGATCGGCCGCTATGGGCCAGCCCGTTCGTCTAGCGGTTCACGAGGCATTTCGGTAATGGAGAGATTGACAGAGTTTCAAAAGCAAGTGTAGATTTCTTTCATGGGCATCATTGAACGCCACGAGCTCCGACACGCGGACGGCCGTCGGCTCTTTCTCTACGGCGTGCACACCGGCCAGCCGCTGCCTCAGGACGCGCCGGGCGGCGAATGGCCGGCGTTGCACCTGCGTCACGATGCGCTGCGTGATCGCTGGGTGGCCATCTCTCCGGCACGGAACACCCGTCCGCAGACTGCCCCCGCGAGAGGCCAGCTCTCGACCGGGTGCCCGCTGTGCGTCGGGGGACCTGAGCTGCCGTTCCCCTACGAGGCTGCGGTGTTCGAGAACCGTTTCCCGAGCCTGCTGGCCGAGCCGCCCGCACCGCCGGTACTCGAAGGGCAGACAGCACCATCTGTGGGGCACTGCGAGGTCGTGATGTACACCCCGACCCACGAGGGTTCCCTGGCGACCCTGACCGCGGAGGAGCTCGCGAGGGTGGTTGCGATCTGGGCTGACCGGTCCGAGGAACTCTGGAGTGATGAGCACGTCCAGGCGGTACTGGTCTTCGAGAACCGCGGCGAGGATGTGGGAGCGACATTGTCCCACCCACACGGTCAGATCTACGCCTTCGGCCACCTGCCACCCCTTCTCAAGGAGCGCGCCGCCGCCGCCCGTCGGCATCGTGACCGGCATGACGGCTGCCTGGGCTGCGAGGTGGTGGCGAGCGATGTCGCGGCGCCGGCTCGCACGGTCGTGGACAACCCAAGCTTCCAGGTTTCGGTGCCCTTCGCCCCGGACTGGCCCTTCGAGATCCACGTTCGCGCGCGCAGGCACGGCACGCGACGGCTGCCCGATCTCACGGTCGGGGAGCGGCGCGATCTCGCCGCTGCTCTGCGGGAGGTGGTACGCATCTACGACCGGTTCTACGACGAGCCGATGGCCTACCTGATGGCGTGTCAGCAGGCACCTCGTGATGACGAGGGCCCCATCGAGGACTGGCATCTGAGTTTCGAGTTCTTTCCCCCGAACCGTGGCCCGGACAAGCTCAAGGTCCGTGCCACCGTGGAGACGGCCGCCGGCCTCTTCATCAACGACACCGACCCTGAGCAGTCTGCCGGGCAACTCAGGCAGACCGCAGACCGGACGCGTCCGGACCGCTTGCCCGAGCTTCCGCTCCTGCGGATCGAACGGCGCGGTCCGTCATCGCGCGGTCAGACGTCGACGGGTGCCACTGTGACGGCCAGCCCGGTGTTGCGCAGCGCCGCCAGCAGCTCCGGATCGGCTTGATCGTCAGTGATGAGCAGATCCACCTCGTCGAGCCCGCAGACGTGTGCCAGCGAGACCTGGCCGAGCTTCGAACTGTCAGCGCAGACGATGCGCTGCTGCGAAGCGCGCAGCACCATCCGCTTGATCTCGGTCTCCGGCAGATTCACGTTGGTGACGCCGCGATCGATGTCGATCCCGTTGCAGCCGATGAACGCCTTGCGTGCGTTGATGCTCCCGAGCACGAGGCCGGCCAGCGGCTCGACCAGGGAGTGCTGCTTGGGGCGCAGCGTGCCGCCGGTGACAACCACGCTGACCCGGGGATCGGCGCGCTCGAGTGCCATCGCGATGGTGAGTGAGCTCGTGAAGGCCGTGATGTCCGAGAGCTCTGAGCGTTCAGCGAGCGACTGGGCAACAGCGGTGTTCGTCGTGCCCACATCCAACACGATGGTGTCGCCGTCCTCGATGAGCGCCGCCGCCGCGCGACCGATCGCACGCTTCTGTGCTGCCGCGGCGACCTCGGCCTCCTCGAACCTCCGCTCGGCCTGAGCGGCAGCCCGGGGTACCGCGCCACCGCGTACCCGACGCAGCTGGCCACGCTGCTCGAGTGCATCCAGGTCAGCGCGGACCGTCACCTCGGAGACGCCGAAGCGGTCGGCGAGCTCGCCGACCCGGATGAACTCCTCGTCGCGCAGCAGCGCGATCATGCGGTCACGTCGGATCCTCGCGGGGAGCGGCCGCGGGGCATCGAGGTCGCTTCCCACGAGCATCCTTTCGATCGTGCGGACCGTGGCATGACCAGGGTCGCCGCTCTGCGGTGTGGCTGGTCGGTCAGGTACTCGGCTCGTGCTCGGCCCAGGCGTCGGCGACGATGCGGTCGAGGTCGTCGCGCTGCGGGGACCACTCGAGCAGGCGTCGGGCACGTTCCGCGGAGGCGACGAGCACGGCCGGATCTCCGGGGCGGCGTGGGGCGTCCTCGGCGGGTATCTCGTGGCCGGTGACACGCCGGGCCGCCGCGATCACCTCGGCCACGCTGAAGCCGCGTCCGTTGCCGAGGTTGCAGGTCAGCGCGCCGTGCTCATCGAGCCGTTCGACCGCGCGGACGTGGGCGTCGGCGAGGTCGGCGACGTGGATGTAGTCCCGGATGCAGGTGCCGTCCGGGGTGGGGTAGTCGCTGCCGAACACCGTGATGTGGTCGCGGCGGCCCTGCGCCACCTGCAGGACAAGCGGGATCAGATGCGTCTCCGGGTCATGGCGCTCGCCACGGCCGGGGACGGCACCGGCGGCGTTGAAGTAGCGCAGCGCCGCGACCTTCAGGCCGTGGATGCGGTGGTGCCAGGCGAGCATCCGTTCCACCAGCAGCTTCGACTCGCCGTAGGCGTTGGTGGGGACCAGCGGCGCATCTTCGGTGATCGGAACCGTCTCCGGCTCGCCGTACACCGCCGCGGTCGACGACAGGACGAACCGCTCGACGCCGTGGCGCAGCAGCGCCTCGAGCAGCACCGCCGAGCCACCGGTGTTGACACGGAAGAACCGCTCCGGCGCTCGCATCGACTCGCCGGCCTCGATCAGCGCCGCGAAGTGCAGGCACGCGTCGAAGCCCCCGTCGGCGACGACCGCATCGATCTGGTCGGGCGCGGTGACATCCACCTCGACGAAGGTGGCCTCGGTGGGGACCGCCACGCGGTGACCACGGCTGAGATCGTCGGCCACGGTGACCACGTGTCCGGCCTCCAGCAGCGCCGCTGCCGTCGTCGCGCCGATGTAGCCGGCACCGCCCGTCACCAGGACCCGCACATCCGCCTCCTCAGGATCACGTCCCACCACGGCGGTTCGCGCTCGCGGACCGTGCCGGCGCTGCAGCGCGCCACGGGCCACTCCGCCTCAGCTTTCGGCATCTTGCCATGAGCTTCGTTTCGCTTACGATAGTCGCTCCAGCGCAGGAGACGCCAGGGTGTCAGCCGCCGTGTTCCACGCTCCCGGTCGGGCGAACCTGATCGGCGAGCACACCGACCACACCGACGGCCTGGTCCTGCCGGCGGCGATCGATCGCGGGATCACGCTCAGCGGCGAGCTCGGCGGCCACCGCATCCGGCTCACCTCCGACGGTGCCGAGGAGGTCGTCGACGTCGCGGCCGACGGGAGCGAGACGCCTGCGAGCGGTTTCGGGCGGTTCGTCGCCGCGGTCGCCGCCGAGCTCGACGGGGTCGGACGCGCCCCGGTGGGTCTGATGGGCAGCATCAGCTCGGATCTGCCGCAGGGTGCGGGACTGTCCTCCTCCGCCGCACTGGAGGTCGTGGTCGCCACCGCGCTGTGCGAGGCCGCCGGCTTCGCACTGGAGCCGCTGGACCTCGCCGCGCTGTGTCGGGCAGCGGAACACCGTGCCGTCGGGGTGCCGTCGGGGATCATGGACCAGGCCGCCTCGATCCTCGGTCGCGCCGGTCACGGTGTGCTGCTGGACTGCGGCACCCTCGAGCACCG
>JAWLDJ010000095.1:0-9145 GCA_041686695.1 Nitriliruptoraceae bacterium
CGGTGGCTGCTGGTCGGTCACGGTCGCGTCTGCCCCGCGGCGGCAGCCACGGTCGTCGTGGGCGCGCCGCTGTCCGGCGCGGACGCATCGCCGTCCGGCACGGGTACATCGCCGTCCGGCGCGGACGCATCGCCGTCCGGTGTGGAGGCAGCCCCCTCCCCCTCGGGTGCATCGACCTCGTCGACGATGGAGTCGAGGTCCACTCCCCCGGTGCGGCGCTCGACCAGCAGCGGTGAACGGTGGTCGAGCTGCTCGAGATCGACGTGGCCCAGCTTGAACAGCTCCAGCAGCGCGAGGAACAGCACGACACGGTCACCCTGCTGCCGATCGGCGGACAGCTCCGCGAAGGCGCTGCGCGCCCCGGGATCGCCGAGCCGCCCCAGCACCTGCAGCGCCGCCTCGCGGATCGTGAGGTAGCTGCGTCGGATGTGGCTGAGGTCCACCTCCGGCTCGGGTGCCGGCTGCAGGGCCAGCGAGGCGAGCCGGGCGAGCCCCTCGGCGTCGATCGGCAGCGGCGTGGCCGGGACCAGTCGCTGCAACCAGCCCTCCAGCGGGACATCGCGCGCCAGCATGGCCTCGTGGTGGTGGAGGCGATGGTCGAGCAGGCGGGAGACGTCACGGAACGCGCGGTACTCCAGGAGGCGCGCGTAGAGCCGATCGCGGGCGTCGCCCAGCAGGTCCTCGAGCTCCTCACGCTCCTCCACGGGCAGCAGACGGGCGGCCTTCAGCTCGATCAGGGTCGCGGCGACGACCAGGAACCGCGTAGCCGTGTCGAGGTCGAGGGTCTCGATGCCGTCGCCGAGGTGCGCCACGAAGTCCGCGGTGATCTCCGCGAGATCGATCTCGGTCACCTCGACCTGCCGACGCGAGATCAGGTGCAGCAGCAGGTCGAAGGGCCCCTCGAAGACCTCGAGCTTGACCTGGTACGACATCGGGCGCGGCTACCCATCCTGGGGGGTGGTGGACCGCGCGAGCCTAGCGCCCGAGCGGCCGCGACCTCGTGGCCTGCGGTAGGGCCCGACGACGGGCGACAGCACCCCCATGACGGGCCTACGATGGAAGTCCAACGTGCGGTGGGGCCGCGATGCGGTACTGCATACTCGGCGAGGTCCGGGCGTTCGCCTCGGACGGACATCCGCTCGACCTCGGTGGGCGCCGCCAACGCATGGTGCTGGCCCTGTTGCTGTTGCGCGCCGGAGCGCCGGTCACCGTCGACGGGCTCATCGAGGGGGTCTGGGGTGACCAGCCTCCGCCGAGCGCACGCAAGACCCTGCAGGTGTACGTCGCACGCCTGCGCCGTCTGCTCGGCAGCGGCGTCCTCACCGCGGCGCACGGCGGCTACCGGCTGCACCTGGACCCCGGGGATCTCGACGCGGGCCGCTTCGAGCAGCTGGCTGCCGAGGGACGCGCGCTGCTGACCCGCGACCCGGCCCGCGCGTCGGCCGTCCTGTCCGAGGCGCTGCGCCTGTGGCAGGGCACCCCCTGGGGCGAGCTGGGCGATGAGCCGGCGCTCGTCGCCGACGCCAGCCGGCTGCGTGACCTGCGGCTCGGTGCCGTCGAGGATCGCGTGGCCGCTGACCTCGCGGCGGGCACGACGCGCCCCGTCGTCGGCGAGTTGCAGTTGCTCGTGACCGAGCATCCGCTGCGCGAACGCGCCCGGGGGCTGTTGATGGCAGCCCTGGCTCGCGAGGACCGCAGCGCCGAGGCGCTGGAGGTGTTCGAGCAGGGCCGCGCCCTGCTCGCCGACGAGCTCGGCGTCGATCCGAGCCCCGAACTCCAGGACCTCCACCGCCGGATCCTGCAGCACGACCCATCGCTCCTGGCACCGGCGCCGTCCGACTCACCGGCGGCCGCCGACCCGACCCTCCAGGACAACCCCTACAAGGGGCTGCGGCCCTTCAGCGAGGTCGATGCACCGGACTTCTTCGGGCGCGACCACCTGCTCAAGGAGCTGTCGGCCCGACTCCCGTCCTCGTCGTTGCTGGTGCTGGCGGGGCCGAGCGGGAGCGGCAAGTCCAGCGCCGTGCGCGCCGGGCTCCTCCCCGCGCTGCGGACGGGGCGCCTGTCCGGATCGGCGCGCTGGCGGATCGCCACGTTGCAGCCGGGGAGCCATCCGTTCACCCAGCTCGAGGCGGCGTTGCTGACCGCCGCGGCGCAGCGCCCACCGCCCGACCTGTCGTCGCAGCTGGTCGGCGACGACCTGGATCTCCTTCGCGCCGTCCTGCGGGTCGTGCCTGAGGACGACGAGCGCCTGCTGCTGCTCATCGACCAGTTCGAGGAGCTGTACCTGCAGGTCACCGACGACGAGGAGCGCGACCGCTTCCTGCGCAACCTCGTCGAGGTGCTCGAGGATCCCCACAGTCGCTGCACCGTGGTCCTGGCGATCCGCACCGACCTGCTCGACCGCCCGATGGCACACACCCGCCTGGGTCCTCACGTCGTCGAAGGCCTGGTCCACGTGCTGCCGCTGACGCCGGCCGAGCTCGAAGCCGCCTGCACCGGACCCGCCCGGCGGGTCGGGGTCCAGCTCGAACCCGAGCTGGTCGCCGAGCTGGCCGCAGAGGTCGCCGACCATCCCGGTGCGCTGCCGCTGTTGCAGTACACCCTGACCGAGCTGTTCGACCGGCGGGTCGGGGAGCGCATGACCCTCCAGGCCTACCGTGAGCTGGGCGGCATCCGGGGCCTGGTCGGCCGCCGGGCGGAGGAGACCTTCGCCACCCTCGACGAGGGAGCACGAACCACCTGCCGGCAGGTCTTCCTCCGGCTCGTGGTACTGGGCGACGAGGGCGAGATCGGACACCGGCGCGTGGAACGCGACGACCTGGACAGCCTGACCGCCGGCCCCGGCATCGTGGGCGCGATCCTGGACCGCTTCGCCACCGCCCGGCTGCTGGTGCTCGACCGCGACACCGTCACCGGCCATGCCACCGTCCAGATGGCACACGAGGCCCTGCTACGGGCCTGGCCACGGCTGCAGCGCTGGATCGAGGACAGCCAGGACGATCTCCGCCTGCGACGCTGGCTGTCCATGGCTGCCGCCGACTGGGCCGACGCCGACCACGACGAGGGCTTCCTGTTGAGCGGCGCCCGCCTCGGCCTCGCCCTGGAGTGGCGTGCCCGTGCCACCGCTGCCCCGACCCAACGTGAACACGCCTTCATCGACGCGAGCCTGACCCGCCGCGAACGCGAGCGCGCGCAAGCCGAGTCCCAGCACCGACGTGAGCTGGAGCTGGAACAGCAGGCGAGCAGCCGCCTCCGGGCGCTCGTTGCGGTCCTGGCGCTCGCAGCCCTGGTGGCGGGGGCACTCGGGATCGTCGCCAGCGCCCAACGTTCGCAAGCACAGGAGCAGGCGGCCGCGGCCCGTGCGGCGACGGAACTCATCCGGGCGCGCCAGCTCGTCAGCGCGGCCATCGAGGCCCGCCGGGTCGACCCCGAGCTCAGCCTGCTGCTGGCCCTGCACGCCACCAACATCACCACGCAGGCCGGTCTCCCGCTCCCACCAGAGCAGGTCGAGGCCCTGCACTGGGCGCTGCAGGCGGCCCGGGTGACGTTCCCCGGGGACGTCGACGGCGTCGCCGTCAGCGGGCCGGACGGACCGCAGGGGATCTTCCCGATGCCGGTACAGGAACTCGTCGCGTTGGCGGAGACCCACGTGGACCGCGACCTCACGCCCCAGGAGTGCGATGAGTACCTCGGCCCCGGCAACACCTGCCCCACCCTGCCTGCAGAGCTGACGGTGCTCGGCGGTCCGGCCGCGGGCGGCGCGGACCCGAGCGAGGTGGAGGAGGCGCTCGCCGGCACCCACGTCACGCTCTCCCTCCCCTTCTTCTCCGCGCTCGGGCTGACCGAGGAGCTGACGGCGTTCGAGGAGCGGACGGGCATCGAGGTCGACGCGGTCCTGGACCCGGAGATGGAGACCCGCCTGTTCGGCCCGGTTCTCGAGGACCGACCACCCGACCTCGCGTTCGTGCCGCAGCCGGTTGCCGTGACCAGACGCGGGGGCAGCGGCGACCTGATCGACCTCGCCGGCTACCTCGACATGCAGGAGGTGCGAACGGCGTTCGCCCCGCACCTGCGGTCGCTGGGCACGGTGGGCGAGGGCGGTGCGTGGCCGGCCGACGAAGGTGCGCTGTACGGGCTCCCGGTCCGGATCTCGGACAAGAGCGTGATCTGGTACTCGCGTTCGGTGTTCGCCGAGGGCGGTTACGAGCTGCCGACCAGCTACGACCAGCTGGTCCAGCTCAGCGATCGTCTGGCGGCCGACGGGCTCACCCCCTGGTGCCACGGCGAGGACAGAGGACCAGCCGCGGGCTGGCCGGGCACGGACGTGATCGAGAACCTGCTGCTGCACGAGTCCGTGGCGGCCTACGACGCCTGGCTGGAGCACCGCATCGGCTTCGACAGCCCTCCGCTGCGCCGAGCCTTCGAGCGGCTTGCCCGCCTCCTCCTTCGGCCGGGCCACCTCGCCGGCGGACAACGCAGCGCCGCGGTCATGGACGTCCAGGCGGCCGCGGCCCCGCTGGTCACCGACCCTCCCGGCTGTGCGCTCTACGCCATGGGAACCGACGCGCAGGAGTGGCTGCCTTTCGACGCGCAGGCGGGTGTCGAGGTCGACGTGTTCCCGTTCCCGCCCGTCGGTGCTCAGACCGATGGCGCGGTGCTCGGTGGGGGCGACTTCGTGCTCCAGTTCAACGATCGGCCGGAGGTCCGCGAGGCCGTCCGGTTCCTGGTCGGCGACGAGTTCGGGCACCGTTGGGCCGGGCTCGACAACATGTTCATCTCACCTCGCAACGACTTCCCCACCGCCGCCTACCGCCGCTGCGAGTCGGAGGCGCCCGAGCGGTGCGAACCCGACCCGGTCCGCACGTTGCTCGCACCGCAGCTGCTCGACGCACTCGAGCAGGACCGGTTCCGGTTCGACGGCTCCGACCTCCTCCCCCACGGGATCGGCCTCGACCCCATGTGGAGCGCCATGGTCGAGTTCGTCGGAGCGGGACCGGACAACCTCGACGAGCTCCTGACCGGACTGGACGCCGAGTGGGAGCGACGCGAAGCCGAAGCGCGGGAGAGCGACGCCGACGGGGCGGGAAGCGACTAGGCGGAACACCCTCGAGCGAGACCGCGGCCCGACACCTGAGACCGGCAGCCAACCCCGTGCCAACAGGGAGGTGGCGCTCCCCCAGATCTCGGGGAGCGCCACCTGTGTGTGGGTCCGCTCGTGGTCACGGCAGGGCCTCGAAGGTGCCGCCACGCCGGAGCAACAGCTCCTTCTCGCGGAAGGTGTCGGTGTCCAGCGTCTCTGCCGGGACGTGCCCGGACTCCACCGCGTCCAGCAGCAGCTGCTCGTACGGGGTGTAGATGTCGTCGATCAGGGCCTGCGAGGGCTCCAGGGCGGCCGCCGGGAGGTGCCCACTGGCGACGAGCCGCTCCATCAGCAGCCGGTCGATGTCCACCGACTCCATCGGGATGTAGCCCTGCTCGGCGAGCTGGTAGAGGAACTCCTGGCTTCCCACCGCCGGTCCGACGGCGGTCTCCGGGACGACCTCCGCGGTGTCGGTCGCAGGGTTGATGACGAAGAGGGCGCTCGCCAGCCCGACCAGGGCGACGAACACCACCGCGGCGACGCCCCAACCGCTCAGGCGACGAGATGGGCCTGCGACGACCTGCTGGTCGCCACCCACGTGCTCCTTCACGTGTGCGTTGCGCCTGGTTGTGGTCTGCTCGGGGATCTTGGTGCTGGTCTGCATCGTCCTCCCCCCTTCCTGCTTCTCGGGTGATGGTCCGATGATGCGCCCCGCCGGCGGCAGCGACGCCGCAGCGGCGCTGCAACCGGCTGCAGACCGGCTGCAAGGACGCCCACGACGGGTCAGCGGGGCGCTGCGAACCCCGGGCCCTCGCGCGGCGGCGGCGGGGGGCCCTGCTGCGAGGTGCCGGCACGGTCAGCGCCATCGGCGGGGAGCGGCGGCGGCGCGATCGCCGACGGCACGGGTGGCGTCGTGGGCGGTGCGAGACCCGCTGGCCCTTGCCGCGCCGGGCTGGAGGTCCGCGGACGGGGGCCGCCGAGGCTGCGTTGCTGGACGGCGGCGGCCACCGCCTGCAGGAACGCTCCCGGCGCGGTACCGGCCGGTGGCGGCGGCTGGACCCGCGGGGCGATGACGGTTGCCACCTCGCTGACCAGCTGCCAGGCAGCGTCGTCGGGCAGGTCCGCCTGGCGACGGAGCGTCTCTCGCACCAGCGCGTACTCCCGTGGGCCCAGGGCCGACACGTCGACCTGGGCCACGTAGGTCGCCGCGCCCGGCGGTGGGACGAAGGTCGAGGCGCTCGGTTCGGCGGCCACGCCGCGTTCGCGGACCACCAGGGTGCCGGCCGCCAGGTCGCCCAGCCGTTGGGCGCGCGGACTGACGAAGGAGGCGATGCTCGCGATCAGACCGGTCGTCAGCAGCACCTCGACCGGTGCGGTCACCGCCCGGATCGTGGCGTGCCGAACCCCGACGGGCGCTCCCTCGACGGTGACCACGCGTAGCCCCATCGCAGCCTTGCCGAGGGTGCGCCCCCGCCACAGGGTCTCGAAGCCGATCGGGTAGCCGAACTGCCACAGGAACGCCAGCACCAGCGCGATGGCGATCCCCAACCCGCTGTCGAACCAGCCGCCACCGGCCAGAGCGAGCTGCACCAGGCTCAGCAGCAGGAAGACCACGGCGAACAGCAGCAGATCGAGCAGGTACGCGATCCCGCGCGAGCCGATCGTGGCCACCTCGAGGTCGAGGGCGACCGCATCCGGCGTGACGAAGCCGTGGTCGGAGCGCGGCGGTGCACTGGCGCCCACCCTGCTGCCCTCCTGCTCGCCACTGGCCCTACGCTGCGTCACCCGACGCTACCCGCCGGCGCGCCGGCCACGGCGCCATCCCGGCTGCCACGAGCGAGCAGGAGCCCAGCGATCGTCACCACGGTCGACGACTTCATCGCGGCGAACGAGGCGGACTGGCGGCGCCTCGACCACCTCGTCGTGCGGGCGGGCCGTGACCCCCGCCAGCTCACGGCCTCGGAGATCGACGAGCTCGTCCACCTCCACCTGCGGACCAGCTCGCAGCTGTCCACGGCCAGGACCCACCTCGGCGACCCGGAGCTGACCGCCGCGCTGTCACGTCGCGTCGCGAGGTCGGCAGCGGTCGTGCACGGCACCCGACCACGGACCTGGCGCGCGTTCGTCGCCGGGGTGACGCGCACCTTCCCGGCCGCGGTCTGGCACGCCCGACTGCCGATCGCGGTGTCCACGGTGGTGTTCGTGGCCAGCTTCGCGGTCATGGCGATCTGGCTCGCGCTCTCCCCCGAGGCGGTCGCGGCCGCCGCGCCGGAGGCGGTCCGTGAGGCCTACCTCGAGCAGGACTTCGAGGCCTACTACTCCTCGGAGCCCGGCACCGCCTTCGCCGCCCGCGTGTTCACCAACAACGCCGCGGTCGGGGCACTCGCCTTCGGCATGGGGGTGCTGTGGGGCGTGCCCACCCTCTACGTGCTGGCGCTCAACGGGATCAACGTCGGGCTGGCCGCGGGGCTGTTCCACGCCGCCGGGGACGCCACCACGTTCTGGACGCTGATCCTGCCCCACGGGATGCTGGAGCTGACCGCGGTGTTCATCGCCGGCGGGGCGGGGCTGCGGCTCGGCTGGGCGGCGCTGGCACCAGGCGACCGCACCCGTAGCGCGGCGCTGGCCGAGGAGGGCCGCCGGGCGGTCGTGATCGTGCTCGGCCTGGTCCTGGTCTTCCTGATCGCCGGGCTGCTCGAGGGCTACGTCACCGCAGCCCCCTGGCCGACGTGGGCCCGGGTCGCCACCGGCGCGGCGGTGTGGGCCGGCATCGTCGGCTGGATCGTGGTCGCTGGCCGACGAGCGGCCGCCGACGGGCTGACCGGCGCCCTCGGCGAGCGCGCACCGGCACGTGTCACCATCCACCGCGGTTCTTGACGTCGAGGTAGGTGTCGCACACCCGGGCGGCCAGCTCCTCCGGCGGTGCGTCCACGACCCGGGCGCCGGCCGCCTGCAGCCGCCTCGCCACCCGGCGACGCTCGTCCAGGACCTGTGTGGCGGCGGCCGCCGCGTAGACGTCCTCGACACCGTCGGGTGCTCGGTCGCGCAGTTCGGCCAGCGCAGGGTCGCGGGCGGCGGCGATGACCACGGCGTGCTCGCGGGTCAGCAGCGGCAGCGCCGGCAGCAGCGTCTCCTCCACCGCACCCGGGGCCAGTTCCGTGAGGATGACCAGCAGCGCCCGGCGACGGAAGCGCGCCAGGGTGGTGCGGAAGGCCGCGTGGTACCCGGCCTCGGCGAGCTCCGGTTCCAGGGCGTGCATCGCACCGGACAACCGGCGCAGTTGCCCGCTGTCGCGACGCGGGGCGATGAGCGCGCGCACGTCGGCGGAGAAGGCCACCAGCCCGGTGCGGTCACCCAGGTGGGTGGCCACCGTCGCCAGCGCCAGGGTGGCGTCCATCGCGTGATCGAGCCGGGGTACCGCATCGACCAACCCCGCCATCGTCCGGCCGGTGTCGAGCAGCACCAGGACGGTCTGGTTGCGCTCGGCGCGGAAGGTGCGCACGATCGGGTGGCCGCGCCGGGCGGTGGCGGCCCAGTCGAGGTGGCGGAACTCGTCGCCTTCGACGTACTCGCGCAACGCCTCGAACTCCGTGCCCCCACCGCGTCCCCGGACCGAGCGCGCGCCCTCGTCCAGGATCCGGGCGCGCCGGATCCTCAGTTCCGCAGCGTCGCGCGAGCGGAAGCTCGGATGCACCTCGATGCGACCGGGCAGGGACCGACGGGCCTGCCGCGTGGCCAGGCCGAGGGGGCCGACCACCCGCACGGTGCAGCCGGCGGGGGTGAAGGTGCCGCGACGTGACGGCTGGCACCGGGTCGTCGCACGGCTCCGCCCGTGCGCTGGCAGCCTCGCCCGCACGCGTCGCGCGTCCACCCCGAGCGAGGGTGGGAACTCGTCGGTGAGGCCGACGGTCAACGACCGCGCGGTGGGGTTCTCGAGCTGCCAGGCCACCGTCGCGGTGGTGTCGAGCGGCACCACCGGCGGCAGGCTCCGCGCGACACCGACCCGCCACGGCGCCGGTGCCGCCCAGCCGTCCGCGACCAGGGCCACCAGCACCAGAGCGG
>JAWLDJ010000096.1:0-2016 GCA_041686695.1 Nitriliruptoraceae bacterium
CTCAGCGTCGCGGGTCGAGCACGATCTTGCCGTGGACGTCGCCGCTCTCGGCGAGCTCGTGGGCGCGGGCCGCCTGCTCCAGCGGCAGCACGTCAGCGACCTCGATCATGACCTCGCCATCGAGCACGAGCTCGTCGATCCGCGCCAGGTGATCGCGGTCCATCCAGGAGTCGATGGTGGTCGCCGATGCACCGCGGGCCCGGGCCGCCTCCTCGTCGGGTGCTCCCACCAGTGTCACCAGACGGCCACCCGTCCCGAGCGCGGCGAGCGAGGCGTCGGTCACCGGCCCACCCACCGGATCGATCACCAGGTCGACCGTGCCGACCTCGGCGATCACGTCGGTGGCCCGGAAGTCGTAGATCTCCGTGACACCGATCCGCTCGAGCAACTCGCGGGCGGCGGCGACGTCGGAGGCGATGACGTGGGCGCCGAGGTGGAGCGCGAACTGTGCGGCCAGGTGCCCCACGCCACCGCCGGCACCGTGGATCAGCACCCGCTCACCCCGCGCGGCTCGTCCCACCTCGACGACCGATTGCCAGGCCGCCAGCCCGACGAGGGGGAGGGCGGCAGCGGTGACGTCGTCGATGGGCTCCGGGACCACGACGAGGTCACCGGCGTCGATGGCGACGTAGGCGCTGTAGGTGCCGCGCTCCGCGGAGGCTCGTCGCCCGTGCACCCGGTCGCCGACCGCGAGGCCCTCGACCCCGTCCGCCACCGTGCGGACGATCCCGCAGACGTCCAGCCCGAGGGTGCGAGGCGGGTCGAAGTAGCCGTCGAACCCGCTGCGTCGCAGCTCGAGATCCGCACCGTTGACGCTGGCGCCGTGGACCTCCACGAGGACCTCGCCGGGTTCGAGATCGGGGACCGGGACGTCCTCGACGATCAGCTCTTCCGGGCCGCCGAACGCATGGATCCGGGCGGCGCGCATGGTGGTCGGGATCGGCACGGCAACCTCGAGGTCGGCTTCGGCAGCGGGTCTCGCCCACGAGTGGATCACACCGACCGTGGCCGTGGCGCGGGGTCCCGGGTGGGCCGCGCCCGGGTCCGGGTGATCGGCCCCGCCCGTGCGCGCGGATGGCGCCGAGCCCTGCTCGCTGCCGGGTCCTGGCACCGGTCACCTGGGCGCGACGGCTATCCGTCCGGCGTGGTGGCCCCGGTCGTCGGTGTGCTCGTCGACGCCGTGGGCGGTGGTGGTGGCGTCAGCGGCGAGACCGGGCTCGCCGCCGGTCGGCGGTCGCGGCTGGAGCTGGCGTCGTCCAGGCCGGGAGAGCACCCGCTCTGCCTCGCGACGGCGCTCATGGCGAGAACCAGCACCGTGGCACCGGCCGCGAAGAGGCCGACGATCGAGCGACGTTCGCCGTCCGTCGCACCCATCAGGTCAGCGAGCCGATCGACGATCTTCGCGGCATCCGCCCCGAGGTGGCGCGCCAGTACCTCGACGTCGTCACGTCGGACCACCACTTCCGAGCCCTTCGGCAGGCCGCGGAGATCGCGGACGAGCAGGAGGTAGGCGAGCAGTAGCGCGTCGGTGTCCCCGGGCGTGAACCGGCGCGAGTTCCCCGCCGTGTGCAGGATCCCGGCTCCGAGGTCGACGTCGAGCGGTATGCGCTCGGCCAACGATGCGGACAGATCCAGGCCGTAGGCAGCGGCGATGGCCGCGACATCGAACCGCGTGAGATCGGCTTCGGCGGCCTCGATCGCGCGAAGCTGCCGGCCGGTCGCTGCGCCCGCGGTCGCCCGTGCCGTCTCCCGCAGCGACGTGCCCCGATCGCCTCTCGCCGTACGCAGCAGCTTCGCCAGGCGCGCGGTGAACACCTCGCTAGCGGTGTCCGTGGCTCCCGAAGGCATGGCCGTTCGCTCCTCGTGTGCTCTCCCGAGCTGTCGGCAGGCTGCGCGGTCAGGTTGAGTGAGCGGGGTGCGCGGACGGGGTGCGCGGAGCGCTCCGGGACAAGTGTTGGGATCGGGTGCGGTTTGCCTCGGGGGGTGGGGTGGAGTGCACCCGGTCCGTCGTCGTTG
>JAWLDJ010000096.1:2116-9054 GCA_041686695.1 Nitriliruptoraceae bacterium
GTGGCGGTGGCCGGGTTCAGCTGGCACCGGCAGCGGAGACCGTTGCGGGACCGGTCCAGGCCTGAGGCCGGCGCGCGAGGACAGGATCCGAGCGGCGTTTCAGCGGTGATGGTTGCGGCTGCCGCGCAGGGCCACCGCCGCGGCGATGACTCCGCCGGCCACGGCGACGGTGGTCCCGCCGAGCGCAAGAGCCAGCACCTCGCCCGGAACCCCCTGGCACGCGGCGTCGGCCGGGCCAGCGGCCGGATCGATGCAGGGGTCACGCAGGGCGAGGACCACCCCGATGCACAGCGCGAGGCCGCCCAGCAACGCGAGACCCCAGGCGGCCCACAGCAGCGCCGGTGGACGCCGGCTCACGTTGGCCCCGATGTCCGATCCGGACCGGGAGCCTGCGTGGCATCCGTGCCCGCCAAGCCCCCTGCGCCCGACGCGCCCGCCAAGCCCCCCGCGCCCGACGCGCCCGACGCACCAGACGCGCCCGCCGGGACCTCCCCGGCCTCGGCATCCTCCACCGCGCGACCGTCGTTGGACCCGCCGAGCAGCGCCGCGGCGAGCTCACGGACATACGGCTCGTCCGGACCCGAAGCGGTCACCGCCGAGCGAGCGACCTGCTCGACGTCGCCGGCCAGTGGGAGCAACGGCTCGCCATCGACGGTCACGATCACCCCGCCCGCCTCGCGGACCAGCAGCACGCCAGCGGCCACGTCCCAGACCTTGGGCACCTTCGCCAGCGAGGCCGCGGCCACTCCCTCGGCGACCATCGCCAGGTCCAGGGCCGTCGAGCCCATCACCCGGGGGTTGAGCCGGACACCAGCGCCGCGAGCACGCCGTGCGGTTCCCGTGGTCAGCATGAGCGGCACATGCCGGTTGGACGGGTCTCGCCACGCGACCGGTGGACGCACCTGCAGCGGCCGGCTCCGGAGACGATCCTCACGTCCGTCCAGCGAGGTGGTGCGGGTGACGACCTCGGCGCCGCCGCCGGCGAGCGCGATGTAGCGCCGCGCCAGCACCGGGGCGTCGATCATGGCGAGCACGGGCTCGCCGTCGTGCAGCAGCGCCACGGAGATGCACCAGTACGGCAGACGGTTGGTGTAGTTGGACGTGCCGTCGATCGGGTCGATCACCCACGTCCAGGCGGTCGTCGGGGAGCGGGTCCCACGCTCCTCGCTCAGCACGCCGTGGTCGGGGAAGGCAGCGGTCAGCCTGGCCCGCAGATGATCGTCCACGGACGTGTCGGCGTCGGTGACCGGGGTGCCGTCGGCCTTGGCGGTCACCTCGACGTCGCCGCTGTCGGCCAGCAGCCAGCCGGCGACCTCGTCGAGCGCCTCGCCGAGCACGTCGCGGGCGGCAGAGAGGTCGACACCGTCGGGTGCCGTGGTGGGTGGGGTGGAGGAGTTCACGGCGGCACGGTACCCGGGCCACGACGCTACGGTCCGGGGGTTACCGGCCGCTCGCCGGGTCAGCGGAGGACAGAGCGGGTACGGGGCGGGCGATGATCGCAGGTGATGAAGGTGCCCAGGTGAGCAAGCGGGTCCGGATGACGGCCCAGGAGCGGCGCGAGCAGCTGCTGGGCGTCGCGCGCTCGTTGTTCGCCGAGCGTGGCTACGAAGCCACCTCGATCGAGGAGATCGCGGAGCGGGCCGGGGTGTCGAAGCCGGTGGTCTACCAGCACTTCGGGGGCAAGCAGGGGGTCTACGCCGTGGTCGTGGACCGGGAGGTCCAGCGGCTCACGGTGTCGATCGCATCGGCCTTCGAGGCCCGCGACCCTCGTGCGGTGGCCGAGAGCGCCGCCGAGGCGTTCCTCAGCTACATCGAGGAACACGAGGAGGGGTTCCGGGTCCTGATCCGGGATGCCCCGATCGGCATGACCGGCGGCTCCTTCGCCAGCGTCATCTCCGACGTCGCCACCCGGGCCGAGCAGCAGCTCGTCGACGGGTTCGGCGATCAGGGCTTCGACGCCGAGACCGCCCCGATGTACGCCCTGATGCTCGTCGGGGCCGTCGCGCTGGTCGGCGAGTGGTGGCTCGAACATCGGGACTGGCCGCGGGAGCAGGTGGCCGCCCACGTCGTCAACCTGCTGTGGCACGGGCTGCGGGGCCTCAAGCCGGACCCCGTGGACCGCTACACCGCCCGCCGAGCCCGCGCCGCCCGCGCCGCCCGCGCGGCCCGTGCCGAGGGCGCCGGTGGCGACCACCGCGGTGCCAGCAGGCAACCTGCCGGGACTGGACCGGAGGAGGAGCTCGGATGAAGGTCGCTGCGATCCAACACGACATCGTGTGGGAGGACCGGGACGCCACGCTGGCCCGGCTCTCCCCGACGGTGGGACAGGCGGCGGCCACCGGTGCCGATCTCGTGATCCTGACCGAGATGTTCGCCACCGGCTTCTCCATGTCGACCCATCTCACCGCTGAGGACGTGGATGGTCCGACGGTGGCCTGGATGGTCCAGCAGGCCCGCTCGCACGGTGTCGTGCTCGCCGGTTCGGTGCCACTGCGCTCGCCCACGCCAGAGGCCAGCGGGCCGGCGGGTCTGCCCACCAACAGCCTGCTGGTGGTCGGCGCCGATGGCATCCAGGCGCGCTACGACAAGGTGCACCCGTTCTCCTACGCCGGCGAGCACGAGCGCTTCCGCGCCGGCCCCGAGCGCGTGAGCACCGAGGTGGCGGGGACATCGGTCGGCCTCTCGGTCTGCTACGACCTCCGGTTCGCCAACCTGTACTGGGACCGCGAGCCTGCGGTCGACGTCGAGGTGGTCGTGGCCAACTGGCCCGCGGCTCGCCGCCGGCACTGGCGTCGCCTCATCGACGCGCGCGCCATCGAGAACCAGGTCTATCTCGTCGCCGTCAACCGGGTCGGCTCCGGTGGCGGCCTCGCCTACGCCGGTGACAGCCGTATCGTGGACCCCCAGGGTGAGGTGCTGGTGGCCGCCGCCGAGGTCGAGACCGTCCTCACCGCCGAGTTGGACAGCGAGGTGGTGGCCGAGGTCCGGCGGAGCCTGCCCTTCCGTCCCGATCGGCGGCTGCTGGGTTCGTGATCGCGCCCGCCTCAGCTACCGTGACGGGTCGCGGGTCACTGGCGACCCGCCGTCGGAGGGGGACCGCTCCGATGGGCCGAGCAGGGGGGTGGCGTGGTGGGACCTGAGGAGCTCGAGCGGGTCGAGGCGCTGCTGTCGGCGGTGGCGTTCCGGCACCTGGCAGCCCTCCTCGGGGAACGTGAGGACGTGATGGTCGCCCTCCTCGACGAGGAGTTGCGGACCAGTTGGGCGCTGCCACGTGGGACCAGCGACGTGTTCGGTCGCGCGGTCGCGGATGAGGCGCCGATCGACCTGCGGGGCTCCATCGCCGAGAAGGACCGTGCCCGTTTCGAGGCAGCGGCGGCGCTGGCGTTGCGCGGGGAGTCGGTCGAGTTCCTCGGGGCGACCTCCCCGATCGACGATCGTGCGCTGATGGTGCGCACCATCCTGTGGCCGACCAACGACCGCTCCGCGGTCGTCAGCGCGACCATGATCGAGGGGCAGGCCGACGAGGCCGACGAGCATGGTGCGAGCGGCGATCCTGCCGGCGAGGACAGCTGAGGCGACGGCGGGTCGTCGTGGCCCGCGGTGGGCGAGGACAGCTGAGGCGACGGCGGGTCATCGAGGCCCGTGGCGGGCGGTAGCGTCGCCCGTGCTGCCACCACCTCGCCGCCCTCGTCGGAGCCCTCCCCGTGCGCATCGCGCTGGCCACCGCAGCCGAGCAGGTCCCGACCGACCAGGACGACGCGCCCCTGCTCGCCGCGCTGGCCGAAGCGGGGCACGACGCCGAACTGGTGGCCTGGGATGACCCTGCGGTCACCTGGGAGGCGTTCGACGCCGTCCTGATCCGCACGACCTGGGACTACCACACCCGCCGGGAGGCGTTCGTGGCATGGGCGGCCCAGGTCGGAGCCGCTACGCGGCTGTTCAACGCCGCCGAGGTGGTGCGCTGGAACACCCACAAGGGCTACCTGCTCGAGCTCGAGGAGCGGGGGGCACCGATCGTGCCGACGGCCTGGTTGGCCCAGGGCGATCGGGTCGACCTCGCAGCTCTCGCCGACCAGCGGGGGTGGGGTGAGCTCGTGCTGAAGCCGGCCGTCGGGGCGGGTGGTGACGGGATCGTGCGGGTGTCGCCCCGGCAGGGGCAGGCGACACTCGATGCCCTCGCCGCCACCGGCGACGCGATGGTGCAGCCCTACGTGCCGACCATCGCCACGGCGGGAGAGCTCAGCGTGATCCTGTTCGACGGCGAGGTCAGTCACGCTGTCCGCAAGGTCCCCACCGCCGGCTCCCTGCTGGTCCAGATCGAGCACGGGGGGACCTACGAGCCCCTTGCGGAGGTGCCGGCCGAGGCTGCCGCGTTGGCTCGCTGGGTCGTGGAGGCCGCCGGTCACGACCTGCTGTTCGCTCGTGTGGACCTGTTGGTGGATGAGGTCGGCAGCTGGCTCGTCAACGAGCTCGAGGTGACCGAGCCCGGGCTGTTCATGCACCTGGTCGACGGTGCCGCTGAACGGTTGGTCGCAGCCCTGGAGCGAGCCCTGCGCTGAACCCGTTCGCGAGCGAGATCAGGAGCTGCCGATGTCCGAACTGTTCACCCCGCTACGGCTGCGGTCCGTCGAGCTCCGCAACCGCATCGGGGTCGCGCCGATGTGCCAGTACCAGGCCACCGACGGGGTGGCCAACGACTGGCATCTGGTGCACCTCGTGTCCCGGGCCGTCGGTGGCAACGGGCTCGTCTGCACCGAGGCGACCGCGGTGACACCTCAGGGGCGCATCACGCCCGCCTGCCTCGGCTTGTGGAACGACGAGCAGGCCTCGGCCCTGGCACCGATCATCGCCCAACTCCGTGCCAACGGCGCCGTCGCGGCGATCCAGCTCGCGCACGCCGGGCGCAAGGCCTCCACCGCTGCCCCCTGGCAGGGGGGTGGTGCGTTGTCGCCCGCAGCGGGCGGGTGGGAGGTCGTCGGACCGAGCCCGTTGCCCTTCGATGAGGGCGCACCGGTCCCGCACGAGCTCTCACCCGAGGAGCTCGGCGAGGTGGTCGCCGCGTTCCGCTCCGCCGCGGCACGTGCCCGGGACATCGGCTGTCAGCTCATCGAGGTCCACGCCGCCCACGGCTACCTCCTGCACAGCTTCCACTCGCCGTTGACCAACCGTCGGACCGACGCCTACGGCGGGGACCTGGCCGGCCGGACCCGGCTGACGCGCGAGGTCGTCGCCGCGATCCGTGAGGTGTGGCCCCCGGACCTCCCGCTCGCGGTCCGGCTCTCCGCGACCGACTGGGTGCCCGACGGCTGGTCCGAGGATGACTCGGTCGAGTTGTCGAGGTGGTTGGTCGCCGATGGCGTCGACCTGATCGATTGCAGCTCCGGCGGCGCGGTGCCCGGCGTGCGTATCCCGGCGGCACCCGGCTATCAGGTCCCCTTCGCCGCCCGGATCCGTCGCGAGGCTGCGGTGGCCACCGCAGCGGTCGGTCTCCTCACGACGCCCGAGCAGGCAGAGCAGATCATCGCCGAGGGCCAGGCTGACCTCGTGCTGCAGGCACGGGAGTCGCTGCGCGATCCCTACTGGCCGCGTCGTGCCGCAGCCGCACTCGGCGCCCTCGATCGGCTGGAGGTCCCGCCCTCCTACGCCCGCGGCTGGCGCTGACGGCGCACGGCGGCGGTCTGCCCGACGCCGACAGGCGGCGGCTCCGATCCGCCCGACGCTGACGGCGAGGTGTCGTTCGCCTATCGTGCTCGACGTCGACGGGGCGCGACGCCCCGTCCAGCCACCGACCCCGGTAGCGCAGCCCGCCCCGCGCACCCTGCCCGCGCACGAGCTTCGGAGGACCCTGTGAGTGCCATCTCCGCACCGAACCCGATCGCCCCCGGCCGCGTGCTGGCGGACCTCGTTCCTGGCGCACGTGTCAAGGATGCGGTCCTGGTGGGCACCTTCGCCGTCGTGCTGGGGCTGTCCGCGCAGCTGGCCGTGCCCCTGCCGTTCACACCGGTTCCGGTCACGGGCCAGACCTTCGCGGTGCTGCTCGGTGCGGCGGCGCTCGGTGCGGGCCGCGCCACCGTGGGTAGCAGCCTGTACCTGGTGCTCGGGATGGTCGGGGTGCCGTGGTTCACGGCCACCGGGGGGGCATCGTTCGGCTACATCGTCGGCTTCATCGCGGCCGCGGCGATCGTCGGCCGTCTCGCCCGGCTCGGCAACGACCGCACGGTCGGCCGTACGGTCGCGCTGATGGTGGTCGGCAACCTCGTCATCTACGCCTTCGGCATCACGGGCCTCGCGTTGTTCCTCGGGGTCGGACCGGTGGAGGCGACGATGCTGGGCGCGGTGCCCTTCCTGATCGGCGACGCGGTCAAGCTGGCGCTGGCGGCGGCGCTGCTGCCGGCCACCTGGAAGTTCGTCGGGTCCCACGGGGCCTGACGTCCGGCTCGCGTCGGCCGGTCGAACCCCCCGTCGACCGGTCGGCGCGAGCCCGCGACCGCTCGCGCGGTCGCCGCTGGGTGCGGGCACGGCGATCGCGCTGGCCCGCCCCGGCGACGAGATCGGTCGTGGCACGCCCGGCGCCGCTGGCTCGCGGACCCCGTCCGACCGTCCGCCCGTCCACGGACCCCCGGGCCTGCGAAACTGGGGGTGTCCCAGCGAGAAGGGTGGTAGGTGGCCAGGTACGCGATCACGGGTTCGAGTGGGCTCATCGGTGAGGCGCTGATCGCCTCGTTGACGGCCGACGGGCACACGGTCCAGCGGGTCGTGCGGAGCAGCAGCAAGGCCGGGCCGGACGACGTCGTGTGGGACCTGTCATCCCGCACCATCGACGCCGAGAAGCTCGAGGGCGTGGACGTCGTCGTCCACCTCGCCGGCGAACCGATCGGTGATTCGAGGTGGACCGAGGAGACCAAACGCCGTATCCACCACTCGCGTGAGGTCGGCAC